>CAZFKY010000018.1:0-8287 GCA_964519485.1 uncultured Candidatus Saccharibacteria bacterium | reverse complement strand
TTGGCATTTAGGACAAAAGATAGTGGTGCGGGTGTTGATAAGAATTTTCTTTAATTTTGTACCACAGTTTACACACTTCTCTCCGTCCTTGCCATATACTTTGTGCTCACGGGCATAGTTGCCACGAGTATTATCTATCAGCCTGTAGGTGGCTACAGAGGAGCCTCCTACTTTTATAGCCTTTTTTAATATACGAATTATGACTTTATAAAGCTTGGTTATTTCTATATCTTTCAGGCTGGAAGCCTGCCTTCTTGGGTCTATGCCAGCCTCAAATAAGCTTTCATCTGTATATATGTTTCCCACACCCACCACGACACTTTGCGACATTAAGACTGATTTTATTTTTGATTTTTTATCTTTTAATGACTCCTTGAAATAGTTTAAGGAGAAGTCTTTATCTAAAGGTTCTTTACCTAAATTTTTAAAGTGGCCATCTTTTTCTAACGTATTTTTATCTTTGAAATATAGAACATAGCCGAACATTCTGGTGTCATTGTAGTAGAGAGTACCCTTATCTAGTTCAAAAATAATATGAGTGTGTTTGTTTGGTAAAGTTTTCTCTGATATTTCTATCGGGTGGCCACCAAAGACAGGCTCCACCGGGCTCGTAATTTTTCTCGTTCCTCGCGCACTTACCGCTTTGTCGCTCGAAAAATTACGAGCTCGGTTTTGCTTTGGTATGTAAGCAAATTGCCCAGTCATTTTTAGATGAGCCAGGATTATTTTATTGTGAGTTAAATTAAAAATTAAGTTTTTTGCTCGGCGTTCTACACTTACAAATTTTTCTCCTTGTATTTCTTTTTCAAATTCTTTTATTTTAGCAGGGGAAATTGATCTGATATTTCCTTTACCTGATACCAATCTACCCTTGTTTACTTTCACTTTTAAAATTTTTTGACCTAGGATGTATTTTTCTAGGCCTAAGCGCAGGTTTTCTACTTCAGGTAATTCAGGCATATATTATTTATTACCTAGTATTTTGAGGGCTTCATGAATTTTTTTATTTGTACCTAAATCAGGTGAAACTTTTTTCAAAGCTTCACGAGCCTCACCTTGAGAGTAGCCTAGGGCTTTTAATGCTTCTAGTGCGTCTAACTCATCTTTAAGTGGAGCACCACCTACATCTTTACCGATTTTATCTCGGAGCTCAATACATATTTTTTCTGCAGTTTTTTTACCTATGCCAGAGATTTTGGTCAGATAAGATATATCTCCCGTGCTGATGGCTTTGCGTAGGGTATCGATAGGAGCTATGCCTAGTATTGCGAGTCCTGAGCGTGGTCCTATACCAGATACACTGATAAGCATTTCAAAAAATTCCAACTCTTTGTCTTCTAGGAAGCCATATAGATCAAAAGCATCTTCTCGCACATGAGTGTGAATGAAAAGAAAGACCTCTGTCTCTTTATTTCCTAGTTTTGATAGAGTGTCAGGGGATATAGCCACCTTGTAGCCTACGCCATTTGTCTCTATTAGGATGTATTTTTCTGTTTTTAGGATTACTTTACCTTTAATGCTTCCGATCATGGTTTAATCATAGCATAACTTGTCCGCCCTTGGCTGGATTTAGGTTTTTGTAGCATAGGTTGCATTTTAAGGGTTTTTCTGTTAAATTAATTCTATGCCAATAACACAATCAGCTAAAAAAGCTATTCGCGGATCCCTTCGCAAGAAGGCTGTAAATGATGCCCGCAAGCGCGCAATGAAAGAGGTTATGAAGAAAATCGAGAAGACAGCAAAGGCTGACAAGGCTGCTGCTCTTAAGATGCTATCTTCTGCTTTTTCCGCTATTGATAAAGCAGCTAAAACTGGAGTTATCAAGAAGAACAACGCAGCTCGCAAGAAGTCTCGTTTAGCTAGAATTACTAAATAAATATTTCGCTTTTGCGATCTTATGTCACACCTATTAGAATTTTATGGAACAGAATGCCCACATTGTGTGCACATGCACGAATTAGTGGAGCGTCTTGAAAAAGAAGAAAGTGTCAAAGTGGATGTTTTTGAAGTTTGGCACAATCCTGAGAATGAGAAAAAATTACTTGCGATAGATAATGGAGAGCTTTGTGGGGGAGTACCTTTTTTCTACAACACTCAAACCAAGAAATTTATTTGTGGAGAAACTTCTTACGAAATTTTAAAGAAATGGGCAAAAGGTGAAGACTTTGTCCAAGAATAAAAAAAGCCCCTGTTGGGGCTTTTTTTATTTATTTTATTAAGTCTGGAGAGGGCATAACCCTGATCAGTTTTGCTTCGATTTGACCTTTGTCATTTGGTGAACCGATCACCACTATAAAATCATCCACCTTTAATTCAGAGCTTTTTATATCTGTACGCATTTGCTCTATTTCTGTGTCGTCGGTGATATTTATGACTTTTTCTAAGTTATCTTTGTCTAAAACTATAATACTAGGTAGTTGAATTTTTATTATTTTACCTATTGCTCCGTGTGCGTTTGGGAAAAAGCCCATCATGGAATTTTTAGAAGAAAAATCACCCATCATTCCACCCCTAGGGTATCCCATGCCAAAATTATCTTTATAATGCTTACCCCATTTGCCTCCAAAATTGGCCTTATTAAAACCTACGATCATACCAGCTCCGAAAATAAATAAGATAACCACTACAACTCCTAGAACTTTTAAAACCTTGGTTAATAATTCTGCATCAAAAAACTCGTGTAATTTTTTCATATTATATTGCTAATCTAATTTGGTTAATATTAATTTGCTCGACTATTTTTTTAATTGATAAAATAAAAATAAATAATACAGATAGTGTTAGGGTGATGCTTAGGATTGGCATGGATTCTGCAATTATTAAGATATATTCTTTTCCTAAGGTTAATATTGATTCGGTGTTGGAAAATATTAAACTACTGTATTCATATAGTCCGGAATTATTAAAATCATTAATTAATATTTTTATTACAGGGATTAGGGTTGCTAAAGAGGAGAGGCCTATGATTGTAAAAGTTACAAGTTTTAATTGATAGAGGTCCTTTTCTTTCTTGTTGATAGATTTAAAAATTCTTTCATTTAGGCCTGTTTCTGGCTCAACTGTTATATTTTTGATTAATTCTCCTAGATCTTTCATATACTTTTATACGTTAATTATTGGTAATTTGGTGCATTTTCTAATAAGTTTCTTATTTGTTCCAAAGCCCTACGATTCTGGCTTTTAACTGTATTTAATGGTTTTTTTAGTATTTTAGATATCTCTTCAAAGGTGAGATCTTCTTGGTAGTGGAGTATTACGACTTCTTTATATTTAGGTTTTAGTTTATCTATAATTTCTTTTAAAATCTGAAAGTCTTGTAATTTTTGCAGAGCTTCATCTGGCAGGATTTGTTCATCTGGTATGTTTTCATAGAGGGTATCTTCGTCTTTTTGAAAAAAATCTGAAAACAGTAAAAACTTCTTTTTTCTTGAAAAGTCTATGATAGTATTTCGAGCTATAGTGAATAGCCAAGTTTTAAAGCTGGACTTATTCTGGTCAAAAGATTTTATTTTTTGCCAAACTTTTATAAAAATTTCTTGGACGATATCCTCTGCATTGTTTTTATTATTTAATTTTACAGCAAAGTTGTAGATATTTTTTGAATATCTTTTCACTAGGAGATTAAAAGCTTTTTGATCACCTTTTAAATGTAAGTCTATTAGTTCTTGGTCTGTATTTTCTTCCATAAAACAAATATAGCACAGTTTCCTGTGCTATATTTGTTTTCTATTAGTGATGACCGTGATTATCTTCTGCTACAGCTACTGGGAAAAATAAATGTTGGACCAATAAAATCAATAGTAAAATCAATATTATCAAGAGCAGCCACCCAAATAAATTACTAGGCAAGAAGCCTGTTGTTATGACACTAGCTCCTAAGTTATACTGATTTATATTTTGATTATTTTGCATTACATATCCATGGTGGGTGGCATAAGCAATAGCGTCTTCTTGGATATTTTGACTGTTTGTATATACCAAGTTAGCCACAACTACTACTAATTCATTTATGTTTAGATTTGTTTTTGCAATAGCTACTATAAACACGTCTCCAGATTCTAGGGTGTTTATGTTTCCTATGTCTAGAGTAAGAGTATTGTCTTCTCTCTTAAATGATCCTCTGGTAGAACTCTCAAAAGTCATTGAGGCAGGGAGTATTACTCGAAGTACTGCTTTGGTTAGTGTTTGAGAACTTTGATTCTTCCAAGTGATATGGTAACCACGTCGTTCTCCAGTAGTGATAGTATCTCCACCACCATCAATACTTAGCGACAGGGAAGATAAGCTAGAATTACCCGTATTGGTGTTAATTACTGCTGTATTTCTGACGACGTTATTTGTAGAAATTGTACTTCCAGATCTTATAGTACCCACACTAGAGGTTGATGCTCCACTTGTTATGAAATAAGTAGTGCCTCCAGTACTCTTTTGTGTGCCGTTGTCAGCTACTATTCTGAAATAGTAAGTGGTGTTAGGAGTAAGGCCGGTTATGGTATTTGCATGTCGTACAGAAGCTATTGCACCAGTTGATATGGTTTCTGTTTTGTTACCCAAACTAGCAGTAGGTCCCCATTCAAAGTAAGTATTGGATGGAGTGGTGCCAGCATTTACAATCAGACCATTTAATTGAGCCGTGGTGCTGTAGACGTTTGTCGCTGGTGTTGTAGTAGTACTTAGATTATTGGTATAAGTGTATTGATTGTTTTGGATGTATTGGTTATTTTGGTATGAAGCTCCATAAGCATTTGGTGCTGTTACAAAAGAGAAAATATTTCCAAATACTCTACCTTGCACATTTTGAGCTACAGCACGGTAGTAATACACAGTGTTAGGAGTAAGGCCAGTCAATAAAATATTATAGTTACTAAAATTATAACCGTAGAAATTTTGAGTAGTAGAATTTCCCATGCTTGCACTAGTACCCCATTCAAACCATGCAGTAGTAGATAGATTGTTTCCATTTACGAAACCGTTGATGGTCGCATTTGTATCAGTGATATTGGTAGCACTATTTGTAGCCACTGAAGGCTGGCTGCCATTGTAATAAGGGTAACTACCATTGTTGTATCCACCATAATTAGGATTTGTGTTTGAGTCAGGGGAAGTGGTGAAAGATAATACACTGCCGTAAACTCTACCTTGGGAGTTTTCAGCCACAGCACGGTAGTAGTAAGTAGTGTTACCATTCAATCCAGATAGATAGGCATTGTAGCTTGATGAGGTAGTGCCATAAGAATTTTGGCTGGTTGATTGGATGAGGCTTGAGTAGTTTGTACCCCATTCGAACCAAGAGTTTGTATTTAAACCGTTTCCATTTACGAAACCATTCAAAGTAGCACTAGTTATGTTCACACCAGTAGGACTATTTGTAGTTATAGATGGGACACCACCAGATGTGGTGCCAGTCTGACAAGAATTTCCATTCCAACTAGTACCAGAAGCACAACTACCAGATACGGTACTTTGTGCAAGCAAGATACTGTTGTTGTAAAGGTAAAAAGTCTTGTTACCGTTTGGCACAGAGAAAGAAGATGAGCCTGAGTTTCCTGTAGCTTCAGTACCATTTAGACTAGTTACAGATGAAGTAGCTACTGGGTTTACAGTATTCCAATTAAAACTAATACTACAATTATTTTGTCCTGCTTGGATGATACAAGTGTTTGTGGCTGGGGTGAGGGTACCGGACATTGGAAGTGAATTTACAGTTACATTAGCAGTAGCAGAATTTGAACCCCCAGGTCCAGTACAAGTCAGGGTAAAGGTTTTTGATGTAGTTAAGTTTAATTGAATTTCGTTACCAGAAGTTCCTTTACTGCCAGCCCAAGCACCAGAAGCTACACAAGAATTAGCATTAGTAGAAGACCAAGTAAGGGTACTAGATTGCCCCGCATTTACATTAGTTGGGTTGGCGGTGAGGGTGACAGTAGGTAGAGTATTGTTTAAATACACAGTGACTACTTTTGATATTGATCCTCCTGGTCCGGTACATGTCAGAGCATAAGTACTTTCAACATTGATCGGTCCGACAAATTGATTTCCAGAAGTAGATTTTGGACCTGACCAAAAACTAGAAGCTTCACAACTAGTAGCATCAGTAGTAGACCAAGATAAATTAGTAGAACCACCAGCATTTACTGTGCCAGGGTTTGCAGTCAAAGTTAGAGTAGGAGCTGGAGAATTTGTACCATAAAAAGAGAAAGTAGCACGACCTCCAGTACCAGCACAAATACTATTTATAGTAGTGACACTGATATTGTTCGGTACACCGATAGTCATTCTACCAGTAATGTCTACGTTGTAGTTTTTTATTAAACATGAATTATCTGAGATAGAGTGAACAGGAGAACCATTTACACGTACTGTTCCTGCGTCATCGTAATTTGCTTCTAGATTTATACGAGTAGTTCCTGCTGGGGGAGTACAAGATCCAGTAAAAGTAAAAGTTGAACCCTCAATACCATAAACATTTGCAGCATTAGAATAATCAGCCACAGAACAATTGCCAAGAAGAGTCTCAGCTGCTTTAGCTGTATTAGTGGGTGCCAGGGTAAAAACCACTATTAAAATAGATATAAATAAGGCACTTTTTCCGAACAATCCTTTAAAATTAAGCATTTTCTTCATATATTTTTATATTATATCACTTTATAAAAAAAAGTCAAATCTATTTTCGACTCTTTTTTATAAGCTATTTTATTTTTTTGTGCCCTCGGTAGGAATCGAACCTACATCGCAAACTCCGCAAGCTCGCATTCTATCCATTGAACTACGAGGGCATTTGTATTTAGAGATTAGCAGTTTTTATAGAAAAGTCCAATTAAAAACCCAGAGAATCCATTATTTTTTCAGACACATGTTCTTTCATTTCTTCTTCCTTGATTTTATTTTCTAGAAATTTTTCTTTTATTTTATCTGTTAGGTTTATTTCTATTGGCATAGAAATAATTGGTATATAGAATCTAGTTGTTTTTATAAAGAGGGTAGGCTTATGCTCTTTTTGTACATAGAAAGATTTTATATTTTCAAAAAGATAAATGTGGTCTTTTATCCGCAACCCCTTTTTATCCAAGGTGTATTCGATCATGTCGGGTTCTTTCACAGCAAAGAAGCCCAAGAGTCCTGCACTAATTAAAATTAAAATAGCAAAAAAGTAATTGGAATATATTATAGAAGTTATGGCTATGGTGACAGCTACTATACCTAAAGCCCAAAACCAATCTGGGCTACGATATCTATCTTCGTATTCTGGCATAGACCAAGATATATTTGCATCTTCTTGCATGTATAAATTATACCACAAAGGTGTTAGAATATGGCCATATGTATGAAGCAATAAAGAAATTCAATGAGCAGTTTTCTTATCAACCTGAGATAAATAATATAGAGAATTTAAAAAGAGGGAATGGTTTTGTGGTGGTAGGTATGGGTGGCTCGGCCCTGGCTCCTATTTTGGTGCAAATTTTTAAACCGGAAATAGATTTACTGATCCATAAAGACTACGGTTTGCCTGTGAAGCCAATTGAAGTTTTAAAAAATAAGCTGATTATTCTTAGTTCTTATTCTGGTAATACCGAAGAAACCATAGAAGCTTTTAATCAAGCTAAAGAAAAAAATTTAAATATGGCTGTGATTGCAGTCGGAGGCAAGCTCCTTTCTTTGGCTGTTGAAAACAGTATTCCCTATATTAAATTACCTGATACTGGTATTCAGCCTAGAAGTGCGCTTGGTTATTCTATAAAAGCTTTTATGAAATTTATGAATTTAGAGGATGGTTTGGGTGACATTTCTAAATTAAAAGAAGAATTAAAACCAGATATATATGAAGAAATTGGTAAAGATTTGGCCAATGATTTAAAAAATTATATACCGATTATTTATACTTCAAATAAAAATTCAGCTATCGGTTATAATTGGAAAATAAAATTGAATGAGACTGGCAAGATACCATCTTTTTGTAATGTTTTACCTGAGCTTAATCACAACGAAATGACTTCTTTTGATCCGAATGATAAAAGCTATCTTCTTTCTAAGAATTTTTATTTTATCTTAATAAAAGATGAAAAAGATAATCCCAAGGTCATAAATAGGATGGAGGTTTTGGAAAAATTATATAAAGATAGAAATTTTAAAGTACGGGTTTTAGATATAAAAGGTGAAAATATTTGGCTTAAGATTTTTTCTTCTCTGTTGATAGCAGATTTTTGTGCTTATTATATAGCGGATATCTATGGTCTTGAATCAGAAAAAGTGCCGATGGTAGAAGAGTTTAAGAAATTAATCACCTAAA
>CAZFKY010000017.1:5857-11383 GCA_964519485.1 uncultured Candidatus Saccharibacteria bacterium | reverse complement strand
CACCACCATCCCGCACTGTCTCATCTCCAGGCTGTAAATATAGATGGTAAGTATTACCGAGGACTACTTGGGTTCCTACATCCCGCACAATCTCAGGAGTGAGAGATTTTACAGTAGCTTTTGTACCCACAGCCACAAAGGCTGGAGTAAGTATTTCTCCATGTGGTGTATTGAGCACTCCTGCCCTACCGAGCTTTCCTTTTAATTTTTTTTCTATTTTAAAATTCATTAAGGTGTTGGTGCAGATTCTACCACATTCACCGTCCTTGTCACCTCTACGGCATGATTGCCTGCTACGTCATCTGCATTGTAATGAACTACATAAATACCTGCTATATTTGTATCTACAGTGCCTGTGACTACTACAGACACACTGCCATCCACATCATCTGTAGCTGTGGCCCCTTGCTCAGTATATGTATCCCCTACATTTAGATTTATAACTGCATCACCGTTCAATGTTACGATTGGTGGAGTTGTATCAGAAGTTGGAGCTGGTGGAGGAGTTTGCTCTTGTGGTATAGGGTCACAAGTACCTGGCTCAGAAGAAAGAACACCTCCTACCATCACTCGTACACAATACGCGGTGCCATTTGGATCAAACATTTGTATGCCTGCAGGTTTTTCTGCACTACCCACAGTGAGCTTCTCGGTGACTATACCTTTCATGTAGACTATACCGTCCACTACAGACTGCACTCCAGAATTAAAGAAATCGACAGCATATTGTCCGAGTGCAGAAATACCAGAACCATTTTGATTTACACTGGCTTCAAGTGCGGCAACTCTATCTGTGAGATCATCTATCTTTAGTTTCAAATTACCAAACTCATTGTTTGGATCATTCCAAGCAATATTTACCATCATAAGTACACCTTCCTGACCTGTGCCTGGTGTCCAAGCACTGAGCGCCTGACCAATAGTCTTTCCTGCATGAGTTGCCTTCATGGCTTTACCTGGCTCATCACTACTAACCAAATAGTCACCTATTACGATAGGTTCTGAATTTTCAGAAATTCTCACAGGTACACGACCTGCTAGAGCTACGGGTGCCTTGCCTTCTACTTTATCAATAACACCACCAAAAACTGCACCCCCTCCGATGAGCATACCAGGAGAAGTAGAATAAATACCTAAGATATTATTTTGGTTTGCAATTGTTGACCTTACAACCTGACCAGGATTATTTATATCCATAGCCAAAACTTCTCCATAATCAAGATTCTCATTAGTAGGATATACTTCCGCGACATCAGCACAAGAAGGATTTGGCACATTTGTAGTCCAACTAGAAACAATCGAACAACGAAGAATAACTGAACCATTTACATCTAGTTTGTATGTGGGATTTGTAGTGCCGATACCAACATTACCCTTCATATAGACTGCACCCAATCCTGAGACTTCAAAAATAGGCTCTGTTGTAGATTCCCCAATAATTTGGAAACCTTTAGCACTTGTACCACCAACCTCCATTTGTATAGTGCTATCTGTAAGCATGCCACCGCTGTCAGCAATAATATTTAACCCAGTTCTCCAACTTGAACTGGAATACTTATAAGCAGAACCTGAGGAGATTAGAACATCCCCACTTACTTGTAACTTAGCCCCGGGATTTGTAGTACCAATCCCCACATTGTCTGCCATAAGTGCTAAATTTTTATATCCAACTCCAGTATGGACTGAATCAATGAAACCATAACTACCAGCAATATTATAACCAATACCGACCCCAGCAGGAGCAGCATCATTTGGGTCTAAGGAGCCATCAGTGAACAAACCTCTACCTGCGACTTGCAACCTTTCACTGCCTCCCGGATTTGTAGTCCCGATGCCGACATTGCCATTTGCTAAAAATGTAACTAGGTTAGTAGCCAAAGCCCCCCCAGCTGTACCATTGTTGTTGGTAATAATATTTAAAGAAGAACTAGAAGAGGACGACGAGGCTATATGCTGAAAAGCAAAACCATAGTCTGTAGCAATATCATTTTTATAATACAGACCTGAAGTGGTGCCAGGAGAAAGACCAAAACCAAGGTTGGCGCTACCATCACCTGTGGTACCAAATATATTCACCCTATTATATGTACCACTAGCCACAGACAGAACAGAAGAAGGACTACTAGTACCGACACCCACCTTGCCCGTCGATGCGCCTGCATAAAAATATGATGAAGAACTATTTATAAATACTGAGACATTGTTTGTAGCACGATTGACTGCCACAATATCATTCTTGCCATCATTGTTAAAGTCAGCAATAGCAGTGGCACGGTTATCGGTATCTGCGGTAGCGTAATCCACCTTTGTACCTAAAGTGCCGTCACCGTTGTTCATAAATACAGATATAAATGAGCTTGAGCCAGTATTACCGGCTACCACATCTGGTTTACCGTCACCATTGAGGTCTCCCACACTTACATGATATGGGGAAGTCACGGCATCATAAGTAGTAAAAGTGGGAAATGTTCCAGTGCCACTATTTAATCCCACTAATACTTTATTTGGTGAGCCTATTATTTTTGATGCGATAATATCTCCTTTTTTATCTCCATCCATATCTGCTATAGCTATCGCATAAGGATTTTCTATGTTATTAGTATAGTCAACCTTTGTAGCAAAAGTACCATCACCATTGTTTATAAAAACAGAAATACTATTACCAGAATAATTTGCAGTAGCTACATCTACTTTGCCGTCACCATTGAGATCTCCATAAGCCAGTGAATTTGGTCTTGCACCTGTAGCATAAGTTACTTTACTTGCAAAAGTACCGTCACCATTGTTCATCATCACATAAAATGAATCTCCGAAATATCCAGTATAGATGACATCGTTTCGTCCATCACCATTTACATCGACAATTCTTATCTCACTAGGTGTGCCTGTACCTGTAGTTATATCCACCTTTGAAGCAAAAGTACCATCACCATTGTTTAGTAAATAAGTAATATTATCTCCGCCTACAACAATATCTAATTTACCGTCATCATTTAAATCCCCTAATGCTATCTCTGTATTGCTTGCGGACGCAGTATAATCAACCTTTGTTGCAAAAGTTCCACTACCGTTATTTATCAACACAGACACAGACCCAGCAGTGACATTGGCAGTGACTATATCTGGCTTATCATCTCCATTCACATCTCCTACTGCCACACCGCGCACATCCGCACCTGTAGTGTAATCAACCTTGGTAGCAAAAGTGCCACCAGTTGTTAGATTTATTTCTCCTGCTTGAACTGAGCCTATGTTTACCAAATTACCACCTACAGTCAATCTCTGAGCAGATGGTAATGAATTTGCTCCACCAGTACCCAAACCACCCGAAACATTTAAGTAGCCATTCCATCCTGGCCTGCCTGTGAGTGTGTTTGATATCGCGCCACCTGAGCCAGCAATGAGTCCCCCAGCCTTCACACCACCTACCACTTGCAATTGAGCTGTAGGTGTTGTTGTCCCGATACCGACGTTGCCACCACTTATTATGGACATTCTTGTAGTATTGTCGCTATAAAAATAAGTAGATTGATTAGGTGCATCTGATGTAGGACCGAATACTATAGGAGCATCGTTTAAAAAACGTATAGAGTTGTTGAAAGAAAATCCTGATCTTCCTATTTGGAGCGAGCTCGGTATATATACAGTGCTACCTGAAAGGGTGAGCTCTGCACTGGAGCTAATTGTCGGTCCACCATTTTGAGCAAAAGTTAGGGTGCCCGTGACTGTATTAAAGACCATACCTTGAGATCCACTAGATGCAGATGTGGGTGTGATTTTTAAAACATCTGTCAACGCACCCCCCTCAGTTCTACCCTGAATAACAAAAGTCGAAAGTTCATTTCCAGCAGTAGCATTAGCTAAGGTGCTTTTTATCAAGTTTCCACTAGTCAAAGTTCCTGCTGAATTCTCTAAGTTAAAATTAATCCCAGCTCCAATGCTGTTGCCAGCAACTCCTGAGGTTGTCTTGTCAATTGTTAGAAGATTCGTACTACTATTATTATTTACATCATCAACATAAAGATGTAACTTGGTGCTTGGGTTCGTAGTACCCATACCGACGTTGCCGGAAGAGTTAACATACATCCTGATATTCGCATCTCCATCAGAAAGTACAATATTATTTGAAGAAGTGCGAATATCTAAACCACCTGAGTTGCCAGTATAGGAACCAAGAATGACATTCTTAAGACCAGTGGTTACAGCACTACCAGCACTTCTACCGATGAAAGTGTTATAAGCATCAGTATCACTTGAAGCATTAAGATTATAACCAGCATAAGCACCTATAAGAGTATTACCATTACCATTTACTCCTGTTCCGGCACCCATAGTGTATGCACCTACAGCGGTATTTGTGCTACCTATGGAGTTGATAAGAGACCAAGCACCCACCGCAGTATTCTGATTAGTAGAAGTATTATCTCTTAAAGCCCTGTTGCCGATAGCTGTGTTGTCTGCGCCTGAAGAACCAGAACTATTAGACTGGTAACCAAGAACAGTATTTTGTGATCCAGCACTAGGCCCCACACCAACTTCTGCACCACCAATCAAGGCTCGTCCATTTACATCAAGCTTCATGTTTGTAGATGGAGTAGTGGTTCCAATTCCAACACTTCCTGCGAAATAGTTGTAGGCTCCTGAATCAGATGCATAGAAAGAATACGGGGTGTTGGTTTGGGTTCCTGCTGTGATGTCTCCCACGTGGACACCGTAAGTGTTGGTTATAGTTCCTCCGCCAGAGTTACCGATACTAGAAACTCTCAGACCATAAGCATTGGTAATCACCCCAGTTCCAGTATGAGTAACGGATGACAACAGAGATTGCGCATTGGTTACTGTCTGACTTGATTCAACAACAGCAGAAGTTTCTGCTCCAGACACCCTTGTAAGCGTACCCTCACCTCTAGCAGTAGCTGTGGTAAACAATGGAGTTATTATTCCAGCAGTACTACTTGTAGAATCATTGGTCGCATAAAATGAACCTGTTCTAATTGTTCCGATAGTGGCAGCTGTGGTGTAAGTGCTAGGAACATAAGCTGTCATTTCTGTGGCATTGTTTACAGACAGAGTACCAGAAGATGGATTGATTTGATTTTCTATCACTAAACCACTTCTTCTGGTGGTATCTGCGACTCCAGTCACAGATGTAGTAATTTTGTTTAAAGTTAACATCGACGACTCGGAGCCGATAGTTGTGAAAGAGATATCCGGAGAACCTTCAAGCCACATAGAACCTCTTACATCTAAAATAGTACTCGGCGCACTCGTACCTATACCAAGTCTATTATTCGTATCATCCCAAAATAGATTTGCATTATCTTGGGTCAGTCCACTAGCTCCTTGGAATGCTACAGAACCAGTAGTAAAGGAAGGGTTAATAGAACCAGTGACATTACCAGTAAGATTTCCTGTGATCATACCTGTAAAACTAGAAGTGCCGGTGACAGAAAGTGTGCCATTGATTGTAGAATTTTTTAATGAAGTACTACCTGCTGTTTGAGTGATGTCACTAGTTACAGTGAG
>CAZFKY010000017.1:4419-5757 GCA_964519485.1 uncultured Candidatus Saccharibacteria bacterium | reverse complement strand
CCGATCGGCACATTGCCACGCGCAAAGACTAAATCTCCTATTTTTAAATTATGATCTTCACCAATATCGATGAGTAAAGTATCATAAGGGTTCACTCCGGGTTTTGCTAAAATAGCCCCTAAAATCAAAGATATTTTTTCATTTTTACGATCCAGAATTTCTTTTAATTTTATATTTTCATCGAGCACGTTATTGTAATTTTGCATCTGCAAATTATTTTCATTTAGTTGTGAGCGCAAAGATTCATTTTCTTTTATTAAATTATTTTTAAAAGAAAAAGATCCACCGATATCGGATAAAATTTCTATCGTTCCATTCTTTAGAAAAAGAACTGGACGAAATACTACATGCATACTAGATGAAAAAAAATCCAGAACTGGAATTTTAAAATAAAAAACAAAAATAAATATAAAAACAACTATTCCATATCGGATAAATTTTTTTCTTTTATTTTGTTTATCTAGGAGGTAGCTCATTTTGATGTCCGATCAATACTTCTTTGTAAGAATCAATGTCGTCTAGCATCACTCCGGTGCCACGTGCCACTGCTGATAGTGGATCATCCACCACATATACTGGAATTTTGAGCACATTTTGAAGTAATTGGTCAATACCTGGTATGAGGGCTCCGCCACCAGAGAGAGTAATACCCCGATGCATAATATCAGACAATATTTCAGGGGGTGTAGTCTCGAGCATGTCTTTTACCCCATCTACCAGATCACGCACTGATAGAGATACAGCTTCTCTGACATCAGAATCAGTCACCACTACCTGACGAGGTAAGCCAGTAAGTAAATCTCTACCATGTACTTCTGCTTCCATATAGCCACCCGGAATTACAGAACCGATAGAAATTTTTATTTTTTCTGCAGTGCGCTCACCGACTAAAATTTTAAATTCATCTCGCATATAAGTGATGATATCGGTATTTAATTTATCACCAGCAATTTTTAAACTTTTTGATTTTACAATTCCACCGAGAGAAATCACTGCAATATCTGTAGTACCACCACCGATATCTATGATCATAGAACCCACAGGATCTTTGATCGGTAGACGCACTCCAATAGCTGCAGCCATCGGCTCCTCCACAAGATAAACTTCACGAGCTCCAGCACTACGCGCAGCATCATACACTGCTCTGGTCTCCACATTGGTAGTACCAGAAGGTACACCTACGAGTACTCTTGGACGAGCAAATTTTTTAGATATTTTATCTGCTTTATTTATAAGATAAGAGAGCATCTCTTCGGTAACTTCGAAATCTGAAATCACTCCATCTACGAGTGGGCGCACAGCTCGAATATGACCAGGGGTACGGCCGAGCATTTCTTT
>CAZFKY010000017.1:0-4319 GCA_964519485.1 uncultured Candidatus Saccharibacteria bacterium | reverse complement strand
ATTAATTCAGCCAAAGAAACAATGCGGCCTTTTTCTTCTGTCCTAGCTTTTATTTCAATACCACCTCCCGCCCCAGCGGATAAATCTTTCATACTACGGACTGAAACCACAGCCCGAAGTGGCATACCGATAAGGTCTGCATCTGCGAATTTCTCTCCAGGAGAAAGACCAGACCTATCGTCAAACAAAACTTCAATATTTTCTTTTAATAAAGCCTGATAAACTTCGTCTGCTTCTTTTAAGACCTTCTCATCTTCTCCCAAAGAAAGCAAATGAACAGCAAAAGGTGCTACTGCTTTTGGCCAGATTATGCCCTTTGTATCATTAAATTTTTCTACGATTGTAGCCATCGTCCTACCTACCCCGATACCATAACAACCCATATAATATGGCTTATCTTTACCATCTTCATCTTTAAAATTAGCACCTTTCATGAGCTTGGAATAATGGTAGCCAAGCTGGAAAATATTACCGACTTCAATACCCCTCTTCTCAGATAAAACCTGACCATCCAAAGATAAGCAACCCTCTTTTACCATAGCAATGTCATAAAATCTTTCAGGTTCTTTTAAATCTCTACCAAAATTTATATTGATACTATGAAAATTTGTCTTATTCGCACCACATTCAAAATTGGTCCTGCCTTTGAGTGAATCATCCATAAACACTAGGACATCTTTTGGTAAATCTAAAATACCAGCATAACCTACCTCTGCACCGGTCACCCTCTTTACTGTCTCAGGGCTAGCTAATTTTAAATCATGAAGACCTGAGACATTTCTCAATTTTACTTCGTTCACATCATAAATACCATTGACCGCTGCTGCTACCACCCTGCCATCTTCGGTTTCAAATAAAATAGTCTTTGTTGTTTTTTCAACTGGAATTTTTAAAAACTTTGCTAAATCTTCTACACCGATAATACCTACCCCTTCCACATCCTGCCTCTCTTTCATTTCTTCTTTTGAATCTTCTTTGTATTTTTGAAATTTAGCCACATCTTCATGCGCAGCATAAGAACCATCTGGCGTAGAGAAAAATTTAGTTTCACCTGCAGCGGATTCCACTACGAATTCATGACAATACTCCCCTCCGATATAACCATTATCACTCTCTACTATATGGGTATTTAAGCTAAAAGCCTTAAAAATACGGGTGTAAACGTCACTCATTTCTTTATAGGTCTTCTTGAAATCTTCTTCAGAAGTATGGAAAGAATAACCATCCTTCATGATAAACTCACGCACTCGGAGCAACCCTCCACGTGCACGAAGTTCATCTCTAAACTTTGGAGAAAATTGATAAAGCTGAAAAGGTAGATCTCTGTAAGATAGCTGGTACTTGCGGACAAGATCTACGAACATCTCTTCAGCCGTGCCACCGAGAGCAAATTCGCTATCACGTCTATCACGCACTTTCATCAATTCAAAACCAGTAGTACTAGTACGATTAGTCTCTTTCCATAATTCGAGTGGGTGTAAAATCGGAGCCACCATCTCTTGTGCACCGACGCCATCCATTTCTTTTTTAATTATAGAAATTATTTTTTGTTGAACTTTATTTCCAATAGGTAAAAAATAATATCTACCAGCCACAGACTCCGCTATATAGCCAGCTTGTTTGAGTAGTCTAGCAGAAGCCAATTTGTCTTCTTCCGAAACTGTCTTTAAAGTTTTTAGAAAATATTTGGACTGCTTCATATAAACCCATACTACCCGAAAAAAGCCTTTTGGTCAAAGGCTATTAAAAGAAAAAGAAATAAGCCCTTTATATATGCCTAAAGTTGCAAAAGCTATAACTTTCTGCTAATATAGCTTTATGCAAAAAAGCGAAAATAAAGGGGTAAATACACTCCCAAAGGTAGACGATATGTTCAATGCGGGAGCACATTATGGTTATGGCAAGAGTCGCAGACATCCATCTGTGTCTTCTTTTATATATGCTACTAAAAACAACGGCGATATTATCGACCTAGAAAAGACTAGTAAATTACTCGGTGAAGCTTGTGAATTCGTAAAGGGTTTGGGCTCACGCAATAAAGTAATCCTTTTTGTGGGTACAAAACCAGAAGCAAAAAAAGTAGTCAAGGACGTAGCGGAATCTATCAATATGCCTTTCGTAGTAGAGCGCTGGATAGGTGGTACTTTGAGCAACTATGTAGAGATCAAGAAAAGAATCAATGTATTAGAAAATTACCGCAAGGATTCTAAAGAAGGAAATCTAGACAAATACACAAAGAAGGAAAGAGGTATGATGGCTAAAGAAAGTGAAAAATTAGCTAAATACTATTCTGGCTTGGTTGGTCTTAAAAAGGCTCCAGACGCTGTATTTATAGTGGATGCTAAAAAAGAACATATTGCGGCTACTGAAGCTCGCAAAGGTGGCGTACCAGTTATCGCTCTTATAAACTCTGATTCAGATATCAAGAATATAGACTACCCTATCGTAGCAAACGATGCATCTATACCGTCAATCAAGCTTTTCGCCGAAGCTATCCTAAGTGCTTATAAAGCAGGACAAATGTCGGTTCCTGCAAAAGAATAATTAAATAAAATAATAAATGTCTACCATAACAACAGAGCAAGTTAAGGAACTTAGAGATGCCACTGGTATCTCAGTAATGCAATGCCGTAAGGCCCTCGAAGAGGCCGGAGGTGATATGAAAAAAGCCCTAGCAATCTTGAAAAAAACTAGCTCAGAGATTGCCCTTAAAAAAGCAGATCGTGAAGTAAAAGATGGTAGAGTAGCTATAAAAAATAATAATGAAAAGACTGTCATGGTGGCGCTCCACTGTGAGACTGATTTCGTAGCTCGTAACGAAGACTTTGTAAACTTGCTCGAATCTCTAACTACTAAAGCCCTAAACGAAGGCGTAGAAGCTATGAAAAACGGTGCCAAAGAAATGATCGATGGTGTCATCCAAAAAACAGGAGAAAACATAACCCTAGGTGAGACTATCGAAATCATAGGTAATACCGTAGGATCTTATGTCCACAATAACAAGATGGCTGTGATTGTATCTCTAACTGGAGGCAATACTGAATTGGCAAAAGATGTAGCTATGCATGTAGCTGCAATGAAGCCAGAATACATCACAAGTGCGGATATAGATGACGAAGCAAAAAAGACTATGACTGAAGTATTCGAAAAAGAAGTAGCTAATGTAAACAAGCCTGAAGAAATCAAAAAGAAAATGCTCGAGGGTAAAATAAATACTTATTTCAAGGAAAAGACTTTGGTAGATCAAGCATTTATCAAAAACGGAGATGAGACAGTCGGTCAATTATTAGAAAAAAATAAAGCTGCAATCAAGGAAGTAAAAAAGTATTCGATCTAACATGACTCTCCTACTCTCCCTATTCTTCATATCTCTAATTTGTCTTACCATTATGTTTGGTAGAAAATTAGCAATGATAAAAGGCAACGGCATAGAAATAGTAGAAGAACACAGTGCGATTGAAATACCTTATGTAGCTGAAATCAGACATTTAACTTTCAAAAAAATAAAGAGGTTGGGTTATGTATCACTAGTGACCACTATCCGACTTTACTTTAGATCTAAAAATACTGTAGTGTCCAAGTATGAGGATTTGAAGAAAAAAATGAAGCAAGTCCACAAGAGTGAAATAGCCGAAGGTACTAATCAGAAAGAAGTCAGCAGATTTTTGAAAACAATGTCAGATTATAAGAATAAGATCAGAAAGATAAAGACCCAGATAAAAGAAGAAGAAAAAATAAGATAAATATGGTAAGATAGGTACACGCCACCTTAGCTGTTTTGGTAGAATGCAAAATAAGGTAAATAAAGTTCTTTTGTAAAATTTAAATAATACGCCACCTTAGCTCAGTTGGTAGAGCAACGCTTTTGTAAAGCGAAGGTCCTCGGTTCGAATCCGAGAGGTGGCTCCCGAAAAAATTTACTAAAAACACCTCTAGTTAGAGGTGTTTTTAGTTTTAGAAGCTTCGAGTTTGAAAGATTTTTGAACTATTGGATCAAGTTCTGTAATGCTACGAAAACCTGTGAATACATCGTCGTCTATCACCAAAGCTGGGAGTTTGGTATCTTGTATTTTAAATATTTGGAGCATGGCTTTGACCGCAGATAAATCAGTACTGAAATCAAAAGAATATACTCTTAG
This sequence comes from uncultured Candidatus Saccharibacteria bacterium, assembly GCA_964519485.1. GTDB lineage: Bacteria > Patescibacteriota > Minisyncoccia > Phycocordibacterales > UBA9973 > UBA9973. Next base: position 180 of record CAZFKY010000017.1, on the reverse strand, counting down.
TTCTGGATACTTTTCACGCAATGCAGACAATACTAAACTCTCGCGCTCACACTCACTACAATTATCAGCTGTAGTATAAAAATAAAGAATGAAGGCTGCCTTGGTGCCACAACGCGCAGAAATCTTTTTAGTTAAAAGATAATCCTTTATCTCAAGTAAAGAGTAGTATTTCTTCAAATT
>CAZFKY010000016.1:0-12921 GCA_964519485.1 uncultured Candidatus Saccharibacteria bacterium | reverse complement strand
TATTTTCGAAATTTTCAAAACGATGCTCGCCGAGTACGTATTTTATATTTTTATATTTCTTTAATTTCTTTATAGAAGGGGCTAATTCGTCCTTTTTCTTTAGATCGGTAACCAAAACCTTGGCACCGCATTCCGCCAAAAAGGCTATATCGCCCAAGCGCTTGCCTAGGAGGCCTAGGCCCACCACGGTGACCCGTTTACCTTTAAAATATGACTTATAGTCAACCATAGGCACATATTATCACAAGCAGAGAAGCAAGAATAGCCTCGAAAATACTTTACGTAGGCCGACGGGCCGAAGTCTTAAGCAAAAATTCAGCAGAATTTTATGCGGGTATTTTAGAGGCTATTCTTGCGTAATATTTTAAAATACTATTTTATTTCAGCAGTGGCTTTTCTGTACTCTTCCATATCATCAAAATGGTGTTTTACACCATTTATCTCTTGGTAATCCTCATGCCCCTTGCCGGCACAAAGTATAATATCTCCTTTTTGAGCTAGTCGGAGAGATTCCAAGATAGCCTTATGTCTATTTGGTATAGTTTTTACTTTTGCCAAAAGCTCAGGAGATAAATCTGTCTTCATCATCTCAATAATCTTATCTGGATCTTCGCTCCGAGGGTTGTCAGAAGTAAATATGGCAATATCAGACATAGCAGCACCAATCTTACCCATGATTGGGCGCTTGAGAGGGTCACGGTCTCCACCACAACCAAAAACTGAGATCAATTTACCTGAAGTTTTCTTTGTCTCTTTTACAGCAGTAAATATTTTTTCGAGCGCATCTGGCTTGTGAGCATAATCCACAATCACCAAGACTCCATCAGGAGTAGTGAAATGTTCGAATCTACCTCTAGGTGGCTCTATATTTTCTAAAATTTTATTCACCCGAACCATATCAAAAGATAAAAGATTACAAGCACTCCAAACCGCAAGCAAATTATATGCATTAAATTTACCTAAAAGATGTGAATGAAGCTCTACATTATTAAAAGACAGACTAAGGCCACTAAAATCATTAGCTTTTATTTCACCATGAAAATTCTCCCCACCCGAGAAACCATAAGATTGGCCTTTGGCTTTTATATCTACCAGCATCGCCACCCCCCGCTCATCATCTGTATTTGATAGTGCAAAAGCACCGGCTGGTAAAATCTTAAAAAATTTCTTTTTAGCTTGAAAATAATTCTCAAAATTTTTATGGTAATCAAAATGGTCCTGAGAAAGATTGGTAAAAATTCCACCCGTAAATTTTATACCTGCCACCCTGTCTTGATCCATGGCATGCGAAGAGACTTCCATAAAAACATAGTCACAACCCTCCTCTACCATCTTATTTAAAAGCTTGTGCAAGGTTATCGGGTCAGGAGTAGTACCTGGCACTGCCCTATCTTTTGAAAAATCTACTTTTTGTCCATTAATCAAATTCTCTACTGTGCCGATCAAACCTGCCTTATAACCCAAAATAGTAGCAATGCGATACAAAAGAGTAGCTGTAGTGGTCTTACCACTAGTACCGGTAACCCCCACTATCTTTACCTTCGAAGATGGGTTGCCATAAAAATGCAAACCCGCCAAGACAGTGATCAATCTCCTCTTTAATCTTAATTTTTTAAAAAAATTTTTCATAAAAATTGCACTTCTTCTAAATGGTGATCGAGGATATTTTCATTTTCATCAAAGACAAATTTGCCTTTGAATTTTTTATCTTTCAAAAACATCGGCATCCAGTATGGATCATCTCTCCACATGAGAGAAAACGGAAGCTCGTCTATGTTGAACCACTCTGGGCGCATCTCTTCTGTCTCTATAGGCTCACCTTCGAACTCACGCACTTTGTAAACATGATTTTCTATGTGAAGTCCAGTATGAGGAAATTCAAAATCCAAAATTCCCAATTTCACAGGATTATGGATCTTTATACCTGCTTCTTCCATCACTTCTCGATATAAAGACTCCTCTATGGTTTCCGTGCCTTCCACCTTACCTCCGTAGCCATTCCACTTGCCTTCACCAAACCTGCGCTTCTTGAGACCGAGTAGTAAGCGTGGATGCTGGTGGATTATGCAAAGATTGGTGACGACCTTGTTCATATCTAAATGATAACACGTCCTGTCGATGGCTCAATATGGTGTCTTTTTACTTTATAAATAAAAACTAAGGCAGCAGAGAAAACTATCAAAGAAGCTATGATCACTGGCACATATGAAGCTGTAGCGGCAGCTATCAATCCAGCAAACACAGGAGGTAGGGCTTGGCCTAAAGATGAAACTGAAGAATTTATACCCAATACCTCACCTCTTATATTTTCATCTGTCTTTTTAGTAAGTAGTGAAGAAAAGTTTGCAAACTGTATACCATTTGGAATAGAAGCAAGTGGCACAATAAAAAATAGGCCCCAAGCTACCTGAGGAACAAGGTAAAGTAAAATACCAAAAGCACTCATCATAAAAGCTGGACCCAGCAATTGACTCTCACTAAACTTTTTAGCTAAATTACGCACGATCAAAGCCTGAGTAATGATGATCCACACCCCTACATAAGCAAAGAAATTGCCTATTTGGGCAGAAGAAAAATTGAATTTATTTGTCAGATAAACATTAAAAAATGTGGTGAAAAATGCAAAGCCAGCATTGAACAAAAACCCCACCAAAAATAAATAACGTATATCGTGAAATTTGTTTGCTTTCATTATATTTTCTACAGAGGAAAAGAAATGTATCTTCCGACCCAATTGTTTTTCTTTTATACTTTCCGTAAAAAGATAGTAAATAGAAATGGTATTAAACAATGCTAAAATACCTGAAAAGAAAAAAGGTGTCGCTGCGGAGAAAAATGGCAGTATCGAAGGGCTTGATAGTACACCACCTAGAAATGGTCCGAAAATAAAACCCAGGCCAAAAGCTGCACCCATCATACCGAAAACCTTAGGTCTATCTTTTGGTAAAGTCATATCTGCCAAAGCCGCCTGAGCCACTGAAATATTACCCCCTGTAGCTCCGTCTATAAATCTAGATATAAAAAGAATAGGTATATTTTTAGTAATAATACCAATAGCAAATATAATATAAGACAATGCTGTCCCTAATAAAGATATTACCAACACAGGTTTCCTACCATACTTATCCGACAGGGCACCCAAGACTGGAGCAGCAAAAAACAAAGCCACAGGATAGCTAGCCATTAGTAAACCTAAAAGTATAAAACCTAAGTGAACTTGATTGGCAGCCAGTAAATAATATCTAGATGTCGGCTCTCCTAGTAGCTGTGGTATGACAGGTATCAATATACCAATACCCACCATATCTAAAAAGATTGTTAGTAAAAGAAAACCTGTTTTTTTATTCATTTATCTTTTTTTTATTATTCCAGTTTTTAAATTTATTATCTCGATTTACAAACCATTCAGTATTCACATCAATCCACCAAGAGTCTGGGTTGGTCCTGATCAAAAAACTACCGAGTTTCTTGGCTTGTTTAGTCTTTAACCTCTTATAAGATATAGCTATCCATCTCTTAGCTTTTATATTTCCTTTAGCTTCTTCTACCCGAAGTGTAGCTATCCACTCTAATTGATCTGCATCTTTCACGATCTGAGCTTCGATACTCTTTCGCTCTTGCTCTTCAGTAAAAAGATCTTGAATTTCTTTTCCAAAAGGCACACTGCGAGCAATATCTGCTACTGCATTTACTTCGGACAATCTACCATATCTCTGGTGTACATAATTATGGTCAGAAGTTCGGCCTTCACCAATATCGTGCACGAGGGCCATCAAGACCACTTTGTTTTTATCTGCCTTAGGCTCAAGATGAGCGAGGGCATATGCTGTCATCGCTGTATGAAAAAGATGCTCAGCCACAGATTGCTTGCCACTACCCAAAAACCAAAAACCCGAGCGCGGTGTTTGGCTATGAATCCCAGTCTCATACACAAAGTTTGCAATTTGCTGATATATATTTTTTTCTTTTTTTATATTACGCGCCATGACATTTTTTATATTTTTTTCCAGATCCACAAGGGCAAGGATCATTGCGGCCTACTTCATCTTTCTTTTTTGAAATTTGCTGTGTTTGACCGCCACCATCTTGATTGGTGATAAATTTTTCCTTTGGCTCTATATCAGGTGAGCCCGATTCTATTTTCTTAACCTCAGCACTGTCAGCATTAATAGAAGATACGAGAGATAGTACTTGCTCTTTAAAAGATAGCTCCATTTGTTTAAACATAAACAAACCTTCTTTTTTATACTCCACGATAGGTTCCCGCTGACCATAAGCTCGCAAATTTACTGAAGAACGTAAATAATCCATCTGTTCTAGATGCTCCATCCAAAGAGCATCTGTAGAATACAATGCTATACGTCTGACGGTTTCCATAAAAGCTTCTTCGCCGAGTTTTTCTTTTTTATCCGCAAATATCTTCTCTACCTCAGGATTGCCGAGTGCGACATTGTCTAGTATTTCTTGTATACCATCCTTATCTGCACGGAGCATCTTTTGCCTTCTCTCATATATTACCTTTCTCTGGTGATTCATCACATCATCGTATTCGAGGGTATTCTTACGAGCATCAAAGTGAAAACCTTCGATTTTAGCCTGAGCACTCTCAAGAGAGCTATTGATAAAACGATTCTGTATAGGCATATCTTCTGGTATGCCAAAACGTCCCATCATGGTCTTCACTCTATCAGAACCGAAAACTCGCATTAAGTCATCTTCGAGAGATACATAAAATTGAGTCTCGCCCGGGTCGCCCTGTCTACCTGCACGTCCGCGAAGCTGGTTGTCTATACGGCGAGCTTCATGCCTCTCTGTACCCAACACAAAAAGACCACCTAGAGATTTTACTTCCTCATAATCTTCTTTGGTGTGCGGATTGCCGCCCAGCTTGATGTCGATACCACGGCCAGCCATGTTGGTAGCTATGGTGACTGCACCTTTTTTACCAGCTTGAGCTATGATCTCTCCTTCTCTTTTATGATTCATCGCGTTCAAAATAACATGGGGCACACCTTCTTGTTTCAAATACACAGAGAGTAGCTCATTGCGCTCGATTGAGATAGTACCTATCAATACTGGGGTACCTTTCATATTTAACTCTTTTACTTTTTTAGCAATTGCTTGGAATTTTCCTTTTTCACTTTGGAATATCAAATCTGGATTATCTATACGTACTATAGGCCTATGAGTAGGAATGACAATAACATCCAAACCATACACTTTCAAAAACTCTTCGGCTGAGGTCTCTGCTGTACCAGTCATACCTGAAAGCTTTTTATAAAATCTAAAATAATTTTGGAAGGTTATTGAACCCGCAGAGCGAGTTTCCTTTTCTATTTTCACTCCTTCTTTGGCTTCGATGGCTTGGTGTATACCTTCACTCCAGCGCCTACCTGGTTGCAAGCGACCAGTAAAAGCATCCACGATGATGACCTCGCCTTCTTTGACCACATAATCTTTATCACGCTCAAATATAGCTTGGGCTTTTACTGCAGTCTCTAGATGATGCACGTATTTGATACCTTTTTCAGTATAGATATTTTCTATACCGAGCAATTGCTCTGCTTTGGTAATACCAGAATCAGTGAGAGATATGGTACGTAGTTTTTCATCTACACTATAATCTGTATCTCTTTTTAATTGCTTTGCAATTTGATCAAATTTTACATAAAAATCTTCAGAGTCCGCAGAAGCTGAAGAAATAATGAGGGGTGTGCGGGCTTCATCGATCAAAATAGAATCCACTTCATCCACCACCGCAAAATTATGACCCCTTTGCACGAGATCATTTATGCTAGTGGCTAGATTGTCACGCAAATAATCAAAACCATACTCATGATTTGTACCATAAGTGACATCTGCCAAATAAGCCTCTTTGCGTGAACATGGTTTCAAAAAATCATACACCACTTTGAACTCTCCTACTTGATCACGCTCTTTATCTTCTTCTTTGTGTTTAGGATCATACAAGTAAGACACATTTTGAGAATTTATCACCCCCACAGACAAACCTAAGAAATTATAAACTTGACCCATTAAGACAGCACCGATACGAGAAAGATAATCATTTACTGTGACCACGTGCACACCCTCACCCGTAAGTGCATTCAAATAGGCTGGCAATACAGCCACAAATGTTTTTCCTTCACCAGTACGCATCTCTGCAATCTTGCCAGAATGAAGAGTGATACCTCCGATCATTTGTACATCAAAAAGACGTATATTGTCTGTGCGACGCATAGCCTCACGTACAAGAGCAAAAGCCTCTGGCAGTATATCGTCCAAAGTCTCACCCTTTTGCAATCTTTCTTTAAATTCTATTGTTTTTTTCGGAAAATCAGAGTCAGTCAAAGAAGCCATCTTTTCCTCTAATTTATTGATTTTAGCGACCAAAACATCCGCATTTTTGATGAATTTAGTGCTTGTATTTCCGAATACTTTTCCAAATAAAGACATTTTTATATATTAACATAAAAAGAAAAAACCCGCATAAAGCGGGTCCTTTCTTAAAGTGAGAACTAAGCTCTCTTCTTCTTTGAAGCCTTCTTAGCTGGCTTCTTTTTTGCTGCCTTCTTTGCTTTCTTTTTTGCTGCCATAATATTTTTAATTAAATTATTAAAATAGTTTGCAATAAAACGACCTCAAAATATTTTGTAAAAAAATATTTTAAATAATTATTGCGGGAACATATTAATTATCTCGCATAATAAAATCAAATACAATACTTTTTACACAAAACTGTGGATAACTTTTTAATTATAGAAAAATATATTTTTCTAAAACCTTACGCAGGCGGACGCGCCGAAGTCCGAGCGAAAAATTCACCAGAATTTTATCGCGTGTTTTAGAGAAATATATTTTTCTTTACCTTAAAATAAAAAACCACCTCTCACGAGATAGTTTTTTATTTTTTATTTTCATTTGAAGCGGGCAATGGCGAAACTCCAACATATGTGCCTATGTGAGTGCGATAGCCCGCTACAGATAAAAACAAAGTATTCTTCCTTTATTGTATCACACAAAATAAACCCGCAAAATGTGACCTTTATTCTTCCCTTTCACCTATTTGTTGGCGCCACATAGCATAATATAGACCTTTAGTAGAGAGTAAATCCTCGTGATTTCCAGATTCTACTATCTTACCTTTCTCTAGTACATATATAGTGTCAGCATGCATTACAGTCGAGAGTCTATGAGCAATAAGAATAGTGATGTGCATACTAGATTCTCCTATTTCACGAATAGTTTTCGATATCTCTTCTTCGGTCAAACTATCAAGTGAAGAAGTAGCTTCATCAAAAATAAGAATCTTTGGTTTGCGTAGTAATGCACGAGCGATAGATAATCTTTGTTTCTCACCACCAGATACTTTTACTCCACCCTCACCTATCACCGTATCAAGCCCATTGCCTCCTCGAGCGAGTAATTTCTGACATTGCGCTTTATTTAGAGCTTCGAGACACTCTATGTCTGTAGCATTTGGCTTTACGAAAAGTAAATTCTCTCTGATGGTGCCTGCAAAGAGCTGAGTATCTTGAGTGACAAAACCAACTTGTGCTCTAAAATCCTCTTTGTCTATATCTTGAAACTTTTCACCATTGTATAAAATCTTTCCTTCACTTGGAGTATATAAACCTACCAAAAGTTTTACCAGAGAAGTCTTGCCAGAGCCAGATGGACCCACAAAAGCAATAGTCTGCCCCTTTTCTACACTATAAGAAATACCTTGGAGGGCGTGATCTTTACCGCTAGTGTATTTAAAAGAAACATCTTGAAAAGATAATTTTTCCAAATCACCTATGTGAACTGGATTTGGAGACTGGTGTTCTTTCTCAGTCAGCATTAATTTCTGAAAATTATTGAGGGATGCTTCCGCTTCTCTATATATACCTATTACATTACCCATCTCTTGTAGAGGATTAAACACAAAAAAAGAATAAACAAATAAAGAAAAGAATTCTCCAAAAGTAATCGTTTTAGTGAAAATCAGATACAATAAGAAGAATAGTATAGAAGTACGGACAAAGTTTATCACAGTACCTTGAATAAAACTCAAACTCCTCAAATATCTCAGTTTTTTTAATTCTAATTTAAGTATTTTACCAGTAGTAGTATTTAATCTCTCCATCTCTTGGCCTGATAAACCTAAACTTTTCACTAACTCAATATTTCGGAGTGATTCTGTGGTAGAACCAGCCAATGCTGCAGTCTCGGCTACTATCGTGGTCTGTATATTTTTTATTTTCTTAGAGAGGATCATGCTCATACCTGTGATTATCGGTATAGTGCCGAAAAAAGCTACTGCTATACCCCAGTATATATGAGACGCATAAATAGCCACAAAAGTAAAACCGATCAAAGAAACAAAAAGTACATTCACCAAAGCTCCGATTAACTTTTCTGTGTCCTGGCGGACTTTCTGGAGTTTGCCTAATGTCTCACCACTACGCTCATCCTCAAACACACTATAAGGTAGTGAAAGTGCGTGAGCTATGCCATCACTATATATATCTGCACCCACCCTCTGAGTAATACCGTTCAAGAAATAATCTTGAAAATTCTTTGCGGTGCGAGAAATAAAAGCCACCCCGACGATAGCAAGCAGTAATACACCTACCCCACTAAAGAATTCTGCACGGGTGTACAGATCAGCTTTAGTGGCATACTCATCTAGTACATGACGAAATATATAAGGATCAAGGAGTGAAAAGATCTGGTTTATGCTAGCCAAAGCCAAGGTCAGTACGCAGTATTTCCAATATTTCTTTAAATACTTTAATAATATTTTCATGGGTAAAACTATTGTAGCACGAAAGAAATAAGATTCTTAGGATTGGATAACAATGGAGTAAAATTCAAGTCTTGTCCGATATTGTGTTTTTGAGCAAGCTTATAGATTAAAAGAAGTGCAGAATAATCTTCCAAGGCTATACCTACTGAATCATACAAGGTGATTTCTGTTTCAGTTTTTCTACCTATCTTACTACCATTTACTAGCTCATATAACTCAGCATATACTTTATCTTTGGCTTGATCTTTTTTATACCTCTGAATCTCACCCTCTATGATAGCTTGATCAAAATATTCCACCACAATCTTGCTACGATCTAAAATAGAAAATTCTAACTCTGTCTTACCTACAGTATCACCGCCAAGGCCATTGATATGTACTCCCTCTTTCACCCATTCATTTTTGACTACATCTACATGGGCCTTGCATGCTGTGCAAGTAGTAATAATATCTGCTCCTTTTACTGCATCCTCTACATTGACACAACGAACAAATTTAAATTTACTATTAGCTAAATTCTTTTCAAATTTATCCATAGCCAAAGGATCGATATCAAAATACCTCACTTCTTTTATGTCACGCACGATATTTATAGACCTCACCAAAAATTCACTCTGAGCGCCTGTGCCTATAATTGCCAAAACCTTACTATCTTTTCTGGCCATCAAGTCTGTAGCTATTGCTGTGGTAGCTGAGGTACGCAGTGCAGTAAGTAGCGTCATTTCTGAAAACATAATTGGGTAACCTGTGTCTACTCTTGATAGCTGACCTGTAGCTACTACTGTCATCAGGTTATTTTCAGGATTCTTTGGGTGACAATTTACATACTTAAAGGAATAATACTCACTATCACAAATAGGCATGAGCTCGAGCACCCCACCCTCCACATGCATAGCAGGCCGAGGCATTTTATTAAATTTTTCAAAATTGGAGAAATCTTTTTTTAATCTTTCCATTAAGTCTCTCAAACAATTTTCTAAACCATGTTTGTTTACTATTTCTGACACATTTTCTACAGATAAAATTTTCATATTATTTATTGCCCGCCTTAGCGGGGTGAATTATACGTCAGCATGATGAGCTAAAATAAAAGCCCCTTCGCTGGGGCCGCTTGAACGTATTTCGAATAAAATAATATACCCCAGCTGCTATTTAGGAGCTGGTACGGGGCAGAAGAAATTAAAATTTAAAACCTTTGAAATCATGTATATAAAGTGTATCTTATTTAAACTTTGTGTCAAATTCAAAAATTGACTTATTTATCTTTATATCATAAGGTAATGAAAGTTTATGGAAAAAGATCTGACTACTCAGCTATTCTGGTGGCTGGTAGCACTATCAGCTTTCCAGATCGTGTTCTTCGTTTTAGCTGTGTGGGCAATCAAGGTATACCTTGTCGAACGTTTTGACAGGGTGTGCGCTTGGTGTAAGAAGGTTGCCCATATCGACTGGAGAGGCCGAGAAACCTGGGCCTATGGTCGGAAGCTGAAACACGAAAAGACTTCACATAGTATATGCCCGGACTGCGCAGAAAAAGTGCGCGAAGATGCTGGCCTAACACCCAAAAAGAAAAAGGGTGCGCCAGACCAGCAACCCAGACTACCTATGTGAAATACACACGACGCGCGCCAAAGGGACCACCCTACGGCGCGTGTTTTAAATTTATTTCAAAACTTTTTCGAGCATGTGGTCCACGATGTGGTGCATTTTGGCACCTATGGACTCTGCCATATTGTGTAAATGTGAACCTTCTCTTAAATCTGGCTGTAAATTGATATCAGTCACAAATATTCCCCTCTTTGGATGGATGGCTATATCAGTCTTTAGATAATGCTCTACACCTAGGTGCTTGTGGAGCTCGATCGCTAATTCCTCCAAAACCTCTTTCTCATGTTTTGCAAAACCTGCCTGTGCAGACAAGTTCCCCACAGGAAAAACATAAACATCTTTGTCACGAAAACCAGACACAGAATGAAGAGAAGTTGATTTACCGTAAATAAATTCTTCTACTAGAATACTCTTGCCATGACGGACGCCATCCTCTATAGCCCGCACGAGCTCGGGGAAAGTCTTTGCAAGATGCACACCCATATCTAAATCGGGTGTATAAGAACGCACCACCCAAGGTGCAGGAAATTTCTGATGTATTTCTTTTGCTTTTTTCATGACATAGGTACCCATATCACCATCAAAATCTGGCTGGTATACAGGCAACACTATTTTCTTTGGCATTTTTAGATCAAGCTCTTTTATGTGGTCAGCCAAAGCCTCACTATTTTGCTTGAGTAAAAAAGAGAAAGAAGAAATATTTATCTGGGGTATATTTAAGCTATCTATAATATTTGAAATATAGGGATGAGCTACATTCCAAACCACATCCACCCGCTGTGGCAGAGACACAGGCTCTACTGCTATGCCACCTGCATGCCATACACCACCCTTGTCTATAAAAATATCTACCACTTTCCACTTGTCTCCTAAATTATCAAAAATATGGGAAATTATTTCACCACCATTTTTTAGTGAAGCATCATAATCCCCTTGTGTGCCTCCACGTATTATTCCAACTCGTTTCATAAATAAAATTATAGCATAAACGAGAAAACCAGCGGCGACTGGTTTCCCGTCGTACCCGCTGGTTGTTGCTTGGCCGCGTTGCATTCGCCGTCGGTCGTATCCCTACTTCCTGAGCTTGTGCTCGTTCTCGACGAGCTCACGCAGGTTCACGAACATCGTGATTGCGCTCACGCGCTCCGTACGCCTCTCCCCTTCGCGAGAGGACACGGTAACTTCCGCCGTGTCGCCGACGTGTTCCCCGCGGAGACTTTTGATGCCTGCTTGGCGAAAGTTCAACCCCCACAGGGTTGTTGCAGTCACCCCCACGCAGATTTCACCGGGTTTTGCTTTCGGATGCGAGAACGAGGCCGGGTACTTGGCCTTGAGTTCCGCGATCCGTGCCTCAATTTCCTGCTCTTCCATAGATGTACCTCCCGATGAGAATATTACAATGCAAACTAATTTTGTCAAACAAAAACACCACGCTTACGCGTGGTGTTTTTGTTTTTATGCTGTTCTATGTTTTGTTTCGTTCTACAACTTTTTTATTTTCTGTCTTTCCAGAATGTCTTAGTTTATTGTAGGTTTAAACCAAACCCTTTTGTGCTCAATTGTGGCACAAAAGATCGACTCACTAAATCCGGACCCGCGGGGCGGGTCACTCGCTCCTCCGAAGAGGAGCGGGATGTTTTTCAAATTGAATTATTCCACGAGCAGCTTCCGCTACCCGTGCCTTGTTACGACTTAGTCCCTGTCACCGAGCTTACCTTAGGCCCCACTTATGTGGAGACTTCGGGTACTCCCGGCTCCCTTGACTTGACGGGCGGTGAGTACAAGACTTGAGAACGTATTCACCGCAGTTTAGCTGACCTGCGATTACTAGCAATTCCAGCTTCATGGAGTCGAGTTGCAGACTCCAATCCGAACTGAGGCCACTTTTGACGATTAGCTCAGAGTCGCCTCGTCGCTGCGCGTTGTAGTAGCCATTGTATTATGTGTGTAGCCCAGGGTATCAAAGGGACATGCTGACCTGGCGTCATCCTCTCCTTCCTCCCCCGCCTAAATTCGCGAAGCGAATTTAGGCTAGTTATAAAGTAAAAAGTTAAAAGTAGAAAGTAAAATACAAATCCATTTACTTTATAAACTTTATAACTTTACACTTTCTACTAGCGCACTTCGTGCGCTTAGGCGGGGGCGGTCTCGTGTGACACTTGTAACACACAACGAGGGTTGCGTTCGTTAGCCCACTTAAGGGTACAATTCAAACCACGAACTGACGACGGCCATGCATCACCTGTCCAGCCGTCTTGCGAAGTTCTAGTTTCCTAGAATGGTCGTCTGGATTTCTAACCCTGGTAAGGTTCTTCGTTTACCATCGAATTAAACCACATAATCCACTGCTTGTGCAAGTCCCCGTCTATTCCTTTGAGTTTTAACCTTGCGGTCGTACTTCCCAGGCGGATCTCTTAACGCGTTAGCTAAGGCTCTCAGAGGGTCGATACTCCGAAAACCGAGAGATCATCGTTTAGGGCGTGGACTACTGGGGTATCTAATCCCATTCGCTACCCACGCTT
>CAZFKY010000015.1:3948-13546 GCA_964519485.1 uncultured Candidatus Saccharibacteria bacterium | reverse complement strand
TTAAACCCATCAGGGTTTTTATTTTTGTGTAAATTTGACATTTTTCCATTCCAGCTTTGTATTACAAGGGTCGTTTAGAATCTAGTTGACAACTGCAATAAATTTGCTATTATCAAACCAAGCTCGTTTCGAGCTTTTTGTTTACATAATTTATGACAAGATCACTCAAAAAAGGAATAAATATCGATGAAAGACTGCTAAAAAAGATAGCAGGCAAAAACCCGTTAAACACACCTATGGTAAAGACCTGGAATCGTGCTGCTATCATCTCTCCAGAGATGCTAGGATTCATTTTTGGTGTTTACAACGGCAAGACTCATGTAGAAGTTTTAGTTACTGAAGACATGGTTGGTCACAGATTAGGTGAATTTTCTCTTACTCGCAAGTTCATCAAGCACGGAGGTAAGATGCAAAAGGAATTAGAACAAAAGAAAAAGGAAGCTGAGATCGCAGCTGCAAAAGGTGCTAGTGCTGCAGCAGCAGATGCAAAAAAATAATTTTAAAATAATATGAAAGCTTATTTCAAAAATTACAGACAATCCCCAAGAAAGGTTCGCGTAGTAGCGAGTCTTGTAAAAGGCAAGAGTGTAAACAGTGCTCTTACCCAGCTTGATTTTTTGGCTAAGCGCGCAGGCTTACCACTCCGCAAGATGCTCCTCAGTGCTATTGCGAATGCAAAGAATATGGGCATTGATGCTGAGAATTTGATCATCAAAGAATTCCGTGTAGATAAAGGTATCACTATGAAGAGGATGATGCCTGCAGCCATGGGTACAGGCCACAGAATAAATAAAAGAACTAGCAACATCACTTTGTTGTTAGCTGAAAAGGTTGCAAAGATTAAAAAGACTGCCAAGAAAGCTACCAAAGTAGTAAAGGCTAAAGCTAAAAAAGTAAAATAATTTTATGTCAAAAATAGTACACCCATATGCACATAGATTGGTAATGCTCCGAGATTGGAAATCTCGCTGGTTTGCTGATCCTAAAAAATACGTGGCTTATTTGAAAGGGGATGTATTAATCCGTGAATATTTGGAAAAGAAGCTCCGTGGTATGTATATCTCTAGTATTGAGATAGAGCGCAGCCAAAAAGCTACTCGCTTTATCATCAAGACTTCACGCCCAGGTCTTATCATCGGTAGAAATGGTGAAGGTGCTACCAAGCTCAAAGAAGAAATCTTGAAGAAGATGGATCACCTCAAGCTTCCACGTCCTGAAGATTTTAAATTGGAAATAGTAGAAATCACAAATCCAGAAGCAGATGCAGCTATCGTAGCTTATATGATTGCTGAAGGTTTGGAAAAGCGCATGCCTTACCGCCGTGTTATCAAGCAAGTAATCGAAAAGGTTATGTCTGCTCGTGGAGTAGAAGGAGCACGTATTGTGCTCGGTGGTCGCCTAGGTGGAGCAGAAATCGCTCGCAGTGAAGAATTGAAGCGTGGTTCTATCCCTCTACAGACTTTCCGTGCAGATATCGATTTCAAACGTGAAAGAGCTGTGATGTCTTACGGTACAATCGGTATCAAGGTTTGGATTTACCGTGGTAAGATTTTTGCTGACAAAAAGAAAGATTTAAACGATAACAAGAATAACAGTTAATTTTTATGTTGGTACCAAAAAAAGTAAAATTTAGAAAATGGCAGACAGGACGTAAGAACCCTAAAACTCTTACACCTGATACAAGAGGAATCAAGCTTTCTTTCGGTTCTTTCGGTTTGAAGTCTGAGAGCCAAGCTCGTATTAAATCTACTCAGATTGAATCTGCTCGTAAGGTAATCTCTCGTACACTCACTAAGACTGGTAAATACTGGGTTCGTATTTTCCCTGATCGTCCATATACTGCAAAAGCTGCAGAGGTAGGAATGGGAAAGGGTAAAGGAGATCCTCAAGGTTATTGCTTCGATGTTTTACCTGGCAGAATAATTTTCGAAGTGGATGGTGCAGAGGAGGCAGTCGCTCGTGAAGCTCTCCGTAAGGCTGGTACTAAATTGCCAGTAAAGACACGTATTATTTCTAGAGCTCACAATCAATAATTTTATGGCAAAGAACAAAGACAATTTTAAAGATATGAAGGGTGGGGAATTGGTGAAGAAGTTAGAATCTCTTCGTGAAGAGCTACGTTCTATTCACTTCAAAGCTGAAGGCTCACGTTCAAAGAATGTCAAAGAGCAAGCAACTTTAAAAAAGAACATTGCTCGCGTAATGACAGAGATAAATAAGAATAAATAAATTTTATGGCAAAGAAAACAACAAAAACAGAAGAGAAGGTAGGAGGTGTAGGTGCAAAGGTACTGAAAGGTGTCGTTGTGTCTGACAAGATGGACAAGACTGTTGTTGTTTCTGTGTCACGCTTCATCAAGCATCCTTTGTATGGAAAATTTTACAAAGTCAGCAAGAAATACAAGGCGCATGATGAGAATAATAGCCACAAAGTTGGGGATACAGTCGAGATAGTTTCCACTCGACCTATTTCCAAGGATAAGAAATTTAGAGTAGTTAATAATTAATAAATTTTATGATTCAGCCAAGAAGTTTAGTAAAAATTACAGACAATGCCGGTGGTACCTTGGGTGCTGTTTTCAAGGTGTTAGGATCTTCAAAGAAGAGATATGCTACATTGGGTGATATCGTAGTTATTTCTGTAAAGGTAGCTTCTCCTCGTAAAGCAGTAAAGAAAAAGGATGTACACCAAGCTGTAGTAGTACGCACTAGAAATGCTTACCGCAGAAAAGATGGATCTTATATTCGTTTCGATGATAACGCTGTAGTTATCTTAGAAAAGGGTAAATTGGATCCAAAAGCAGGACGTGTGTTCGGCCCTATGCCGAGAGAGCTTGCAGAGAAAGGTTTCCAAAAAATAATCTCTCTTGCGCCTGAGGTTATATAATTTTTGAATATAAATATATGAAATTGAAAAAAGGAGACAATGTAATATTGGTTGCTGGAAAAGATAAAGGCAAGACAGGCAAGATCGTGCGTGTTTTGGTATCTCAAAACCGTGTCGTAGTAGAAGGCTTGAATGTCATGAAGAAGCAACAACGCCCTCGCCGCAATGGTGAAAAGGGTTCTATTATCGATGTATCTATGCCGATTCATTCTTCAAATGTGATGCTTGTCGATCCTAAGACTGGAGGCCCTACTCGTTTGGGTAAAAAGAAAATAGGGGACAAGATGGTCCGCATCGCTCGTAAGAGTAGCCAAGAAGTATAATAAAAATATATGAAACACTCAACTGCAAATAAAACAATTAGAGAAAAAGAAGCTGGCGCTTTTGAAGCGATGAAAGGAGCTTTTCATTACAAAAATGTAATGGCTGTTCCTCGTTTAGAGAAAGTCGTGGTTAATGTCGGTACTGGTACTATGATGAAGAAAGACAAGAATAAGAATGATGCTATCTCACTACGCCTTACCAAGATCACTGGTCAAAAGCCATCTCTCCGTGGAGCAAAGCAATCTATCTCATCTTTCAAGGTTCGCCAAGGTGACCCTATCGGTGCGATGGTTACCCTCCGTGGTAAGAGAATGTATGCTTTCCTTGAAAAGCTTTTCAATGTGGCTTTACCTCGTACCAAAGACTTCCGTGGTATCAATCCTAAGGCTGTAGATAGTATCGGCAATATCACTATGGGTGTAAAAGAACACACTATTTTTCCTGAAACAGCAGATGAAGATATCCGTGATGTCTTCGGTCTATCTGTCACTATCGTATCAACTGCAAAAAATAAAAAAGAAGGTCACGCATTCTTTGAATTAATCGGTGTGCCTTTCAAGAAGGAAGACGATTCTAAGAAAAAATAATAAAAAACAAAAAAGTCCCCCACAGAAGGCTTGCACGCCTCTGGCGGGGGATTTTTGTTTAGCTTATTGACTATTTAGCACTAATCTGCTAGTATCTACCTAAGGGAATAGAGCTTTTGTAATCCACTTTTCTCCTTTAATTCTTATGTATTTATAAGGGTTAAAGAATAAAAGTGTGATATTACAGGGTTTACCCCCTTTAAATTTATACGCCTAAGGCGCACAAGTATGGCAAAAACATCAGTTATAGCAAGAAGTAAAAAGACCCCTAAATTTTCGACTCGTCAAAAGAATCGATGTTTTCGCTGTGGTCGCGGAAATGCTTTTATGCGTGATTTCGGTATTTGCCGTATCTGTTTTAGAGAATTAGCAAATGAAGGTATGCTTCCAGGAGTTCGTAAGTCTTCTTGGTAATTTAATTTAAATATATGGATCCTATTGCAAACATGTTAATAAGTATAAAGAATGCATCACTCGCAGGTAAAGAATCTGTGATTTTTCCTTATTCAAAATTAAAATTAGCTATTAGTGAGTGTTTAGCTAAAGAAGGTTATGTAAAGAGTGTAGCTAAAAAGGTTCGCAAAGACGCTCCAGTGATTGAGCTCGAGCTCGTATATACAGATAAGAATCCAAAGATTTCTGAAGTAGAGAGAATTTCAAAACAATCTAAGAGAGTTTATATGGGCATGAAAGACATCCACACTATAAAGGGTGGTGCTGGTTTGCTCGTACTTTCTACACCAAAAGGTATTTTATCAGGCAAGCAAGCTCGTAAAGAGCAAGTCGGTGGGGAAGCATTATTTAAACTTTGGTAATAATTATATGAGTAGAATAGGTAAACAAGAAATTAAAATACCAGCAGCAGTAAAAGTATCACTAAGTGGTACTACTTTGAAAGTGTCTGGACCAAAGGGAAATCTTGAGAGAGTTTTTCGTGACGATGTCACTATAAATGTAGCTGATTCTTCTATCACTCTTACACCAAAGAGAAATGATAAATTTTCAAAATCTCTCTGGGGTACTTATGCTTCCCATATCAAGAATATGATTGCTGGGGTAGAGACTCCTTATGTAAAGAAATTGATTTTAGAAGGAGTGGGCTACAAGTCTGAAGTAAAAGGCAAAGAGCTTCATTTTGCTCTTGGTTTTTCTCACCCTGTTGTAGTAAAAATACCAGAAGGTCTTACTGCTACAGCTGAAAAGAACAATATAACTATCACAGGTATCGATAAAGAATTAGTAGGATCTTTTACTGCAGGTATAAGAGCGCTCAAGAAGCCTGAGCCTTATAAGGGTAAGGGTATGCGTTATGATACTGAGGTTATTAGACGTAAGCAAGGTAAGAAAACAGCTTAGTAGCTTTTAGGTATTAGTTTGTAGCTTTTAAAAAATAAAATGATGAACAAAACAGACAAAAGAATAAGATTAAAAAAGAAGATTAGAGCAAAAATCTCTGGTACTAAAGAGCGACCTCGTTTGTCTATCTTCCGTTCAAATAAATTTATCTATGCTCAAGTTATCGATGATACTACTGGCAAGACTTTGGTCCAAGCTAGTGATGTAAAGGCTACTAAAGGTACAAAGACTGAGAGAGCAAAAGAAGTCGGCAAGATGATTGCAGAAGTTGCACTCAAGAATAAAATCGACAAAGTAGTTTTTGATAGAAATGGTTTTAAATATACTGGTCGCATTAAATTAGTCGCAGACGAAGCTCGTGCCGCTGGTCTTAAGTTTTAATTAATATATGGAAAAAACAAACGAAAAAAAGAATAACAATCGTCGAGGTGGTGGATCTTTTAATAGACCAAAACCTGAATACGATCAAAAGATTTTAAATATTCGCCGTGTTACTCGTGTGGTAGCTGGAGGACGTCGTTTCTCTTTCTCTGTGGCATTGGTTGCAGGAGATAAAAAGGGAAGTATTGGCTTGGGTCTAGGAAAGGCTGGCGATACATCTCTTGCTATCAACAAAGCTCTCCGTAATGCAAAGAAAAACATGATCAAGCTAAAGCTCACCAAGACCATGTCTATTCCTTTTGAAGTAAAAGCAAAATACGGTAGTGCAAAAATTGTCTTAATGCCAAACAAAGGCCGTGGACTTGTAGCAGGATCTGTAGTCCGTGATATTATTAAGTTGGCAGGTGTGCGTGACGTCACTGGAAAGATTTTGGGTGGCACAAAGAATAAATTGAACAATGCAAAAGCAGTCATGGAAGCACTTCGTCCAATTTCTATGAAGTATGTAAAGCCTCTTGAGACTGTAGTGATAGACAACAAAGAGCAAGTAAAAGAAAATCAATAATTTTATGCAAATACATAATTTAAAAAGATTACATAAGAATAAAAAAGATCGCATTGTCGGACGCGGTGGTAAGCACGCAAAGACTTCTGGCCGTGGAGGCAAGGGTCAGACTGCGAGAGCTGGTAACAAGCGCCGCCCAGAACTTCGCGATATAATCAAGAAGCTTCCAAAGAATCGTGGCTATAGGTTTAACTCAATTCAAAGAGCTGTTCTTGTAAAGAAAGATACTTTGGCTAAGAAAGGAGAAAGTTTTAAAGAAATTCGTGCTAGACTAAAACTAACAGGCAAGAAGATAAAGATTCGTTAAAATAATGACAAATTTTTGGAGTAAAATTAAATTGATCTGGACTGATACTGGCCTAAGAAAAAAGGTACTCTTTGTTTTACTTGCGATGATCGTTTTTCGTTTATTGTCTGCAATACCAATACCTGGTATTGATACCCTAGCTCTAAATCGTTTCCTATCTAATAACCAATTCTTTGGTATTTTAAATATTTTTTCTGGTGGTGGACTCACTAACCTTTCTATAATTATGCTCGGTGTGGGCCCATACATCACTGGATCTATCATCATGCAATTGCTCACCATCATGGTGCCTTCACTCAAGAAGATGTATAGCGAAGAAGGGGAGGCTGGTAGAAGAAAATTTACTCAGTATTCTAGACTTCTCACTATCCCTCTTGCTGCTGTGCAAGGTTTTTCTCTATTAGCAATTTTAGAGAATCAAGGAATTCTAACAAATCTTACCCCTTTTGATCGTGTAGAAAATTTGGTAGTAGTCATCGCTGGATCTATCCTACTTATGTGGTTGGGAGAATTGGTCTCTGAATTTGGTATTGGCAATGGTGTATCACTCATAATCTTTGCTGGTATTGTTTCTGCACTTCCATCTCATGTCGCGCAATTGATTTTTGCTTTTGATGTGTCTCAAGTGCCTCTTTACCTCGGCTTTTTGATCGCAGGAGTAGTCATCATAGCTGGTGTAGTCTTGGTGACTGAGGCAGAACGCCCAATACCTGTGACTTATGCAAAGCAAGTGCGTGGTGCAAAGATGTTTGGTGGGGGGTCTACCTATCTTCCACTACGTGTAAACCAAGCTGGAGTTATACCTATAATCTTTGCTCTGTCTATACTTCTTTTCCCTCAGATTATCGGTACATTCTTGGCACGTTTTAGTGGCCATGCTATCTTGGCGAAGATTTCTACTGTGCTCATATCTTTCTCTCAGACCAGCTGGCTATATGGCATATTCTACTTCATTTTAGTTTTCCTTTTCACTTATTTCTACACTGCGGTGACTTTTGATCCAGAGCAACTTTCTACTAACCTTCAAAAGAATGGAGCATTTATCCCAGGTATTCGCCCAGGTCCTTCGACTGCGGATTATATTTCAAAAGTATTGAGTAGAATCACTCTAGTAGGCGCAGGATTCCTTGGCTTTATCGCTGTCTTGCCACTAATCATGCAAGGTATTTCAGGTATTTCATCTCTAGCGCTCGGTGGTACGACCATCCTCATCGTGGTATCTGTAGTTCTAGATCTCATCAAAAAAGTAGACGCTCAGGTCTCAATGAGAGAGTACTAATTATTTAGCCAATTTTTGTAAGCTACGATAACAATCTCGACGACTTGTTCGAGGTTGTTTTTGTTTGTGTCTACCACAAGGTCGAAGTTAGACATATCTTTGTTGTTTATTTTATATAGATCCCAATATCTTTTTTGTTCACTTTCAAAACGCTCTATCATTTTTGTGTAGACTTCTTCAACTGTGTTAGATTGCTCACTTTGCTGGCGTAGCTTATTTTCTTTTATACTATTTAATATTCTTTGTTTTGCTATATCTACAGGCAGATCTAGGTATACTTTAAATGATTGTGGTATCCAATGGTAGGCTGTCCGAGAGTCTATTACGACTTTGCTCCTATTATTCATATCTCTCAATTTTTCATCTGTTTTTATATCTATACTAGGATCGGTCTCTGCTTTTTTGTTGAGTTCGTTTATAGATAGACCCAGTTCTAATCCTACTTGTCTAAAAAAGTCGCCAGAAGAAAAATGCTCAAAACCGAGCTTGCTCGCCACCATTTTTGCAGTACTAGATTTACCGCTTCCCAGACCTCCACAGATTGTAATTATTTCTTTTTTCTCCATATATAAAGTAATTAAAACACATTTTAGACCGAAAATACAATTAAAAGCCACATTGATTTTTGGGCTTAAATTCGCTATTGTGTATATATATGCAACCGCAAACTTTTGTATTTTTTGGTATAGTCGGCTCTGGAAAGGGAACCCAGGTGAAGCTCCTCATGGATTACTTGCAAAACAAGGACGGTAAAGAGTGCGTGTATGCTTATCCTGGCAACGAATATCGCAGGCTCGTAGAAGAGCAGAACTTTACAGGTCAGCTCATAAAAGAATCTATGGAGCGCGGTCATTTGCAACCCGACTTTCTTACTGACTCTATTGTCACAAATATTTTAGCAGTAGCGCTAAAGCCAGAAAAGCATCTGATTTTTGATGGCTATCCTCGCACCCTGGTGCAGTCTGAAACCTTGGATGCTCAAGTTAAATTCTTTAAGCGTGAAGATGTGAAAATAGTTTATATAGAGCTTTCTAAAGAAGAAGCTATGAAGAGGAATCTAGCTCGGGGCCGTGCGGATGATACCAAGGAGGGTATAGAAAAAAGATTTGATGAATATGTGAACAAAGTAGTGCCTTCTATGAATTATTTTAAAGATAAAAAAGGTTATAGTATTTACACCGTGAATGGTGAGCAGAGCATTTTAGATGTTCATAAAGATATTATTAAAGCTTTAAATTTATAAAATGGTACCAGAAACAATAGTAATTTCATTAGGAGGTTCAGTCATCATCCCAGAGGAGATAGATGTGGATTTTTTGCGTGAGTTTCGTGATTTGATTTTATCTCACGTAAAAGCTGGTAAGAAATTTGTGATTATCACTGGTGGCGGTAAGGTTTGTCGAAAATATCAAAATGCTTTGCAAGGTATCGTGGAGCTTTCAAATGATGAGCAAGATTGGCTAGGTATCTATGCTACCAGACTTAATGCAGAGTTTGTCCGTATTTTATTTGATGGTCATTCTGAAGATCATATCATTTTAGACCCAACTCAACCTGTAGATTTCAAGAGACCTATCGTAGTAGGGGGTGGCTGGAAGCCAGGTTGGAGTACAGATTACGATGCCGTCATGCTCGCAAAACAACTCGGTGCGAAAAAGATCATAAATCTTTCAAACGCGGAATATGTGTATGATAGCGATCCTAGGGTGAATAAAAATGCAAAGAAGATTGAGAAAATTTCTTGGGAGAATTATCGGAAGATAATCCCGAGTGATTGGACTCCAGGACTCAATGCTCCTTTCGACCCGATTGCTTCAAAATTAGCAGAGGAAGCCAAACTTGATGTCATTATAATGAATGGTAAACCAATTTTAAATTTTGCAAAATGTTTAAATGGTGAAGCTTTTCTTGG
>CAZFKY010000015.1:0-3848 GCA_964519485.1 uncultured Candidatus Saccharibacteria bacterium | reverse complement strand
GATAATAATAAAAACACCTAAAGAAATAGAGACTCTCCGAGAGGGTGGCAAGCGCTTGGCTACTATTTTATATAAAGTAAAAGACAAGGTTCGTCCTGGTATTTCTACCAAAGACTTGGATGATTATGCTTTTAAATTAATCAAAGAAGGTGGAGATGAACCTGCTTTTTTAAATTATCGACCAGAAGGTGCCGATAAATCTTTTCCTGCATCTCTTTGTGTGTCAGTAAATGACGAAGTAGTGCACGGTATACCAAATAAAAATAAAGTCCTAAAAGAAGGAGATATAGTATCTATTGATCTAGGTTTAAAACATGGCGGACTTTTTACTGATATGGCTCTCACAGTGCCAGTAGGTGAGGCTAGCGCTCAAAATATGAAGTTATTAGCGGACACTGAGAAGGCTTTAGAAATAGGCATATCTGTAGCTTGGGGTGATAATACAGTAGGTGATATAGGTCATGCTATTGAGAGTTTTGTGAAGCCTAAAAAATATGGCATTGTAGAAGTTTTGTCTGGTCATGGAGTAGGAAAATATATCCACGAAGATCCTTATATACCAAATTTTGGTAAAAAGGGCACAGGGGTAAAATTAAAACCTGGGATGGTGGTAGCTATTGAGCCAATGTTAAACAATGGCACCAAGCATGTCACCCTAGATGATGATGGTTATACTATTCGTACTGCGGATGGTAAAAAAAGTGCCCATTTTGAACACACTATTTTGATCACAGAAGGAGAACCAGAAATTTTAACTAAAAGATAATTATGTTTCCTAGATTTATACCCAATTCAGGTTTAGAAAGTAGGGAAAAGAAGCCTAGTCTAGCGGATCTTTATAAAATGTATGACTATAAAGATGAATCTTTGGGAGTAGTGGAACATAAGTTAGATATTGATTGGAGTTTAGCGGGTCCTGTGGTAGAAAAGGTCATAGCTAAGACACTGGATGGCAAGGTTCCAGATTTTTCTTTCGCTGTAGAAGCTGTAGATTCTAAAGATGTAAAATTTGAATCTAGGTGTTGGATATCTGGAGGTACTCTTAATTTATCTTTTCGTGTTTATACCAAGTTGGGTGATCCTATGGCCGACTTTATAGCCATAAGAGGTATACAGGGGTATGATCCTGTACATGCAAATTTCTGGACCCTGCAACATCGTTTAGTCAAAGATCAGTATCGTGGTCAAAATATAGGTTCCAATGTTTTAAAAGCTATAGAGAAAGGTGTATTAGAAGCTGCGAAAAGAGACGGCCCACAAGTTTTGGGTGTAGAAGCTAGGCAGTTGGCAGTGATAAATTTTTGTTTAAATAATGGTTTTAAGATTTCTAATGAAGAAGATAGGAAAAATTTGAGAGATGTTTTTTCTGGGGATAAAAGTAAATTTTTTATAGGCACTGTGCCGACATTACCCAAAGAGGATGATAAAAAATATGGTTTTATATTTGACCTCCAATCTTTTTCAGGGCAAAGTGTAGGATTACTAGGTATTGATACTCAGCAGAAGATAGACTCTATGTCTGGTTCAAATTTTAATTTCTATAAAGCTCATGCTATGACTATAAATTTTAGAAAAGATATAAAACCATAATTTACTTTTTTATTGTATAATATAGAGAATGGAACCGTCTTTCTTAAAAGAAATGCCGAAGTTCAAGACTCCCGATGAGGAGCTATCTTATCTGCGTGAGCATGTGGCAAAAAGGGAAGAGGAGTTGAAACAAAAAGGTCATTTTGAAAATGTTACCGAGGATGCAGCACGTGACATTGTCTCTATGTATAAAGAAACTCCTAAAGAGGAAGTCCTCCATAAGGATCACATGATGACAGACAAACAAGAGCAGGGAATAGTGCTCAAACTAAAACCAGAGAATCATGACAATGTGATGGAAGAGCTTTTGGGCCTCGTTATTACTAAAGGTATTAGGAATGCTTTATCTGTAGTGGAATCTATGGGCAACCCGCATATAGATGATGATTTTCATAGGATTTTAATTCAATATTTAAAGACTGGGGCAGTGGTGTCAGATTTTAAAGAGTCTAGTCCTTTTTACAAACCACTCAACATGACTCTCTTTGAGGTCACTCTACCACCTGGGGAAAATGACACAGAGAAACAAAAAGGCTTTAAAGAATTCATCGGTGCGATGGAGCAATTTTATGCTGGCATGCATTCTATTTCAGAAGGTAGGAATAATGAAGGCGAGAATTATTTCACTCTAGAGATAGCTCTATCTGTAGACACAGATGCTGTGGTGGTGTATGCAGGTGTGCCAAATAAACACATTTCTCTTTTTGAAAAACAAGTCTTGGCTTTTTATCACAATGCCAAGATTCATGAAGTAACTGACGATTATAATATCTTTAATCAAGATGGTGACTCGGCTGGAGCTTATGCTACTTTGTCTCAAAAGGGTGTAATGCCTCTCAAGACTTATGACAATATCGAGCATGATCCGATGAATACACTCCTCAATGTATTTTCTCAGTTAAAAACAAAAGGTGAAGGTGCAGCTATTCAGATGGTGATAGCTCCTGCAGGAGATAAATTTATCAATGAATTTCACATCATTCTTGATGACGTGAAAGATGGAGTTTCAGTAAAACATGCTGCAGATAATTTCTATAAATTTAGTCATGGTTTTTTGAAAGTAGGTAAAGATTTGATTTTTGGTGAACGAAAGGTAGAAGAAGATAAAAAAGAGAAGAACATGAAAGGTCGCCGTGCGGTGGATGAAGGCGCAGCAGAAAAGATCGGCAATAAAATAAAGAGCAGTATTATGAAAGCCAACATCAGAGTAATAGCTTCTGGTGAGACGAAAGATAGAGCTAGGTCAATTTTAAGAGAAATCGAATCATCCTTTAATCAGTTTTCTGAAGCTGCTAGTAATTCTATTGTATTTGATGAAGTCGAGGGTGGGGAATTGAAAAAGCTTTTTCATGATTTTTCTTTCCGAACTTTTACCAATAAGAAAATGTTACCGCTCAATTTGAAAGAAATGGCCTCAATCTTTCATTTCCCAGTAGGTCTTACTTCTCAGCCACAACTCAAAGAAACCAAAGCTGGTATTGCTCCGGCACCTATGGAGATGGGTAGTGAGGGTATTATCTTAGGTATAAATAGCTATAGAGGCAAGGATACAGAAATACACATGACCAGAGAAGACCGTATGAGACATTTTTATGTTATTGGTCAGACTGGTACAGGTAAGACCAATATTTTGCTTAACATGATTACTCAAGATATTAAAAATGGCGATGGTTGTTGTTATATTGATCCGCACGGCACTGATATTCAAACCATCTTGTCTCGTATTCCGAAAGAACGCATTGATGATGTTATTTATTTTGACCCTGCTTATACCGCCCGCCCTATGGGCCTGAATATGCTCGAGTATGATCCAAAATATCCTGAACAAAAGACTTTTGTGGTAAATGAGATGATGGGTATTTTCAATAAGCTTTTTGATATGAAGGTGGGTGGTGGAGCAATGTTTGAGCAGTATTTTAGAAATAGTGCGTTTTTGGTTATGGAGGATCCAGAATCTGGTTCGACTTTGCTTGAGATCACTAGAGTCCTAGCAGATAAAGATTTTCGAGATATGAAGCTTGCGAAATGCAAGAATCCAATTATTAAACAATTTTGGATTGCAGCAGAACAGACATCCGGAGATCAATCTTTGGCAAACTTTGTGCCGTATATTTCTTCAAAGTTTGATAACTTTATATCAAACGACATTATGCGCCCAGTGGTCCTCCAGCAGAACTCAGTATTTAATTTCCGTAAAATAATGGATGAGAAGAAAATTCTCCTCGTGAACCTCTCAAAAGGTAGATTGGGGGATATTA
>CAZFKY010000014.1:0-13854 GCA_964519485.1 uncultured Candidatus Saccharibacteria bacterium | reverse complement strand
CACCTTTCCAAGGTGGTGCACTAGACCGCTATGCGACGCCTCCATAATTAAAATCTACATTATTTTTTTAAAAAAGCCATCAAATAAGGTTTATTACACCACATCTATATTGCATCAAAAAGGGTTTTTGTTCGTATATATAAGTGTAGTCGAATTTATCAGTTTAATTTTCAAGCTTATATTAAGACTTTGAACTTATTCAAATAAATAAACAAATATGAAAAAACAAAAAACAATTGCAAATTTAATCGTAATGCCCCTCATTGCTTCAGCTATATTCCTAGCTAGTCCGGCCATGGCTTCAAATGGCCAGGCTGGTATGTACAGGACTGAAAGATCAGGCAATGAAATGCCTGACAAGAAACGTCCAATGGATGGCAAAAAGGGTGTAGTGGGTACAGTCAAATCTATCACTGGTACAGTCATTATTGTCACTGGTATGGATAAAAAAGAATACACAGTGGATGCTAGTAAAGCTACTGTAATGAAAGCTGCAGCTACACCAAACACAAACCCTTCTGTAATCACAGTGGCCAATATTGCAGTCGGAGACACCATTATGGTACGAGGCACATTGAGCGATCTAAATATTGCTGCTACAAATATCTTTGATGGTCAAATAGAGTCCAAACACTTGAGAAACTTCAAGGGTGCAAATGGATTGATGCACTCCATGCGAAACAAAAAAAGTAATTAGTAAATAAAAACAATAAAACCCCCTTTCGGGGGTTTTATTGTTGTATTAACTTTAAAAATTCTTTTTCATCTAAAACTTTAACCCCCAATTTCTTTGCATTATCGAGCTTAGACCCTGCCTCTTCTCCAGCAACGACATAAGAAGTATTTCTAGAAACAGAACTTGCGACCTTGCCACCTAATGCAAGTATACGTTCCTTAGCAATATCTCTAGACATAGTAGCTAAAGTACCAGTCAGTACAAATATCATACCTGAAAATTTGCCCATACTTTTCTTATCTACTTTCTCCACCACTACCCCATTTTTCTTCAACTTTTCAATAAAATGCAAATTATTTTTATCTTGAAAAAAATCATACAGACTCTCTGACACAGCTCCACCGATATTTTCTATTTCATTCAATTCTTCTTTACTGGCTTTCATTACCTTATCTAGGGTTCCAAAATTTTGAGCTAAATCTCGAGCAGTCTCCTCTCCCACATGGAGTATTCCAAGCGCCCATAAAAACCCAGAAAGGGATATTTTCTTTTTGTTTTTTATCTCTTGTACAATATTTTCAGCAGATTTTTCACCAAAACGATCCAAGGATGCAATATCACCTTTATCTAAAGTGAAAATATCAGCAGCATCAGTAATCAATCCTTCATCTTTAAATCTACGTAAAACTTTTGGACCCATCTCATAAATATCAAACACTGAAACAAAATGCTCTATATATCTCTCATTTTTAGCAGAACATTTTTTATTTGGACAAACATAAGCTACCAAGTCAGTCTTTTCTAATTTATGTCCACAAGCTGGACAAATAGATGGCATTTTAAAAATTTTCTCTTTACCATTACGCATATTTACCAACACTTCTACCACCTTAGGTATCACATCGCCAGCTTTCTCTATCACCACTGTATCTCCTATTCTTAAACCAAGACGTTCTATTTGATCCATATTATGGAGTGTGGCTTTAGATACAGTAGAGCCCGCCACCAAGGTAGGCTCAAAGATGGCGAGTGGTGTAATCACCCCCGTCCTACCCACATTTACCCTTATATCTTTTACTATAGTAGTGGCGCGCTCAGCTGGGTATTTATATGCAGCCATATATCGTGGAGCCTTGCCGACTACACCTAAAATATCTTGCAAATTTAGCTCATCGATAGATATGACCACACCATCGGTGCCATAAATAAAATTAGGTCTAATTTTCTCAAACTTTTTAATAAAATCTTGAACTTCTTCCAAATTTGAACAAATAGCATCGTGTTTATCTACAGGAAAACCAACCTTATTCAAATACTCATGCTTTTCAGAATGAGTATTTAATTTAACTTCAGGGGAAATTTCAGCAATATCATAAGACATAAAGTCGAGCTGCCTCTCGCTGGCGAGCTTTGGGTCGAGCTGGCGCAAAGAACCGGCAGCTGCATTTCTAGTGTTTGCAAAAAGAACCTTCCCTTCTTTTTCTGCTTTTTTATTTAATTTTTCCAAAGTCTTTTTAGACATTAGAGCTTCGCCTCGCACTTCTATGTATTTTGGATATGGTGCTTTTAATTTTAAAGGTATAGAATGTATAGTTTTTAAATTTTCTGTAATATCTTCTCCCACAAAACCATCTCCCCTAGTTGCACCACGCACAAAAACACCATTTTCATAAATAAGAGATACTGCCAATCCGTCAAATTTTATCTCACAAAAATAATTAAATTTACTATTTTTAGAAAGTAACTTCTCTACTCTTTTTTTCCAATCAGACAATTCTTCAAAAGAAAAAACATCATTCAAAGATAGCATCCTATTTTTATGCTCCACTTTTACAAATTTATCTAAAGCCTTGCCAGCCACTCTGCGCTCAGGAGCATTCTCGTCTATGAATTCTGGAAAATCTTTCAGAAGAAGATTTAATTCTTTACTTAAAGAATCATACACATCATCGGTAACGGTAGGGTTATTCTTTACATGGTATTCTTCACGCAAGCGTGCTATCTCCTCTCGAAGTTTTTTTATTCTTTTAAAAGCTTCATCATGATCCATATTAGTAAGTCAATTTAATTTCACGCTCTACTCTATTCAAACTAGTAGATGCACAAGTGCCAGCATCACCAATATTGTAACCTTTAGATATTACAGTGGTGATGGTATAAGGCGCGTTGGTAACAGTATCTTTATTTATGGTAACAATAGCACAACTCTGTGAATTGGATCCTAAATTATTCAATACAAATCTCCAGTCTGGCGCAGAACCAGTCAAGGTCACTGGCACGCCTGTGCAGTTCATAGAAGCACTACCAGTAAAAGCATTGTTGGCTGGAGTACTTTTATCATAAACCAGGGCACACTCTATGCCAGAATCAGCAGCAAAAAAAGCATTGTTTGTATCTCGAGCAGAAGTACCAAAACTCAACTCTTTAAAAGCAATATTAGAAACACCTAAAGTAATAGCGAGTAATATACCCGACAATGTCACTGCAAATAATATTACGAAACCTCTATTTTTTTGGAAATGTTTTTTGATCATATTACTCTACCCAATTAAATAAATTCTCTGAAAAAGAAAGGTTATAAGAACCAGAACCCTGGGTCCAGTATACAGTCGAGGTTATCTTTACCTCATTCGCATTTACCGCTGTATAAGTTATCTTTCTCTTAAAGCCAGAGTCAGTCCCAGAAATATAACTGAACTTACCATTAGTTGAATCGTACAAAAGTGGTGCACAAGTACCTCCGCAAGCTATCACTGATACACCGGTCATAGGCTGCGCATTATCATTCCAATGAGAATATAAATACTGCTCATCGATATAGCAACCATTCGCTGTGTTACAAGCAGCTCCAGCACTGGTCATCTTGGTCACAAAAGCATCCCAGCCAGCCTGAGCCCCAGAAGAAGAATAAAGAACATAAGTATCCCGTATGTTTCTCACATA
This sequence comes from uncultured Candidatus Saccharibacteria bacterium, assembly GCA_964519485.1. Lineage (GTDB taxonomy): Bacteria > Patescibacteriota > Minisyncoccia > Phycocordibacterales > UBA9973 > UBA9973. The sequence continues at coordinate 10,235 of CAZFKY010000014.1, read as the reverse complement.
TTCTATACCTTCTTGAGCTAAATAAGCTGCATTTGCTTTTTTCTTAGCATAAGTACTATCCGCAATACCATCCGTAAGTACAAACATTAAACCCAAAAGAGACATGGTAAAAATCGAAGTAGCAACCAAGGTTTCTACTAAAGTAAAACCAGAATTATATTTATTTTTAATAAAATAATTTTTCATATTAAATATCTAACACTCTTTGTGATACAGAAGTCTGTATTGAAAAAGGAGTTACTATTGTTTTAGTGGTAATTGTACCGATCAATCTCATAATCACAAAAGGTTGCTGAGAATTAGCAGAATAGGCTTCAGCACCTAAAACCCCAAAACCAGAAAAAGACTTTAAGACAACTTCAGGAGGGTTTAATTGCACCCAATTTGATCCCCCGTCTACAGTTTTACTAATATTAAAAGTAGTGCCACCATCTGTGGATTCTATCTTATAACCCCATTGATCAACGGCATTACCAGAGACACCAGTAATAGCTTCTTCAAAATAAAGAATACCTCCAGCAGAGCAACTTTTAGGAGTTTCAATCCCTACAGAATCACCACAATGATAATTGCGTCCAGTTCGGAGACTTCTAGACATATCTTCGGTTATAAAACTCAAATTATCCATAATAGAACGGATATCTTGAGATTTTTGATGAAGAGCATTCGCATTGAGAAGAGCACCCATACCAGACATGACAATAATCAAAAATAGTGATACTGAGATCATGGTCTCGATAATAGTGTAACCAGGTTGTGTTTTTTGTTGAAACATATTAATTTATCTGTATTCGCCCAGATTGATAAATCTTTATTTTAGAATAAGTAGCACTCGGGGTCATAATCTTTATTTGAACATATAAGAAATTAGTATTAAAAACAGTGGTAGATTTAACGATAGCACCAGAGCTAGGTCTAGAATAAGTTACTGCGATATCAGCTAAATTTACTTTAGTAGCATCATTGCCCTCTTGGTAATAAGCATCAATACTAGAAACATAATTGCCTTTAGTAATAGTTATTTTCTCTAAACATTCATCATTATAAGCTGCACAAGTGGGATTATGAATACCGCCATTCTGATCCAAATCCACAAAGTATAGAAAAGATTTATTGTCTGTGGCAGGATTTATATATACGCCATAAGATGGCTTCCATGTTGTAGACAAACCCACCTGCAGATCAGGTCGTGGAAATTTACCAAACAAGGAAGATTTCTGGGCTTCGACTACTTTTAATGCAATATCATTTGCCAAATTTTTTATATCAATTCTGGATTGAAAAGCTCCATAATTAAAAGCCACAATACTAGACATAACAGAAAAAATACTGAGAACCACAATGAGCTCCACATAAGTCATACCAGCTTGGGACTGTGGTAATTTACTTAAATTTATTTTATTTTTTTTAAAAAATAAAATCATTTTTTTAAAAAAAAGGAAGTAAGTGTAGTTCAAAAAGAAAAGCCAAAATAGTACCTAAAACCATAAATGGAGCAAACGGTATTTCGCTCTTGGCTTTATAAGTTTTATTAAAAATTAATAAAAATATTCCTACCAACGCACCTATCCAAAAAGACAAAATTATACCGGAAAGAGCCCTAGAAATACCTAATAAAAATCCAAGGCCTACTGCTAGTTTTGCATCCCCTAAGCCCATCCATCTGCCTTTTGATACCAGCCAAAAAGATAAGAAGGGCAAAGCAATAATAAAACCAGAGAAAAAATCTATAATCCTAGGCATATGAATCATAAAACCATATTCATCAAAAAAGAATATCCCAGCAAAAGAAAATAAACCTAACAATATAGATAGTAAATCTGGTATTATTTTATGTTTCAAATCATAAAAGGCTATCACTATAAGAATAGAAAACATCAAAGCATAGTAAACATAGGTAAAAATAAAAACGGGAACAGAAAGAAAGAATAAATTTTCAAATTTAAAAAAAAGACCTAAAAATACGAGCCCAGTTACAAGCTCTACAATAGGATAAATATTTGAGATCTTACTTTTACACACAAGACAACGTCCCCCTAAAGCAATAAAAGAAAAAAGAGGTATTAATTCATACCAACAAAGTTTTTTACTACAAGAAACACAAGCGCTCCTGCCCCCCAAGCTTTTATTTGTATTAAATCTATAGATAACTACATTTAAAAAAGAGCCGAAAACAAGACCGATAATAAAAAAGAAGAATGTAAGAAGATAAATCATAAATTAATTACATAAATAAGTTGAGCTATTAATCGCAGCTGATGGTATAAAAGACACCACAGTAGCCCTACCAGAATTATCAATGCACCAAGATTTAGTAGCATCCAAATTTAAACCTATAGCGATAGCCCAAGCACTGGAAGAATTTGCACAAGAACTTGATCCATTACCCCTAGCCACAGCCTCAGTAAGAGCAGCAGATATTTTACTATTTATAGCAAACATATTCGTACCAGCAGCATTATAAGAAGGACAAGTAGCAGGGGCAAAATTTGACCCACCCGCTGGTAAATACGAAGCGGAATTGTCTAAATAAAAAATCTCAGACAAAGCTCTCACTGTCTGCGTATTGCTTTTTACTGCTGTATCATTGCCCTTTTTTCTAGCACTAGACAAATAACCCAAAGTAAGACTAGCCATCACCGCAATAATGCCTACTACCACCAAAAGCTCAATTAAAGTAAAACCTCTTTTGTAATTCATATATTGATATTATATCACGAAGACACAAACAAAAAACACCCCAAAAGGGTGTTTTTTGTTTGTGTCTTTAAAAAAGAATTAAGGACAAGCAGTAACAGAAGCTCCCAAGAAAGCACCAGTTATACCCTTTGATGCACCTGTAGAGTCTACACACCAAGCATTCGCTGGAGTAACTTTTGTACCTGAAGAAACTGCCCAAACAGTTGTATTTTCATGACATACAACAGTAGTAGCTGTACCAGCAGTAGCAAGAGTATTTACAACAGTACCACCCAATGCACTAGCAGCAGCTGCTGTTTGATTTGCGACTACAGTGTTTGTACACAAACCTGTGTAGTTACCATTTGTATCATAAAGGATCTCAGCTTGAGCACGGATATTAGCCAAATTTGCCTTAATAGCAGCATCAGCACCCTTTGCACGAGCTGTGTTTAGTGAAGAAAGCACAACTGAAGCCAAAATACCGATGATAGCAACCACGACCAAAAGTTCAATCAAGGTAAAACCTTTTTGAAGATTCATTTTTTTCATAAAAACAATTTAATTAATATTAATTTATAATAATCCGTTTATATTCACATAAACGAAAATTCGACTTATTAATACTCATATTATAACATGGCGGAAAAAATATAGGTGCAAATTAGTTATCCACAGGATAGCTTTTAGCTATTAGCTACCAGCTTTCAAAAAATTCCCTAAAAGCTAAAACCTGTATGCTATAAGCTAGCTAATACCACCTGCCATATTGTATATAGGCATAAGTACAGAAACCAAAAGTATACCTACACCGAGACCTAAAACCACGATCATTATAGGCTCAATCATGCCTACCAAGGTATCGATGGCATCATCAACCTCTCTTTTATAAAATTCAGTCAAATTTTTCAAAATTGATCCGAGTGATCCGGTCTCCTCGCCCACTTTCACCATCTGTACCATAATTCCAGGCATCTCATGAGGATGGCGTTCAAAAGCAGCTGAAAGAGCCAAGCCGGACTTCACCGCATCAGCAGCATTTTTTAAAACTTCATTATACACATGACTACCTACCACATTGGAAGTAATATCAATAGCTCTCACAATAGGCACACCAGAAGTTAGCATCGTATCCATATTGTCTGAAATTCTAGAAAGATATAATTTTTTATATAAGTTTCCAACCAAAGGCACAGTGAGTTTAAATTGATCAAGATAAATCTTGCCGGCTTGAGTATTAGAAAGTCTCCAAAGCCAAATACCAAGCAAGATAATAAAAATTAAAACCAAAAATCCATAATGAACAAAGACATTCGATACAGCAATAACTATTTTTGTATACACAGGAATCTCTTGACCTGAGTCAAGGATAATAGAAGCCAATTTGGGAATAACAACCACAAACATCAAAGTCATCACCACAAAAAAAGTAAAGACCACGAAGATAGGGTAGATAAGAGCGTTTTTAGTTTTGGAAGTAAGGGCATATTGACGGTCTAAGTACAAAGCCAAATGTAAAAATGTTTGATTTAATTTACCTGTCTCCTCTCCCACCTTTACCATGTTGATGTAAAAATCAGAAAAAATATCGGGGTGTTTAGATAAAGATGCAGAAATAGATAAGCCGGCTTGTAAATCATCGCCTATCTGAGTAAGTTTTCTACCTAAAAGTTTATTTTCAGCATTAGCAGCAAGCATAGAAAAAGCTTTGAGGGCAGAAACTTGAGCTTCAAACAAAGTAGCAATCTGGCGAGAAAGAATGACCACGTCCTTATTGGAAACTTTCTCAAAAAAAGATAACTTAAATATAGATTTGGATTCTGATTCTTCGGTGATCGAAATTACTACAAGGCTACGTCTCTGAAGTCCAGAGATGGCCATGTCACGATTTGGTGCATCTATTTCACCTTCTTTGTTTACTCCCTCTTCATCTACAGCTTTATATTTAAATAACATCCCAGTACTAAAATTTTACCTGTTAATATCAACATTATACCACGTACTCAAAAATTTAGTACGGGACAAGTATATTACATCATTCTTTCTAAACCTTTTGGGTTTAGAGAATATTGATAAGCACTTTCTATAGAAATCTCACCTCGGCGAACCAAATCAAGTAAGGATCTATTCAAATCAACCATACCAGCTTCAGTACCAGTCTCTATCACTACATCTATCTCGTGAGTTCTTTTTTCTCGAATCAGATTAGCTACAGCATTATTGTTTAAAAGTAATTCATAAGCTGGAACCAAACCACCTGCAATCCTAGGTATAAGACGCTGAGAGAATATACCTAGTAAAGAGGAAGACAATTGGGTACGAATTTGATCTTGTTGATTTGCTGGGAAAGAGTCAATGATTCTATCTATGGTCTGAGAAGCGTTGTTTGTATGTAGTGTAGACAAGACGAGATGTCCAGTCTCTGCTGCGGTAACTGCTGTAGAAATAGTCTCCGGAGTACGCATCTCGCCGATCATGATAACATTCACATCTTCACGAAAAACAGATTTTAAGGCTGTATGAAAATCAGAAGTATCTATGCCTACCTCTCTCTGAGATATGATAGATTTATTTGGTGTATACACATGCTCGATTGGGTCCTCGATAGTTACGATATTTCTAGCTTGTTCATTGTTAATAAGATTTACCATTGAAGACAAAGTGGTGGATTTACCTTGACCAACCGGACCAACAACCAAAAAGAACCCTTGCTTCTTTTTAGCTATATCCGATAAAATATCAGGCAATAAGAGCTCTTTAAGAGTTTGAACCTTTGGCACCAACCGAAAAACCATACAAACTAGACCTTTTTGAAAAAAAGCGTTGCCACGCAGACGCGCCTCACCTTTATTGTAATCAAAAGCAAAATCTATCTCTTGTTGTTCTTTAAATTTTTCTAATTTCTTAGTATCAATAGCTACACCCAAAATACCCATCATATCTTCCTTAGAAAAAGGGGCATGTTTAGTTAGAAAAATTAATTCACCTGCTACACGTATTATCGGTACTCGAAGAGCCCCGAGGTGAAGATCGGAACCTCCTTCTCTAATAACTGTCAGTATTAAATCTTCTAATTCCTTTTTGTAATCCATAAATAATTTTTATTTTTTTGCATTTAAAATTTTAACAACTTGTTCAATCACTTCAGCAGGAGTAGAGTTTGCCTTTACTATATATCCTGCTACACCCAGACTAGCACCCTGCTCAATATCAGATTGCTGACTTTTGTTGGACAAAATTATCTTTACAGAATCTGGAGATAATTTTTCAGCATTAATCTTGGCCAACATCTCAAAACCATCCATCTCAGGCATGATTATATCCATTAAAATTACTGCAGGGTTTAAATTTTCTTTTAACTTATTGATAGCTTGAAGTCCACCTGAAGCTGTATACACTTCAAAATTATTCTGACTAAATTTAAGTGCGTACATATCCAACAGAAAATTATCATCATCTACTATTAAAATTTTCTTTTTTTCTCCTTCCATAGACTTATTATATCAACAAGTATATCTTAAGGCAAAAACCTTAAAATTATTCATTCTCATCACTAAAATTATAAACTTCAGTAAATGGAATAATACCATTTATGGCTTTGAGCATGGCATCCTCTTTCATAGTAAACATTCCATTTTTACGAGCAACTTTGTAAATCTCTGAATTTACTGGACTCTTTAAAATAACTGATTGCATCTCTTTATCTACTTTAAACATCTCGCATATAGCAACACGACCCCTAGTACCAGAAGGGCATTCTGGTGATGGCACTGTATCATACATTTTATCTGTGAGTTTAATAACAGATTTAAATTGTTCGGGCAAATCTTTAAACTGCTCCTCAATTTGAACTTTAATACTAGGGTCCATCGGCACCTCTTTACGCGCAGACTCGCAAGTAGTACGAGCCAATCTCTGAGCGATAGATAAAATAAGAGTTGGGGCGATGAGATATGGGTCCACACCCATATCAATAAGGCGCGGGATGGCGCCTACCGCACTGTTGGTATGCAAAGTAGAAAGCACAAGGTGGCCAGTAAGAGCAGCTTGAATAGCTAGCTGTGCAGTCTCTTTGTCACGTATTTCTCCCACCATGATCACATCCGGGTCCTGACGCAAAATAGAACGAAGGCCCGAAGCAAAAGTATACCCAATCTCCGGCATCATTTGAGACTGGTTTATATCAGGCATATGATACTCCACCGGATCTTCCAAGGAAACAATATTGCTCCTGTCTTTATCGAGTTCATTCATCATAGAATACAAAGTAGTAGATTTACCGGAGCCAGTAGGACCAGTGATCAATATCATACCGAAAGGTCTTTTTAGAGACTCTCGAAGGAGAGTAAGATTTGCCACTGAAAGACCGAGCTGATCGAGAGGTTTTACCCCCTTTTCAGAATCCAAAATTCTCATCACCACTTTTTCTCCATAATAAGCCGGCATGGTAGAAACACGAAAATCAATCTTGTGACCATCGATATTTGCACTAAAAGATCCGTCTTGGGGTTTTCTTTTTTCATCTAGACGTAATTTAGCTAAAATTTTAATGCGGGCAACAATACCACTATAAACATTAGGTGGTAAAACTATAGAAGTGTGCAGACTTCCGTCTACACGAAAACGAACTTTTACCTTGTCTCCAGTATGCTCAATGTGAATATCAGAAGCTCTGCCTTCAAGAGCATTTCTTAAAATAACTGCAACTATTTTAATAACTGGAGCATCTTCAACAAGCTTATTATCCTCGCCGGGTTTAATATTGTCTATTTCTTTACTTAGATTCTCTTCACTTACACCCTTCATGGTATCCCCACCTTCTTCATCCTTAAGTTCTTTCAAAGCTTGATCAACTTGGCTACCTATACCCTTGTAACTCTCCATGATATTTTTATAATCTCCTTTAGAAATTAGAAAAAGTTTAAATGGAATACCGATTTTACTAGAGATGAATTGTAGGGCGTCCATAGCTTGAATATTCTCAGGATTTGTAACACCCACTTCGAGGGCTCCATCTTTTAGTTGAATAGGGGCAAAACCATAGTGATTTGCAGAATCTTCAGAAATATATTTTAAGGAATCAAAAGCAATATCTTGAGCGTTTACTTTTTTAACAGGAATTTGTAAATAACTACCCTTGATTTCCAGAATAGTATCTTCATTAATACCAACCTCAAGCAGAGCCTGATCTATGTCTCCTTCAAATTTATCACGGGCGTGATTTTTTATATCAGCTATCTGTGCCTGTTGTATTATGCCTTTTTTTACAAGTTCTTCTAAAAAACTCATATTAGTTAGTTAGGTTCTTTAACAAAGTATTTTGTTTTGTGGTTGGTATTGTAGTATCTAAATCTATAGGTAAAGTTAAATTTGAATTTGTATTTACAAGATCGTCAGATCCAAAAGAAGCGAAAGGATTGCTACGTCCTTCTGGGCTATCTTGGTTTAAATCAATACTGGTATCACTTAGACTTTCAAAAGCTTTGTTTTTAAAAATATCATCATTCAAAGTCATACTCTTTACACTAAGTAAGAGCGGTAGAAAATCTTGATCTAAGGATGGAGTAGCGGGTGTAATAGGCGCGGGTTGTAATGTATCCACTCCAGTGGAGACCAAATTACCTTGATCAGCAGGTTGGCGAATTAAAAATACATATACCAAAATAAGTACGATACCAATAGAAAGGAAGATTATTGCATTTTTTATTTTTGATGACATTTTAATTTTTTAACCAATAAGTTTTAATAGTAAAATCGTATTTATATGAATCCAGATTGCCTACATTTGTTGAAGAATTAGAACTATTAGCTAATGTGCTTGTAGTGTTATCGACTGAAAAATTGACGCTAGCAATGTCTACAATACGTAAATGATTCTCAATATCTTTAACAAAAGATATAAAATTACTATAAGAACCCTCGGTAGAAAACTGTAAAGTCCAGACGCCGTAATCTTTTTGGACGTTTTGGGCTATGCCTCCCTGCACCACATTGGTATTCGCTTTATCTTTTTCTGTTGGCTCAGCAGAATATTTTACATCTTTAATAGACATACTATAAGCTGTGGCAAGCTTCTCTATCTCTAAAATCAAACGAATATTGTCAACACTAGGAGGTAACAATTTTTCAAGCCTACTTAGATTCTCATTACCAATAGAATTATATTTCTGGGTCAATTTATCTCGAGCAATTTCAAGCGACTTAGAATTATTTAGTGCTTCATCGTATGCAGCCATACTTGAACGCAAATCTGTAATATCTGTATATAAAGGACGAGTAAAAGTAATAAATATTGCTACAGTAATTCCTATTAAAATACTTGGCATTAAAAATTTAAACATAAATTAATTCGATGTTTTATTTAAATTAGTAATGTCTGGCTCCGCTTCTGCTCTTTTCAAAATCTCTTCATAATCTATAAATGTAGGGTCTACAGAAAAAGTAAGATCAAAGATAACATTACCGCTATTGTCTAGTGATAGATTTGAAAAAACTGGGTTAATAAAATATTTTCCGTAAGTTGCATTTTTGGCAAATACATCTGCTTGGAGTGCAATAGAACGGTAACCGATGGCAACTCCGCTCATCTTGACCTCTACTTTTGCATTTTTTTCATCACTTAAAGAGTAAGAAAATTTGGTATAACGTACAGTCTTCAAAGTCACATCCTGTAAAGCTTGAAATATGGGAGACACTGCCACGTGTTTGGATAAAATTTCTGTAGAAGATTTAAGACGTTTATCTAATACTTGATACAAAGAAATTGTTTTAGGTTCAAAACGATTGCGAGCTTTATCTAAATCAGATTTTTTCTGATCAATACTTTTACCCACAATACCTTTGTAGAAATAAAGGCCTCCGGAACCGATCAATAATGTAAACATTATAAAAATAGAAATTATGAGAGAAAAAGAAACTGAGCTCGTCGAAACAGCCCGCTCAGCTATAATCGGTTTTTTAGGTATGAATGATGTTTGAAAATTTTGCTCCATTTCTTTATACTATTCTCTTTCTATTATCTCACTTATTGTAATTTTCGTAAAGCCAAACCTATAGAAACAGCAAACTCTGGACCCATGGTAGCAAGTACTTTATCTAAAAATGGAGGTGCGTCTGCCTTGGAAAAAGGATGGCCTAGCTCAATCTCTGCACGAAAATTCTCTGTAGCTACTTCTTTTAATCCTTTCATGAGCGCCCCACCTCCAGTCAAGATAACCTTGCTAACAGTCTTGCTGTATTTTCTCTCGTAAGCCAAAATAGCATTATTGGCTTCAGAAAAAATATAATCAGTATGAAGCTTTATAATATCTGCCAAACTTTTTTCTGCAGGATTACCAAAAAGACCAAACTCTTTTTTCATCTTTTCTGCATCTGCAAAAGCAATACTAAGAGTTTTAGAAATAGAATCTGTAATATCAGCACCACCTCTGTCGATAGTGTGATAGCTCTTCACCATACCGAACTCTACCATTGAAAGCTTGGTGCGAGATGCCCCGAAATCTATAAGTGCAACCAATGATAGCTCATGTTCGAAAGTAGACCGAACAGAAGAAAAT
>CAZFKY010000013.1:0-14228 GCA_964519485.1 uncultured Candidatus Saccharibacteria bacterium | reverse complement strand
GTGCTACTATGTCTGTCACTAAAGGAGCACTAAAAGCACACCCTATTCTAGGTATTGGTCCAAATAGATTTAGTGAGCTTTGGGCTATGTATAGACCAGCTTCCATAAACAACAGTCCTTTCTGGGATTCTTCATTTAGTTCTGGTTCTGGAAATATTACTACCTTTATGGCTACTACTGGAATCTTGGGTATTTTAGCTTGGATTATGTTCTTCTTTTATTTCTTCAAAGCTGGTTTTAGAGCTTTGTTCTCAGGTGTAAAGTTTTCTACTCATAGAGAAACTGTAGCTTTCTTCTTATTGTCACTTTATTTATTCCTCGCATCTTTCTTTTACGCTAGTTCTAGTCCAGTGATATTCTTACTTGCAGTGGCTTTTACTGGTGTATTTGTCGGTCTTGTAGCTAATAGAGAAAAGACAGAGGCTGAAATAAATTTCTTGGATGACCACCGCAAGAGCTTCTTCTTTATATTGTCTTTGGTTTTAGTGATGATTTTGTCTGCAGCTGCAGCATTTAAGTATGTCGAGCGTTTTGCTTCAGTGTCTTATTTCAGCAAGGCTGTACAAGCAGAGACATTACCTATAGCTGAGAGCTCTATCACTCGAGCATTGTCTTTACATCAAAATGATCTTTATATGAGAGCTTATGCTCAAGTTTACTTGCTCAAGTTGAACTCTCTTTTGAGTAAAGATGCTTCTTCACTTTCTGATGCTGATAAGGCTAGTCTTCAAGAGAGCTTTAATCAAGCATTAGTGGGTGCTACTGGTGCTAAAAATTACAATGATAAAAATTACTTAAACTTCCAAGCATTGGGTAATGTGTACAGTGTAGCAGGTGCTATCGGAGTAAAAGGTGCTTATGATGAAGCAGAGAAGGCTTATCAATCTGCATCTGATCTAAATCCTCTAAATCCAGGTATAGATCTTGCTATTGCTCGTGCTTATCTATCAAATGGTAAGACCAAGGAAGCAAAAGATTTAGCCAATAAAGCTTTAAGTCTAAAACCTGATTTTATTGATGCTCTTATCATCTTGTCTCAGATTTCAAAGAGTGAGGGTAGTAGTAGTGATGCATTAGAGTATGCACAGCGTGCACTAAACTTAGCACCAGATAACAAAGATCTTATAAAATACGTAGACACTCTAAAAGGTGGCAATTAGTCTGAATGGAAAAGATTTTAAAAATCTTTAATAAAGAGTATGGGAATATATCCCAAGCCGCTCTTCTTTTAGGTTTGCTTACTATTGTGTCGCAAATTTTAGCCCTATTTCGTGATAGGGCATTTGCGCATTTTATAGGTCCATCTCCATCACTAGATTCTTATTATGCTGCTTTCCGGGTGCCAGATCTTATATTTATTTGTATAGCTTCATTGGCATCTATTACTGTATTGGTGCCTTATATTGTAGCTAGGATGGATGGGGACAGGGTTACCGACAAAGCTCAAAAATATCTAAACGATGTATTCACTGCTTTTTTTATGCTGATGATTGCTGTGGCCTTATTAGCTTTTATTTTGATGCCACACCTTATTTCTTATATAGCTCCAGGATTTACACCTTTTTATCAAGGACAGGTGATAACAATTTCTCGCATCATGCTCCTGTCTCCTATATTTATGGGTTTATCAAATTTATTTGGCACAGTCACCCAGCTTTTCCATAAATTTTTCATTTATTCTCTCAGTCCTATTTTTTACAATATTGGCATCATCTCTGGTATTTTATTTCTTTATCCTATTTTCGGTATTTATGGTTTGGGCTTAGGGGTGGCTTTTGGAGCTTTTTTGCATTTCTTGGTACAAGCTTGGTCTGCGAGTGATTCAGGTTTTACTCCTAAATTTTCCAAATCTGTAAATATGAAAGAAATTAAGGAAGTGGCCAAGACATCCTTGCCTCGTACTCTGGGTATGGCTTTTAATAACATTGCTCTTGTTTCTATTATTTCTCTTGCTTCTTTTTTAAAGAGTGGATCTATTTCAATTTTCAACCTTGCTTTCAATTTGCAATCTGTACCACTCAATATCATAGGTATTTCTTATGCAGTAGCAGCTTTTCCGACCTTGGCCAAGAGTTTTAGTGCTGGTAAGATTGAAGATTTTAAAATGCATCTCAAGAAAACATCTAGAGCTATAGTGTTTTGGTCTTTGCCAGTAATTTTTCTTTTTATCGTACTTAGAGCACAGGTGGTGCGTGTGATTTTGGGTTCAGGGTCATTTTCTTGGGCAAATACTAGATTGGTAGCAGCTTGCTTGGCAATATTTGCTGTGTCTATCTTAGCTCAAGGTATGATCACCCTACTTTCTAGATCTTATTATGCGACTGGTGACACCAAGCGCCCACTAATCGTGAATTTCCTTTGCTCAGTATTCATCATCATCTTATCTTATGTATTTATTCATCTTTTTGAAAATGTATTAGTGTTTAGATATTTTATAGAGTCATTGCTAAAGGTGAGTGATATCGACGGTACTGAAGTCTTGATGTTGCCACTCGCTTATTCTGTCGGGACTATTTTAAACTTCGTTTTACACTGGCTTTTCGTGAAGAGAGATTTTATGCCTAATGAATCTTTCATCACCAAAACATTTTTCCAAAGTCTAGGTGCATCGTTTTGTCTGGGTTTGGTAGCTTATGTCAGCCTCGGTATTTTATCTCCGATTTTCGGCACGACTACTTTTTGGGGAGTTTTCTTACAAGGCTTTATTTCGGGAATTATAGGTATCACGGCTGCAATTCTGGTGCTTTACTTGCTAAAGAGTGAGGAATTGAAAGAAGTGCTCGATACTCTGCATACCAAATTTTGGAAAGCTAGGGTTTTACCACCTTCTCAAGAAGGGCTTTAAAATTAAGCTTTTTGTGGTAGAATTATGAAATGCCTAGCCATAGGCTAATTTTATGTTTAATTTAAAAGATTCTTTTTTATATATTTGGCCAACTATTTCCAAACACCGGAAGACGTTTTTCCTGATCTATTTTTTATATGTTTCTAGGCCACTTTTATCTAATACCATTATTCCTATATTTTATAAAAAAATCATTGATTTGGTTTCTACGTCTGGGGTAGATAGACAGTTATTAGTAAGCTCGCTTTTCAAATATGTTGCGATTATAGCTATTTGTTTTATTGTCGCTAATACTTTAATGCGTTTGGGCCAATATCTTGTGACAAAATTTCAGTCTAGAGTTATGAAAGGTTTAATTGATTTAACTTTCTCCAACTTGCAAAATCATTCGTATTCTTTTTTTGCAGATAGTTTTTCTGGTTCGCTGGTAAATAAATCAAAGAAATTCGTTAAGTCTTTTGAGGTTATGCATGATGTTTCTCTTGATAACTTTTGGCAACCATTTATTTCCTTTATCTCTATTTTTACGGTGTTTTTCTTTCAGTCTCCTCCTATCGCATTAGTTTTTTTGATTGTTTATGTTATTTATTCTTCGATTATTATTCTGATGTCCAGAAAGACAATAAAGGCATGTACAGATAAGGCAAATATGGATTCCATAGTCACTGGTTATATTGCTGATGCATTAACAAACGTTTTAGCCACAAAAGCTTCCTCTGCTTCTGCTAGGGAAATTGAAAACTTTAAAAAAGTAACAAAAGAGGAAGATTTGTTACGTTTTAAGGCATGGAATATGGCTAATAAACAACAGATTGTCCAATCTATATTGGTAGTTTTTGTCCAAGTGTTTTGTTTGTTTCTAGCTGTAGGACTTTGGGTTTCTGGAAAAATCACTGCTGGTATGTTTTTATTAATTCAAAGTTACTCTATAACCTTAGGTAATTATTTTTGGGACCTAGGTAGAGCAATGATTAGATTTACTGAAGCATCTTCAGACATGAAAGAGATGGTTGATATATTTAAAAAAATTCCAGATGTGGTTGATCCTGAAAATCCAGAAAAATCTAAAATAAAAGAAGGTGATATTGAAATAAGAAATATTTCTTTTGAGTATAAGAACGGGGTAGAGGTGTTAAATAATTTTTCTCTGAGAATTAATAAAGGTGAAAAAGTTGGATTAGTAGGACACTCTGGTTCTGGTAAAACTACCATTACAAAATTACTTATGCGTTTTGTTGATATTTCTTCGGGAGAAATTTTAATTGATGGACAAAACATTAGAAATATTACCCAAGATGATTTGCACCAAAGTATTTCATATATTTCTCAAGAACCAGTCTTATTTCATAGAACTATAAGAGAGAACATTATGTATTCTAGTCCTAATTCTTCAGAAGAAGATATGATTAAAGTTGCAAAAAAAGCTCATGCGCATGAATTTATCTCAAAATTGCAACATGGATATGATACCTTGGTAGGTGAACGTGGGGTAAAGCTTTCTGGTGGTGAGAGACAGCGTGTGGCTATTGCTCGAGCTATGCTAAAAGATGCACCAATACTTGTGTTAGACGAAGCGACTTCATCTTTGGATAGCATAAGCGAATTTTACATTCAAGAAGCCTTTGAGGAGTTAATGAAAGGTAAGACTGCCATTGTTATAGCTCATAGATTATCTACAATCCAAAAAATGGATAGAATTATAGTACTTGATGCAGGTAAGGTTGTGGAAGAAGGAACACATAAAGAACTCTTAAATAAAAAAGGTTTTTATGCTAACTTATGGGAGCACCAGACTGGTGGACTCTTAGAATAATATGGACTTAAAACACATTAGAAACTTTTCAATAATAGCGCACATTGACCACGGTAAGTCTACCTTGGCTGATCGTATGCTTGAAATTACTCATACCATAGAGAGCCGTAAGATGCGGGATCAGGTCCTAGATTCTATGGAGCTCGAGCGGGAGAGGGGTATCACTATCAAGATGCAACCTGTGCGCATGGAGCACACAGTAGATGGTCAAAAATATGTTTTAAACCTTATTGATACTCCTGGCCATATAGACTTCTCCTATGAGGTTTCTCGGGCTTTAAAGGCCGTAGAAGGCTCTATATTGCTCGTAGATTCGACTCAGGGTGTCCAGGCTCAAACTCTCACTACACTCGCTATGGCGCGTGAAGGAGGCCTTAAGATCATACCTGTATTATCCAAAATTGACTCACCTTTATCTAGGGTAGAAGAAGTCAGAGAAGAGGTCATGCAATTACTCGATTGTAGTTATAATGATGTGCTTTTAGTTTCTGGCCGTACTGGTGAGGGAGTAGAGAATCTACTCCGTGAAGTTATCAAGAGAGTGCCTGCACCTACTGAGACCTATCATGGAGACAACGTCTTACGAGCTTTGATCTTTGATTTTAAATATTCAAACCATAAAGGTGTGATTGTCTTTGTGCGTATTTTGGATGGGCAGGTTCGCAAAGGGGATAATTTACTTTTCTCAATTTCTCAAGAGAAATTTACTGCATTAGAAGTGGGCACATTTTCTCCCGAAGAGACACCAAGAGAAAAGCTTTCTTCTGGTGATACTGGCTATATAGTCACTGGTATTAAAAAGCCAGGTGTAGCAGGAGTAGGAGATACTATCACTATGTCTAAAAATCCATTACCACCGCTGTCAGGATACATGAAAGCTTTGCCGGTGGTCTGGGCTTCTGTTTTTCCTGAAGATGCGGATGATTTTGCAGAACTCAAAGCATCTTTGGGTAAACTCAAACTCTCAGATTCGGCTTTTTCTTATGAAGAAGAATCTAGCGGTTCACTCGGGCGTGGTTTTCGTTGTGGTTTTCTTGGCATGCTTCACCTTGAGATTATTACAGAGAGATTGAAAAGAGAGTTTAATCTCGAGCTGGTGATCACCATGCCTTCTATTACTTATGAGGTTACCAATAATCAAGGTAAAAAAGAAAAAGTATATTCTCCATATTTCTTTCCAGATGATGGCAATATCAAAGAGGTGCATGAGCCTTGGGTGGATGTAAAAATCATCAGCCCATCATCTTATATCGGAGGCATAATGCAATTACTTTTTGATCATGAGGCCGAAGTGGGTGAGACTGAAAACTTTGGAGACAACAGGACATCTATCAGTGTCAAAATGCCCTTGCGTGAGCTCATGCGTAATTTTTTCGATGATTTAAAGAGTGTATCTTCTGGTTATGCCTCTATTTCTTATGAATTAGCAGAGATGCGTGAAGCCAACGTGACCAGGCTGGATGTGATCGTGGCGGATGAGGTGGTACCAGCTTTTTCTAGAGTTATTTCTAAAAAAAGAGTGGAAGAAGAGGCAGAGAATGCAGTCGAAAAACTCCATGGCTTATTACCAAGACAAATGTTTTCTCTCAAGATTCAAGGTAAAGCTTTGGGCCGTATTATATCCTCTCGCTCTATGTCTGGCATGAAGAAAGATGTGACTCAGCACATGTATGGAGGAGATATTACTCGAAAGATGAAATTGCGTGAAAAACAAAAGAAAGGTAAGAAAAAGATGAAAGAGCGCGGACGAGTAAATATACCTCAGGACGTTTTCCTAAAGATGATGCGGTCCGGGAATGATCAATAATTATCTTAGCCCTACAGAGTAGAGGAGTACCATACTCAAGACAACCAAAATAGCGATAATTTTCCAGATTAGTTGTATTTTCTTTTGATGTTTTTTGTGGAAAAGCATATACTTAGAATAGCATATTATGAGTAATTTTCAAAATAAAAAAACACAGAGAAATATCTTCTACTCTTTTCCATTCTTGGTATTTCTAGCTGTGATTTTATTGTTTTCAATCTTTGGGGTGGTGCGTTTTTTGATAAAGATGAATGAGACTAGTAAAAATAGAAATATTGCTGAAAATAAAGTAGCTGAATTGGAGAAATCCAAACAAAAATTGACGGAGGATATAGAGAGCCTAAAGACAGATCGGGGATTAGAAGAAAATATTCGTGAAAAGTTTGGTTTGGCTAAAGAAGGTGAGGGTTTGATAGTGGTCGTGGATGATAAAAATGCTGAAGTACCCTTTCCAAAACCAAAGGGTAATTGGTTTACCAATCTTTGGAATAATTGGTTTAAGTGATATATTGTATATATATGTTAAGTACATTAATGGTGAGTCAGACAATTTTTTATATAGTATCTTCGGTGGCTATTATTGCTCTTAGTATTTTGCTTTTTCTTACTATTTATCAAGTATTTAGAATTGTAAAAAACACTAGAGATGTGTCAGATGATTTGACTAAAACCTATACTAGGACTAAAAAGAGGATAAAAAAGGTTATGAGCTCTTTTGAGGCTTAAATGCGGGATTAGTTTAGTGGTATGATGCGACCTTCCCAAGGTTGAGACGCGAGTTCGATTCTCGCATCCCGCACCGCTTGACACGTATGCTATAATTAAAGTAATTAACAATAATTTATTAAATTTTATGAAAAACGTACAGATTTATTCAACCCCTACTTGCCACTTTTGTCATATGGCCAAGGATTTCTTTAAGGCAAACAATGTAGCCTATACAGAATACGATGTGGCTACTGATACTGTAAAAAGGCAAGAAATGGTAGAAAAGACAGGTCAGCGTGGTGTGCCTGTGATAATCATCGGAGATGATACTATCGTCGGTTTTAACCAGCCTAAAATAGCTGAATTACTAGGAATTTAATAGTGTCCCCGGCGGGAATCTCGACTACCGTCGCGGGTGCTTTTCTAGCTAACGCAAAGAAAAGCCTTTCGATTCCCGCACGAAATAAAGCAGTTTATTTCTCTTAGAACTAGTGTCCCCGGCGGGAATCGAACCTACAATTACTCCTTAGGACGGAGTCGTTATATCCATTTAACTACGGGGACAGTAAACTTATAATAGCACAAAAAAGACCAATGGGAATTGGCCTTTTTTGTATTTTATGCTAATATATTGCAGTGGATCAAGAAGATAAAAAACTTCTACAAGAGACCCTGGCTCTAGCACAAGAGAACAATAAGATGCTTCGTTCACTTAGACGTTCGATGATCTGGGGTAGAGTGATGAGTTTCTTGTATTGGGCACTTATTATAGGATCCGCAGTCGGAGCTTATTACTTTATCCAACCATATGTAGACCAACTTATTGGTGTATATGGGGGAGCAAAGAGTAACTTAGACTCTGTAAATTCTTTGTTAAAAAATTTACAAAAATAAGAAATGCCTGGAAAGCTGTTTTAGTAGGTATACGTGAGTTTAGGCGATGGTAGAAGCTTTTTAAAATATAATAAATGCCTGGATAGCTCAGGTAGTAGAGCGTTCCCCTGAAGAGGGATAGGTCGTCAGTGCAAATCTGACTCCAGGCACATACAAAACAAAACCCCGAATTTTCGGGGTTTTGTTTTGTTAGATAGATTTTACTCTTATAACGTTTTTCTTTTCTTTATCTACTTTTTGGAGTTTGATAGTGAGGAGGCCGTGTTTTTCGATAGCTTCTACTTCTTCTGGTTCTATTTCTTGAGGTAGGAGTATAGTGCGAGAAAACTTTCCCCAATATAGCTCTTTAGTGAAATAATTTTCTTCATCGATACTTCTATTTTCTCCGCGCTTACCACGGATGGTGACCATATCGCGGGCGATGGTGAGCTCTAGATCTTCAGGCTTTACTCCGGCCACCATGGTTTGGATCACGATATCAGATGGAGTTTGGTATACATCTACAGTCAGTTCTGCTTCTTCATTCTCTTCTTCTATCCAATTATTACCACCTTCTTTTTTACCGAGTTTGGTGAGGTTTTTGGTATTGGCAGTTTCTACTACCTCTTCTTCATCCACATGACCGCTGCCAGTCAATTTTTCAAAAAAACTTCTTTTTCTATTTTCCATAATTAATTATTATTAACTAATAAATTCATTCTTCTTAATTTTTCAAAAATGAGCATGATGAGGATTGCTCCGACCCAAAGGAAAGAAAACACTTGTAGGAAATTACTTCCTTCATCTTTCATTATAAAAAAGTTATAGGCACTATGCAAGGCGATAGATGCAATTATACCTATTATGATATAGAAAAACTTCTTTAAATTACCGGAAAAATAAGACAAGCCCATAGCTACACCTATAGTGCCGCTAGCCACAGAGTGGAGTAGAGTAGAACCCAAAAAGCGTAATTCACTAGTCATGAGGCCTACCGCCGTCTGACCTAGTGCAAAGGGTTTGAGTAAGAATAAGGTATTCTCCAAACCTGCAAAACCTACAGCTAAGGTCATCAAATATATCGGCCAATCCGTAGGCTCATCTATTTGATCAGTATTAAAGACCACCAATAGCACCATTATTAATTTCATCAATTCTTCGATAGCTGCAAAACAAATAAGCTCAAAATTGTGAGGGAATAAGAATGTCTGGGTTAATCTTTGGAGTGGTAGTACTAATAGCACAGTCAGCATGCCTACTATAAAGACCATAGTTATCAGTCCTTTTGGTTCAGCTTTACGAGTGTCTTCTCTTAACCAAAACCACAACCACAAGAGGGCAGGCACTACACCACTCAGGAATGCTATAGCTATGATTTTTGGATCAGTAGTTATCATTTTAAGGCTGTAAGTCCCGAGCTTCTGCGAGGGGCCATTTTTCAACCATTAGTAATTGTTTATTTTTGTGGGGCATCATGGACCAAATTTCTTCTGTGACGAAAGGTGTAAATGGGTGTAGTAATTTGAGTAAGGTAGTGAGGTGAGAGTAAAGTAGAGCACGAGCAGAATCAGCATTATTGTTTTCCAATATTTTCTTTTTTGAGCGTTCGATTATGACATCTGCAAATATGTGCCAGAAATAATGATAAGTTTTTTCAGCTACAAGAGAGAATCTAAATTCATCCATTTCTTTAGATATTTCTTTAATGAAAGTATTTAATTCTTCCAGACTCTTAGCATCTTCTTCATCTAGTTTCGGTGTACTTTCCACATCAAAATTGACCGTCTGCTCTAATACAAAACGGGAAGCATTCCAAACTTTGTTTGCAAATTTACCATAACCCTTTATGTCATTTTCATTTAGCTTGAGGTCATTACCTGGTGTATTGCCTATGACCATAGCCATACGGAGAGCATCATTGCCGTATCTTTCGATCACATCGAGTGGGTCGATGGCTTTGTCTCCGAGAGATTTAGACATTTTTTTACCATCAGCAGTGCGGACCATGCCGTGAAGGTAGACATTTTCAAAAGGTATATCACCGATCAGATATTGAGACATTAGTATCATACGAGCAACCCAGAAGAAGATTATGTCGTGGCCTGTCTCGAGCATGGTGGTAGGGTGATAAGTTTCAAGGTCTTTAGTTTTTTCTGGCCAACCCAAAGTAGAGAAAGTCCAAAGACCAGAAGAGAACCAAGTATCCAAAGTGTCAGGATCTTGCTCCCAGCCTTCACCAGCTGGTGCTTCAATACCGCAATATATCTCTTTGTTTTTATACCAGACAGGAATTCTGTGCCCATACCAGATTTGGCGGGAAATGCACCAATCTCGCAAGTTTTCAATCCAGTTAAAGTAAACTTTTTCGAAGTGATTTGGGATTATTTTTATTTTACCTTCTCGTACAGGCTCGAGCATCAGCTCTTTTAGGCTTTTGTTGCCTCTGTCAGCTATTTTTTTATTTACATCGATAAACCACTGCAACATGATTTGTGGTTCGATGACTCCACCCGTACGCTCTGCTGTGGCTACTCTGTTTACATAATTTTCATCTACTTTTACTAATAGACCTTTATCTTTTAATTTTTCTACGATTTTTTCACGAGCATCAGCTATTTTCATACCTGCAAATTCACCTGCGATAGGGAGGAGCTTGCCATATTTATCTATTATTTGTTCTTTGTCGAGTTTGTATTTTTCTGCGAGAGCAAAATCTTCATGAGAATGCCAAGGAGTGATAGTCATGACCCCAGTACCGAATTCCATATCTATCATGTCATCCTTTATTACTGTGGCTTCTATCGGCCCATTTATCCATTCTACAGTGATTTTGTCGCCATGATTCCATTTACTATATCTAGCATCATCTGGATGCATTACTACGTATTTATCGCCAAACTTTGTTTCTGGGCGAGCTGTGCCTATCTCAAAAGGACCATATTTAAAAGTATAAAATTTTCCCTTGCGTTCTTCGTAGACGAGCTCGTCGTCTGAGATCACGGTCTGACCTTTGGCATCCCAGTTCACAATCCTGTGGCCTCTATAAATGAGACCATCGTCATACATTTTCTTGAAAGCAGTACGAACAGCAAAATTTCTTTTTTCGTCCAAAGTAAAAGCTTCGCGTGACCAATCCAAAGAAGCACCCATCTTTTTAGCTTGGTTTACGATGGTGTCATGAGAATCTTTAGCAAATTGTTCTACTTGTTTTAAAAATTCTTCACGGCCAATATCATTTTTTCTTTTACCTTCTTTTTCTAGAATTTTTTCTACTTTTGATTGGGTGGCGATAGCTGCATGATCTGTGCCAGGGAGCCAGAGAGTATTTTTGCCTTGCATGCGAGCGTAGCGAGCCATGATATCTTGGATGACTAACATGAGGGCATGACCAGTATGTAAATTACCGGTGACGTTTGGCGGAGGGAGAACCATGGAGAATTTAGGAGCGTCAGGTGCTGTCACTCCTTTTTGTATGCAAATATCAGGATTAAAAAAACCACTTTCTTCCCAGAGCTTGTAAATATTGTCTTCTGTATTTTTGGGATCGTAGGGTTTCAGCAGCTTGTCGTTCATAAGCTTATAATATCATAAAATATAAGCTTTTTCTAGCTTGCCCACCCTTGGTGTTGGCTAGAGCTTTAGATTGCCGTCGGCTATGACACGAGTATTTTTTGTGTATTTCTTTTTATTTTTTACGTAATGTATGTATCCTACGATACCGATCATGAGAGAGTTGTCTGTAGAGAGCTCTTTAGTAGGGAATAGAAGCTTCACTTTTAATTTTTTTGCTAGCTTGGTGACTTCGTTTCGAAGGTGAGTATTTGCAGCCACGCCTCCGGCAACAATCAGAGTTTTTATTTTGTATTTTTGTATAGCCTTACT
This sequence comes from uncultured Candidatus Saccharibacteria bacterium, assembly GCA_964519485.1. Lineage (GTDB taxonomy): Bacteria > Patescibacteriota > Minisyncoccia > Phycocordibacterales > UBA9973 > UBA9973. The sequence goes on along the minus strand of CAZFKY010000013.1, from coordinate 2,300 downwards.
GGTCTTGTAGGTGAGGCATTCTATTGCTGCATTTTCGAATTCTAGAGCTATATCAGATTTTGTTTTATCATCTAGTTTTCCAATCTTTTTTATGAGGTAAAGCACTGAAGTTTTGAGCCCAGAATATGAGAAATCAAAATTCTTACTGTATAGCATTGGGCGTGGAAGGCTTACAGAAAAACTAACTTTCTCAGGACCCGCATAAAATTCTGCTGAATTTTTGCTCAAAACTCGCCCCGTCGGGCTCCGTAGCTCCTTCGAAAGTTGTTTTTCTTGCAGCCTCTGTTCTTCTGCCAGTTTTGATATTTGTGGGCCACCTGGGTAGGGTAATTCGAGCATGCGAGCCACCTTATCAAAAGCTTCACCCACTGCATCATCTAATGTCTGGCCGATGATCTTATAATCTAGCCATTTTTTAGTGATGACGAGCTCAGTATGCCCACCAGATACGAGCAGAGAGAGTATGGGTGCTTTTACTTTTGGTATAGAGAATTTACCTTTAGTTTTACCAAAGACAGAGATCACATGACCTTCCATGTGGTTTACAGGTATAAGGGGTACATTCCATTTTTTTGCCAATTCTTTTGCAAATACTATGCCAGTCCAGAGAGTAATCTCTAGGCCTGGGCCTGAAGTCACTGCTATCGCATCTACTGGTTTTTCTTTTTTATCGAGTTTCGCTTCTTTTAGGGTTTGCTCCAAGACTAGAGGCAGATTTTTCTCATGTTCTCTCTTAGCCAAAGCAGGGAAGACGCCACCATAAGGTATATGGATTTGAATTTGAGAAGACACATTGTTGCCTAGGACTTTAAAAGTAGGGTTTGTAGCCCCACCTGTAGCTTCTAGTATGCTTATACCGGTCTCATCACAAGATGTCTCAATACTTAAAATCTTCATATTTGTTTGAGTATAGCATAAATTTTGATATTGACAAAGTGTAAAAAATAGGTTTTTATTAATAGGTAAGTTCATTTCAGATTGGAGTTTAGAGATGGTTGACGGGCGTCGAAGTTGGAGACTCGACGTCCTTCGGGCCGTCGCAGTCTTACTGGTCATCATGAGACATGATAATCTCGAGGCGAGTTTCCCGAGCATGCTCGGAACCCTCGTGTATTATCTGAATCATGTTGGCTGGGCTGGGGTTGACTTGTTCTTCGTACTTAGTGGCTACCTCGTATCGGGGTTGCTCTTTACGGAGATGATGCGGGATGGCAATGTCCGCATTGGTCGGTTCCTAGTTCGACGGGGGTTTAAGATTTACCCCTCCTTTTATGTTTTTCTCGCGCTGACGTTTTTAGGTTTTAGCGTGCGAGGGATTCGTATTGGGCTTGGAGTGATTTTGCATGAGTTGCTTTTCGTGCAAAATTATTTTCAAGGGATTGCGATTCACACATGGTCGCTGGCAGTGGAGGAGCACTTCTACCTACTGCTAGCGATCAGTTTCGCTCTCTTTGGTAGGCACCTCGTTAAAAGGAAGGTGTTCGTACCACTCTGGGTGACATTGGTTTTGGGTATCTTGGTGGAGCGTATCATCGCTCTTTATCTAGGGTATTCTCCCAAAGCTTTGTCTTTCCAGACCCACTTCCGCATCGATGGACTCGTGGCGGGAGTGGGGTTGGCTTATCTGGTCCACGTCGAGAAGGTAAGATTGCAATTCTCTCGGCTGGCAAGGTGGGTCATCGGTGGTTTGGGCGCTCTTGCGATCACGCCAGGTTTTATCCTCGAGCATTCTCATCCATTTATGGTAACCTTCGGGTTCACCATGATGTGGGTGGGTGCACTGATGTTCGTGGTCCTGGCTGTCGCACCTATCAAAGACAGGATGCCGAGTGGTATTGAGAAAGTGCTGGCGTATATCGGCCAGCACTCGTACTCGATCTATCTCTGGCACTTTTCGATGGGATTTTTTGTGGTGGCGACACCGCTCAAAGTCCTGCTCTACGAGGCCAGTTTTCTCCATGGCATCTCGTACGTCACCTTGCTTGTAGTTACCGGCATTGTGATGGCGAAGGTGGTCGAGTTTCCGATGTTGCGCGTGCGCGAGCGTTACTTTGGGGACAAGACGAAAAAAGATAATTCGAGGACCGGAAAAGCCTCGTCGGCACCTAGGCCGAAAACTAGGGCATCATGACGCAGCCCCTTTTTGAGGTAGAACTCGACGGGGGCTGTTTTAATTTTGTGCGCGATACAGGATTCTCGACCTACGGTCGCTGGTACTTTTCTACTTCGTTTTACTCATACAGAAAAGTCTTTCTCATCCTGACATAGTCCAAGCAGTTGGACTATTTATCTCTGTGCGC
>CAZFKY010000012.1:0-14830 GCA_964519485.1 uncultured Candidatus Saccharibacteria bacterium | reverse complement strand
ACACTATCTTTGTTTGGTAAAGAAAATGATTTAGCGAAAAATAACACAGCTTCGGTAGTAGATTCAGTCGAGGAACCTTTAGATACAAAAGAAAATACGGAGCCAGATGAAGCTGTAATCCCAGATAAAAAGATAAATGAAATGCCTGACCCTTATGATAGCTATAAAGAGAGTGAGGTAATAGTGCCACCACTTAATATAAACGAATCTAAAATAGAAACAGAGACAAAAAAAGAAGAAACTATAGAGGTGCCAGTGGTGGCAAATACTTATGGTTTTTCATCCTATCCACCACAGGCTCGGCCTCCGGTGGAAAATTCAACACCAGCTCCAGCACCTACGCCAGACACTACACCACCAGTGATCACAATCTCTGGAAATTCATCAATTTATATTACAAAGAATTCTACCTACACAGATGCTGGGGCTACAGCCAGTGATGCTGTAGATGGCAATGTCTCAGTCTCTACTTCGGGTTCGGTCGACACATCTACCAACGGTACTTATGCTATCACTTATACAGCCACCGATGCTGCCAATAATACAGTCACAGCTACTAGGAGTGTAAAGGTATCAACTTATGTCTATATACCTAAATATCATTTTGGTAATGATAATGGCGATGGCAATGATTGGCAGGCTTGGTATTTCAATGGTTCTGAAATATATGGCTGGAATGATGACTATGTAAATCATTATTTACACCAGACCTTTAAGGTACAGCAAGTAGCTGGAGCTTGGTGCACTCAATGTTTACAAAAAGGAATTTTTAATCATAATCCAGAACAAGGTTTTGAGTCTAGTGATGTCGTCTTGTCTTTATTAAATACCGATGACAATGTACAGACAAATAATACTGGCTTACTTTACAATGTAGACATGCAATGGGATGCGACAGGATACACTTATACTTTTATACAAGATAATGATAGCTCCACCCATGCCACTGGTCACAACAATGTATCTAATATAGATGCCAATACTTATGTAGGCTGGGACGATTCTTTTAATAACTTCCAGACTTTTCCTTCAGGAAATTGGATGGGTTTAATTTATCCATCCACGAGTTATCTTTGGTCTCATGATTATACTGGTGGCAGTAGTATGATCTTGCCGCCGAAGGCTATCTATGTGCCTTAGTGGGATGGTGGTATAATTAGTATATTAATAATAACTATTAAATTTTATGGACGTCACAATTTTGGTTTCAAAAATTTTAGGTATTTATTGCGTGCTCGCGGGTTTGTTTTTAATATTTAAGGGCAAGAGCTTGCCTCATATGCTCAAAGATTTCTTTGATCATCCAGCCATGCTTTACCTCACAGGAGTGATCTTGGTTTTCTTGTCTTCAATGTATTTAATCCAATATAACATCTGGGATGGCACCTATAAGACCCTCATCACTGTGGTGGCTTGGGCGACAATGCTAAAAGGTGTGATGTATATTTTCTTTCCAGAAATGCTAAATGACATGGCGGTAAAGAAATATAAAAATTATTTTGTAGTTTACGGTGTACTCGCTATTTTGGCAGGTTTCTACCTTTTCTTTGTAGGATAGATGAAGCTCAAGATAGACAAAAAGAAACTTCGGAAAATTACGCCGACGCGTAACCCCTTTTTGTCTTTGGCTACCTCGATAATCTACCAGCAGATCTCTACATCAGCAGGGAATAGTATCCATAAAAAATTTCTGGCATTATTTGGCAAGAAAAAGCCCAGCCCAGAAGCTTTTTTGAAATTCAATATATCCCAATTGCAATCTGCTGGCATTTCGCCACAAAAAGCCAAATATTTGAAAGATCTCGCAGATAAATTTATAGATAAGACCATAAATCATAAAAACTTTCACAAGATGAGTGATGAAGAGGTGAAAGAGCACCTCCTCCAAGTGAAAGGCATAGGCCCATGGACAGCAGACATGTTTCTAATTTTTGCTCTCAATAGGCCAGATATTTTACCAGTGGGGGACCTAGGCACACGCAAAGGATTCCAAAAAGCTTTCAAACTCGAAGCTCTGCCTACAGAAAAACAAATGCTAAAGCTCGCAGAGCCTCACCTAGGCGAGCGCACCAACCTGACCCTCTACCTCTGGGGTATACTAGACAACGATTAAAACTTTTTAACCCTCTGATCCTCCAATTCCTCTACTTTGGCGCACTAAAGTACTTTACTAAACTAAAGTCACTAGTGTGGTAGGTGAGAGACGGAAAAAGATAAAAAGTTAGTTTTAAGCCTTATTAAATAAGGCTTTTTAGTATTGACAAATACGCGTGAAAGGTGTATAATGTATGTGTTATCAGGATTCGCAAATTTTGATAACCTCTGTGGATGTCCACAGAGTGCACCTTGAAAGGTGTGTTATGAAGCGACTAAAGGTCTTTGCCTTGATTGTGACCCCGAGTTTGGCCACCATGATTCTCAACCACGTTCATTCTGGTTGGGTCGTGTCGAACCTCTTCTGGTTCGTGATCCTCGCACTGGCTCATAAGTTGAAGCAAGACTAAGCACCACGTCCTTTGTAAGACTGTTCTGGGCTCACGGACGTTAAAAATAGAACCCTGCCGCTCCCAGTAAAATGGGAACATCATCTCTCTCACTTATTTATCAACCTTCGGGTTTTAAATAGTGAGCAGTAAAATGTAGGTTTACTAAATCTCCATTTCTCTGCTCATAAAGTGCCCCTAAAGGACTGCAATTTCAACAGATTGATTACAACCTAAGAAATTGGGAGTATAATAGTAATATGCAAGCATATAACTGGTATTCAACTTTGATCAAACCATTTTGGGCGCCACCGAGCTACCTCTTTGGTCCGGTGTGGTCAGTATTGTATGCACTCATCGCTATTTCTTTTGGTAAAGTCTTTATAATGTTCTTCAAAAGAGAAATACCATTTATCGTAGTACTTCCTTTTTTACTCAATTTATTTTTTAACTTTATTTTTACTTATATCCAATTTGGATTGAAAAATAATTTACTGGCTTCACTCGATATTTTGCTAGTATTGAGCACTCTGGTCTGGGCTATATTGGCTATCTATCCGCATTTAAAATGGGTGGCCTATATGCAGATTCCGTATTTACTCTGGGTTACTTTTGCCACCATTCTCCAGCTGATGATCACTTATTTAAATAGATAATATTAGAATATGATTTTAATTGATGTACGAACAAAAGGTGAATATGATGCTGGACACATAGAGGGCGCAGTACTGCACGACATCATGGATATGATGCAAGGCATTTTCCCTAATTATCCCAAAAATGAAGCCATCACTTTGTATTGTGAATCTGGCAACAGGTCTATGATGGCTAAAACCTTTATGGAGCAAGTAGGTTTTACCCATATTATCGATGGTGGTGGGATGGAGGATCTGAAGACTCACTTAAATTAATACTAGACACTTTTATTTTATAAAGGTGTATAATTTAGGTATGAATACATTAAAAGTTTTGTATGTGTTTGGTGTTATCGGGGTACTAGATACTTTGTACCTCATTTATCATAAATTAAAAGGCACAGATGTAGCGTGTGTATTTTTCCCGAAAGAATGGTGTCATACCGTACAGCACTCGTCGTATAGTAAAACTTTTGGCATACCAAATTCTGTAGCAGGATTTTGTATGTATGTGGCTATTTTGGTTTTGACTTATTTGTATGCTATGGGATCTATAGCTTTTTGGCCGATTTACGCCATAGTCACTTTTGGTTTTCTTTTCTCTTTGTATTTTATGTACATCCAAGGTTTCGTGCTTCGAGCATTTTGTACTTGGTGTGTATTGTCTTTTATAAATTTCACTGTGATGTTCCTCACTATTTACTTTAGTTAGTATGAAGAGTGGTGAAAAGGTGCGCACAGGCAAAGGCAAGATCAGGAAATCTTTTAGATTTAAGAGCAGGGTCTTTGTCTGGGGTGCAGGCGATGTGGAGAGGCGCGATGACAGCAGTCAATGGCGTTTTGCACGTGTGCCTGAAAATATTTCAGCGAAAATAAAAGAGATGCAAAAGGGTAGGTTGCGTCGAGGTTGGGGTGCGGTGTATGCCAAAGCTAAAATAAAAAAGACAGAGTGGCAAACCTCGATTTTTCCAGATAGGCGCTCTGCTACTTATCTACTGCCACTCAAAAAAGAGGTGCGGTATCAAGAAAATCTATACGATGGCATAGAGGTGAATATTTCTATTGAGATCTGGTTTTAGTTTTGCACCTTTTCCGGTGTTTTGTGCGTAATATATAGTATAATAAATATATGTCTACAAAATTAATTTCAATGATTATAGGTTTGATTCTTGTACTCAGCACAGGCTCTGTGGTGTATCAGAAAAAGCAGAATTCAATGCTGCCAGAGAATAATCCAAATATTATAAATTCTCCATCTGGTAGCACAGAGAAGAACCTCGTTCCTTCTACAAACAATAAAGAATACGAAGGCGAGATAGAGGGTGATGACGATGATGATGATTACACTCCATCTACTACTACCACTCCTACTACAAAACCAACCACCACACCCACACCTACGACTACTCCTACTACAACTGCCGGCATCACTATGGCTCAAGTAGCATCACATGCATCACGCACTAGTTGCTGGTCCGCTATCAATGGCTCTGTGTATGATCTCACTAGCTGGATTCCAGAGCACCCAGGAGGCGAGCAAGCTATCTTGTCTCTCTGTGGTGTAGATGGATCTAGTGCTTATAATGGCCAGCATGGTGGTAGCCGAAGACCAGCATCAATCCTCGCAGGATTTAAATTAGGAGCTTTAGCAAAATAAAATGGATAAATTAAAAAATATAACAAGACAAGAGTGGGGTATGTATTTGTTGCGATACGGAATGGCTGGAGTTTTTCTTTATTTTGGCTTTTCTCAATTGTTTGATAGTTTGAAGTGGGTTTCTCTGGTGCCGGATTGGGCTGTATCTCTCGTTCATTTACCACCAGCTATGATAGTGATGGGCAATGGTGTATTTGAAGTAGTTTTGGGTAGTATGCTCGCTATGGGTTTTTATGTTCGTATTATTTCTTTTATACTTGGACTACATCTTTTACCTATAGCAATGCAATTTGGTTTTGAGGCTACTGGTATTCGTGATATTGGTCTTTCTCTTGCTTCTTTTTCTCTTTGTCTTATGTATACTAAGGGTGAGAGCAATTAGTTCTCACTTATGAAAATTTATGATGTAGTAGTGATCGGCGGCGGTCCGGCAGGCATGATGGCTGCAGGCAAGGCGGGAGAGCGTGGCCTCTCTGTTTTGCTATTGGAGAAAAATCCTGGTTTGGGTAAAAAGCTCCTCATCACTGGTGGGGGTAGATGCAATGTCACAAACAACAAGCCCAATGTCCGCACCTTACTTTCTAAATATAAAGATAGTGATAAATTTCTATTTTCCCCTTTTTCAAAATTTAATGTAGTGGACACACTACAGTTTTTTCACTCTAGAGGTATGCAGACCAAAGAAGAAAATGAGAATAGGATGTTTCCAGTATCAGATAGTGCTAGATCAGTGTGGGATGTGCTAGTGAAATATATGAAAGAAAGCGGGGTAAAAGTGGAGACTAGCAAAGAAGTGTCTGGTATCAAGATTGATAAAGAGACAAAAAATTTAATTTTAAGCGTCAAAGGTAAAGATGGTGGAGATATTATTACCAAAAAATGTGTCTTGGCTACGGGTGGCACATCACGGCCAGAGACAGGTTCTACTGGTGAAGGTTTTAAATTTTTAAAAAAGCTCGGACATACGATTATAGAAAATGATTTTGCTCTGGTGCCGGTGGAGCTCTCGGATTCTTGGGTGAAAAAGCTCGGTGGGGTGAGTTTGCAAAATATAAAACTTACTTTATTTCAGAGTGGAGTAAAAGATAAATCCGTGAAAGGTAAAATCTTGTTCACCCATTTTGGTATCAGTGGGCCGACTGTGCTCAATATGAGTAAAGATATAGGGGAGCTACTCAAATATGGTGAGGTGATGCTCGAGCTAGATATTTTTCCGTCAAAAGATATAGGTACTCTCCGTAAAGAATTGCATGACCTACTCCAAAGTGAGAGCAATAAAAAAATAAAAAATACTTTGGGTAAGATGGTGCCGGCTACTTTGGCTAGTGCGCTCCTCGAAATAGCTAAAATAGATGGTGATATAGTAAATAATATTTTGAGTACTGAAGATAGAAAAAAATTAGTGAACTTAATCAAGGCTGTGCCGCTCCATGTATCCGGCTTACTCGGAGCAGATAAAGCCATCATTTCCTCCGGTGGAGTAAAGCTCGAAGAGGTGGATTTTAAAACTATGGAATCTCGTATTGTACCTGGTTTGTATTTGGTGGGTGATGTGCTTAATATAGATAGACCTTCGGGTGGCTATAGTCTTCAGCTATGCTGGACCACAGGCTATGTAGCAGGGAGTAGTGTATAGTAGAGAGCTTTATTTTACCTTTATTTTTGGTATAATTTACGTATATGGATGCACCCATTGATGCAACAAAAATACCTATAAATCGTGATATTACGTATTTGGGTATTTCTACTTATCGAGATAAAAACACTCTTTTTGGTATTAAGCGTAAAGATCGCCGTCAGCACGTATATATTCTAGGTAAATCTGGTACTGGTAAATCTGTACTTATGTTTAACATGATCATTCAAAATATTTTGAATGGTGAGGGTGTCTGTGTAGTAGATCCTCACGGTGAGCTCGTAGAAGGTGTGCTCTCTGCTATTCCAGAAAACAGACTCAAAGATGTGATTTATTTCAATCCTGCGGACACAGAGTATCATATCGGTTTCAATGTGCTTGAGCTCATCGATCCAAAGTATAAGCACCTCGTGGCTTCTGGCCTGATGGGTATTTTCACCAAGATTTGGGCGAATGCTTGGTCTGCAAGAATGGAATATATTTTAAACAACTGTATTTTGGCTTTGCTTGATACTCCGGGTACCACACTCCTCGGTATTCCGCGTATGCTAGTGGACAAAGATTATCGCCAGAAAATAATTTCAAATCTAAAAGATCCTGTGATCAAGGCTTTTTGGGTGCACGAGTATGAAGCTTGGCAAGATAAATTTCGTAATGAAGCTATCGCTCCGATTCAAAACAAAGTGGGTCAATTTCTTTCTACCTCTATCATCCGCAATGTGGTAGGTCAGGCAAATAGCACCATAAATATTTTCGATATTATGAACGAGGGCAAAATCTTCCTCGTGAATGTATCAAAAGGGCGTATCGGTGAAGACAACTCCGCTCTTTTGGGAGGTATGATCATCACCAAGATTCAGCTCGCTGCGATGGAGCGTGTGCGCATACCAGAAGATGAGCGTAAAGATTTCTATCTCTATGTGGACGAATTCCAAAACTTCGTGACCGATGCTTTTGCAGGTATTTTGTCTGAGGCTCGTAAATACCGCCTCAATCTGACTGTGGCTCACCAATATACTGCGCAGTTGGTGTCTGACAAGAGCTCTGCGGTGCGCGATGCAGTCTTCGGCAACGTGGGTACTATGATCGTCTTTCGTGTGGGTTCTGATGATGCGGACTTTTTGGAAAAAGAATTTGAACCAGAATTTACACCGGGAGATATAGTGAATTTGCCAAACTATAAAATATATTTGAAATTGATGATCGATGGTATTACTTCACGTCCATTTTCTGCAAAGACTCTACCTCCGATGGTAAAATCTGGCAATAAAGAAATAGAAGACGAAGTTATTCGCAATTCTCGCGAATTATATTGCAGGAGTAAAGAAACTATCGAAAGAGAGATAAATAATTGGTCTGGCATGTCCTTGGGTGAAAATGATGGCCAAGGTAATGTGGCCAATACTGGTAGTACTAGTGGCTATGGTAATAGTGCTGGTAGTAGTGGGGTGGTGGGTTTTACTGCTGGAGGCCTTGAAAAGTATGAAGCGGTGTGCTCGCTCTGTGGAAAGCAGACATCGGTGCCATTTAAGCCGGATGCTGGCAGACCAGTGTACTGTAAAGAGTGTACTGCTAAAATAAAATCAGGTGAGGTCAAGGTGGCTAAGGGTCCTGATAATCAAGTGCGTTACGATGATTCTAAATTTTTCAAACCTCTCGCTGATTTGGGTATAGAATATACACCTAAAAATAATCAAGAAAATAAAATAGACTCTGGAAAAGCTAAAGATGAAAATGCTGATGAAAAAATAGTAGATAAAGGTTTGGTAAATGCTGTAAAAAAGGTTTTCAAAAAAGAAAACATAAAGACCAAAGATAATCTAGGCCTGAAAGAAATAATCAATAAGACCTTGGCAGGTGAGCTCGAAGAGGCTGTGCCTAGTATGCCAGATGCAGTGCCTCTCGATGTGCTCAAAGATAAACCAAAAGCTTCGTCCGTAGGCCTAGGGCCGAGGGATATTGCTATACCGTCATCTAAAGATAGATCTGCGAGCAAGGAAGATATGAATAAGCTGAAAGATTTGATCATGGAAAAAGTGGCTCCTGTAGCTCCTGATAAAGAGCCTGTGGTGCAAGCTGTAGAGATAGAGGCACCAAAAGCTACTCCTGTGGTAGAGCCTGTTGTTAAAAAAGAAGAACCTGTAACTCCACCAAAGGTAGAAGAAATTTTAGATGTGCCTTTACCACCTAAAAAACCAAAAGTAGAAGAAGTAAAAAAAGAAGAACCTGCACCTATACCTAAAAAGCCAGTAAAGGAAGTACCTGAGGATGTGCTCCGTAAAGTCTTGGAATAAATATGCAAACAGAAAATAGAAAATGCCAGAATTGCCAGAATGAATTCCTGATCGATCAAGAAGATTTTAATTTCTATGAAAAAATAAAAGTCCCACCACCAACTTTTTGCCCTATGTGTCGCATGCAAAGGAGGTGGAATTTTCGTAACGAGAGAGGATTGTATAAAAGAAAATGTGACTTTTCAGGTAAGGAGATTTTTTCCATGTATCCAAGCGACGCGCCAATAAAGGTCTATGAAGCTAGTGTATGGATTTCGGATAAATGGGATCCAATCTCTTATGGCAAAGAGATTGATTGGAATCGTCCATTTTTGGAGCAGTTGCGAGAGCTTATGTTGGAGGTTCCATTTAAGTCAAATAATGTAATAAGAGGAGTAAATAGCCCGTATTCGAACAATGCCACTGACCCTAAAAATTGCTATTTAGCTTTTAATGCGAGCAATCCAGAAGATACTATGTATTCTAACGGGCTTAATTTTACTAGGGATTGCGTAGATGTATCTCATGTATCTAAGACAGAAAGTTCTTATCAAAGTTTTTGGCTTGATGGATGTTTTAGGACGCATTTTTCATCGGAATGTGCTGAATCAAGTGATTTATGGTTCTGTAGAGATTGTGTTGGGTGTTTAAATTGTTTTGGCTGTGTTAATTTGCGTAATAAAAGTTATTATTTTTTTAATAAACCTTACTCCAAAGAAGAATATAATAAGAAAATTGAAGAGTATAAATTAAATACTCGTGAAGGTTTACAAAAGGCACAGCGAGATAGCGATATTTTTTGGAAGAAATCTATTTATAAAAATCATCAAGGTTTAAAAAATATAGATTGCACTGGTTCTTATGTAACAAATTCAAAAAATGTTAAGGAATCATTTTTGGTGAGAGACAGTGAGAATATTAAATATTGTCAGTATTTGCAAGAAACTCCAGGGTCTAGGGATTGCTACGATTATTCAAATTGGGGAGATTCTGCTGAACTGATGTATGAAGACATTTCCTGTGGTTCAGGTGTGAGTAGGTTAAAGTTTTCTTGGGTAACACAAGAAAACTCTAGAGATACAGAATACACAATAGGTTGTAGAGGTTCTGAAAACTTATTTGGTTGTGTTAGTTTAAGTAAAAAACAGTACTGTATTTTGAATAAACAATATTCTAAAGAAGAATATGAAAAATTAACAAACAAGTTGAGAGAACACATGTTGAATATGCCTTATATAGATAAAATGGGAAGAGTATATAAATATGGAGAATTTTTACCTATAGAATTTTCTCCTTGGGCTTACAATGAGACGATAGCTCAAGAATATTTTCCTCTGACTAAAAATGAGGCAATTGAAAAAGGTTTTCGCTGGCGAGATCCTGATACTAAAGATTATGTAATAACTTTAAAGTGTGAAGACATACCGAAAGATATACACTCTACACCTGACAGTGTGGTCAATGAGGTTTTGGAATGTGCTCATAAAATGCAATGCAATCAAAATTGCACCAAAGCATTTAGAATTATTCCTAATGAGCTTAATTTTTATCGTAAAATTGGTGTACCATTGCCAATATTGTGTCCAGCATGTCGTACCATGGAAAGACTAAAATTAAGACTAAATCCTAAATTGTACTTTAGAAAATGCATGTGTGCAGGAGTTGGTGATGATAGCGATATGTATCAAAATACTTGTGAACATAGCCATGGCCAAGGTCATTGTGAGGAGGAATTTGAAACCGGTTACGACCCTAAAGATGGTCATATAGTGTATTGTGAAAAATGTTACCAACAAGAAGTTTACTAGCCTTAGGATAGTTTATTAAAATGGAAACTAAAAATTGTCAAAATTGTAAAAAAGATTTCGTTATCGATGAGAGAGATTTTAATTATTATAAAAAGATAGATATCTTACCACCCAAGATTTGCCCAGATTGTAGGAGCCAGCTGCGCATGACTTTTCGTAATGAAAGGTTTTTCTACAAGCGTACTTGCAATAATTGTAAACAAAGTGTGATTTCCTCATACAGTGAGAGTAAAGATTTTCCTGTCTGGTGTCATGATTGCTGGTGGAAGGATGATTTGGATGCTAAAAGTTTTGGTTTGGATTATGACCCTACTCGTCCATTTTTCGAACAATTTAAAGAATTATTGAATACCATACCAAAGCCAGCCTTGATAGGGGGTAATAATGTAAATTGTAGTTATTTGAATTTAGCAGCTGATAATAAGGGTTGCTATATGATCATCGAGAGTTCTAATAATGAGGATTGTATAAATTGCTATTGGATACAACTCTCAAAAGATTTGGTGGATTGTTCTTTCACAAATAAAGTCGAACTTTCTTATGAGGTGGATGACTGTCAGGATTCTAGTAATTTATTTTATTCCAAAGGTTGTGCATCTTGTCTAGATAGCTATTTTTTGCTCGATTGCCGTGGTTGCACCCATTGCCTTGGTTGTATAAATCTACGTGAACAGAAATATAATATTTTCAATAAACAATATACAAAAGAGGAGTATGAAAAAAAATTATCTTCTTACAAACTGCACACTCATGAAGGGGTAGAAAATTTTAAAAAAGAATTTGCAGAGTTTATAACAAGTCACCCTAGAAAATTTGCCGAAGTTACTAATGCAGTGAATTCTACTGGTAACTATATGGTAAATGTAAAAAATACCAAGCAATGCTTCCATACTTATGATTCTGAAGATAATGCGTATTCTATGCATGTTTGGCGCGAGGCAAAAGATTGCATGGATTGTAATACTGCTGGCAGATCTGCAGAGCTTATCTACAATAGTGTCAATATGGGCATGAAGACCTCACATATTATTTCTAGTTTTCATTGTTGGGGTTCACAATTTATGACTTATTGTTTCAATTGTCCAAGCTCACATGATTGCTTTGGCTGCTCTAGCTTAGTCAAAGGATCTTATTGTATTTTAAACAAGCAATATACCAAAGAAGAATATGAAAAATTAAAAGGGGAGATCATACAAAAGATGAAAGATGAGGGTGTGTATGGAGATTTTTTTTCAAAAGATCTTTCACCACTAGGATACAATGAATCTTCAGCTATAGATGATTTCCCACTTTTAAAAGAAGAAGCGTTAAAAGCGGGCTTTAAATGGGAAGATACAGAGCGGGGGACTTTTGGTAAAGGTACTATTGATTGGGCAAATTTCCCTGATTCTATTTTAGATATACCAGCAGACTTTGATGTGAATAAAGAGATATTTACTTGTGTAAATTGCGATAAAAATTACCGTCTTATTGAGAATGAGCTCACTTTCTATAAAAGGATGAAAATACCATTACCACATACTTGCCCTGAATGTAGGCATGTAGCTAGATATAAAAATAGAAGACCAAACAAGCTTTGGCATAGGTCATGCATGTGTGACAAAACAAACCACGGACATGAAAATAAATGCCCAAATGAATTTGAGACTAGCTATGCACGAGAGAGTGCAGAATTGATATATTGCGAGAGTTGCTACAATAAAGAGGTTTACTAGTTTACATGCACAGATAAATAGGTAGCGATGATGGCTGCTGTCTCTCCGCGGAGAGTGAGTGGGCCGAGAGAGGCTACAGTGTAGCCGGCGGCTTCAGCCTCTTTTATCTCACCATCTGTAAAGCCACCTTCGGGGCCGATAAATATGCTAGCAGTCTTAGCATTGGCTACTCGGACACTATCGGGCTTATAGGCTTCATCTACAAGGTGAAAAATTGTTTTTTCTTGGGCAGCACTTCCAAAAGCTAGTGCTGGAGAAAATTCTAAAATAGGAGATAGGGTAGGGACCACACTTCGCCCGGATTGCTCACTGGCTTCCAAAATAATTTTTTCTAGTCGTGAAATATTTAAACCTGTTTTCACTGTACGCTCGGTGATGACAGGTGTGATAGAGGAGACTCCAGCTTCGACAGCTTTTTGGACAGCTAATTCAAAATTTTCTTTTTTCAAGATTGCGAGGTAGAGGTGCACTTTTTTCTCTATATTATTTTTATTTTCTACTTTTTCTATGGTGCCTGTAATTTTACTACTTGAGATTAAATCCAAGGTCACCAAGGCCTCCTTGCCCTTACCAGTACTTAGGATGATTTGTTCACCTTTTTCTAGCCTCAAAACAGCCCTTATTTGCTTGATTATTTTAGGATCTAGGATTTCTACAGTATCCCCAGAGAGGTCATAAGATCCGATAAATCTATGTATTTTCATATTTATTATGATACACTTTTATTATGAAAAGTGAAATACGGGTCTGCCAAAACTGTAAGCATGACTTCACTATAGAACCTGAAGATTTCAGCTTTTATGAGCGTATCAAGGTTCCTCCACCTACCTTTTGCCCTGAGTGTCGTAATCAAAGAAGAATGTCTTGGCGCAATGAGCGTACTTTGTATAAAAGAAAGTGTAATGCTCCAGGACACACAGAAGAGATAATAAGTATGTATGAACCCAATTTTCCTGGTAGGGTAGTTGATAATGAATATTGGTGGAGTGACAAATGGGACGCAATGGAATACGGAAGGGATTATGATTTCTCTCGTCCATTTTTTGAACAATTTTTAGAACTTTTTCAAAATATACCTCTTTCTTCTTTATCTACACTTAATTCTATAAATAGTAAGTATACAAATTTTGTTGATGGAAATAAAAATTGCTATTTAATTTTTGCATCTGGTTGGAGCGAAGATTGTAGGTACGGAACACGATTTTTTAAATGTAAAGATTCCCAAGATTTATTTATGTGTGAGAATTGTGAGCTTTGTTATGAGTGTGTAAAATGTACGGATTCTAATCGATTATTTTACTCTTTAAATTCAAAAGAATGTATTGAATCTTACTTTCTTTATAATTGCAGAAATTGCCAACATTGTTTTGGTTGTTCTAATTTGGTAAATAAATCTTATTGTATATGGAATAAACAATATACTCGAGAAGACTATTTTAAAGAGCTAGAAAAAATGGATTTAACCCATTTTTCAAATCTCGTTAAATATAAAGAAGAATTTTATAAAAATATCTATTTAAAATCTGTCCATAGATATGTAAATATGGTCTCATCAAACCTTTGCATAGGAGATAACATAAAAAATTCTAAAAAATGTATTAGTTGTTTTGAAATTTATGGTGGAGCAGAGAATTGCAAGTATTTATACGGAGCTTTAGACATAAAAGATTCTTATGATGGAAATGGTGTTTTTAAAAACGAATTATCTTATGAGTGTGTAGATTGTAATGTTGATAGTAGAAACATGTTCGGTGTTACGATATACGAATCTGAGGATGTCGGGTATGTATTTAATTGTCATGATTTGAAAAATTCTTTTGGTTGTGTTGGTTTACGCAAGAAGCAATATTGTATTTTAAATAAACAATACACAAAAGAAGAGTATGAAGTCCTTGTAGAAAAAATTAAAAAACACATGATGGATATGCCTTATATAGACAAAAAAGGTAGAGTGTATAAATATGGTGAATTTTTTCCTACAGAATTATCTCCTTTTGGTTATAATGCTACAATTGCGAATGAATTTTATCCTATAAATAAAGATAAGGTTAATGATTCTGGTTTTAGGTGGGTGGACAGAATAGAACAAGAATACAAGACAGATATTTACAATAAAGATATTCCAGATGATGCAAGAACCATAGAGGAAAGTTTTATTAGTAAGGTTGTAGAATGTGGTCATAGAGAAAAATGTCACGAGCAGTGCACTGGTGCTTTTAAATTAATACCTGAAGAAGTTTCTTTTTATCAGAGATTAAAAATACCATTACCACATTTGTGTCCGAATTGTCGTCATTATCAAAGATTGGCACAAATAAATCCAATGAGATTATGGCACCGAAAGTGTATGAAAGAGGGATGTAATAACGAATTTGAGACATCCTATGCACCAGAGAGGCCAGAGATTGTGTATTGCGAAAAATGCTATCAGCAAGAGGTGTATTAGTTATCAAGTAAAAAGTTTTTAAAGTTACAAAGTATGATAAAATAAGTATATATGCCGAAGCCGAATCGAGTGCAGATAATTAAATACGGCCCACCGCCACCAGAGCTCCCAGTATTTGGTAAAGTAAAACCTGAAGAGGTTTCTTTTATTGGGCGTACAAATTATGTAGCTGCTCTC
>CAZFKY010000011.1:0-15035 GCA_964519485.1 uncultured Candidatus Saccharibacteria bacterium | reverse complement strand
AAATTTTATCCTAAAAGATTTAGGGGTTTTAAAAGACTAACTACAACATTTCCCATTTTGTTCACTAAGTCGCACATTAAAAAACCTTTTAGGTGTTTTTTTTGTTTACATATAGATTGTCTAATTGTATAATTAAAAGGTTTTAAACTTATAATTAAAAATATTTCTATGACTACACCAGAACTCCTGTCTTTTATTAGAGCTCAACTCGCAAAAGGTTCATCCAAAGATTCTATCAAAGCAATCTTGATGGGTGCTGGTTGGGAAGTGAGTGATATCAGTGAAGCTTTTAATATCATCGAACCCGCGCATGTCGAAATACCGCATGTGGCTACTCCTATCTCTAATCCTGTTACTCCCACTATGTCACCAAATACTGTGAGCAAAGTAGACATGACTCCTTTTATGACCCCACACGTACAGCAACCCGTAGCATCTCCTATATCAGTCGGAGCTATGCCTTCCAATCCTATGCCTGAAGTTCACCCTAAGAAATCCCACGCAATGCTTCTCATGATGGCTGTGATTGTATTGTTGCTAGTCGGTGGTGGGGGAGCTTTTGCATATTATTCTGGTTATTTTGAATCCCCAGTCGCAGTGATGGCTCAAACAAGTAAGAATCTTCAAAATTCTAAGAGTGCCAAGTTTGATATGACTATGTCACTCAAGACTCGTTTAAATGATCCTGCAAAAAACCCCACTTCTTTTTTCGGTTTTGACTTTAGCAATATAGTCATGCAGGTGAAAGGTTCGTCGGAAAATAATGACAATAATGAAAAAGCTGATTTGGTAATGTCTTTTAATGTTGGCAACATAGAGGCTTCTTTACAAGTTAAAGTATTGAATAAAGTCCTATACACATCTCTTTTAAAGGCTCCTACTTTTGGCTTAGCTGATCTTACAGCATATCAAAACAAATGGTTTTTTATAAAACAGGATGACCAGAACGATACCTCTACGAATATGATTCCTGTAGTAGGTACAGGTAAATCTATATATGACAAATTGACCGAAGAAGAAAAAAAGACTATTTATGCCATCGGTGAAAAAGCAAATTTTATAACAGCACTAAAGAAGAACGGCTCTGATAGCCTGGAGGGTGTGGCTACTAATAGATACACTTTCGACCTAGATAAAGCTGGGATTTTAGATTATTTACTTCAAGTGAAGAATTTCTTGACTACTTTGGCAAATCGAGACTCTTATTTTTCTGTTTACTCTAATTATGATTTTGGAGATATTTCTAAAACCCTAGAGAAGGTTAAGAATTTCCAAGGAGAAGTTTGGATAGGCAAGAAAGATAAACTCCCAAGAAAAGTAACAATAAATTTCTCTACAGATATGACTAATGGGGACGCAGTTATAGGCTCTGTAGATATTAATATGTTTGCATTGCTTAGTGATTGGAATATGCCGGTGAAGGTAGAGGCACCAGTGGATGCAGTAGATTTTAAGTCCCTGATTAATTCTCAATTAGAACAAGCCCAAGCTAAATCCAGAGATGCATCAGTAAAAGCTTATCTTTCTAATATGCGAGCTCAAGCAGAATTATATTGGGATCGGAACGGAATCAATGGTTATAAAGGCTTTTGCAAATCTACAGGGACTTATGGCGCTATGAGTAGTATTAATTCTTTAAATGAAGTCACCAAACCTAATATTACTACTTGTAAAGATGCTAAAGATAACTATATTATATATAGTCCAGTGTCAGACAATACTTTTTGGTGTGTAGACAGTACTGGAAGTTTCTTGAACTTAACTCAAAGTCCTAAGAGTTTTATTTGTAAATAGTAAAAAATAGCGGAGCCACCTCGCAGAATCGAACTGCGGACCCCGTCTTTACGAAAGACGTGCTCTACCAACTAAGCTAAGGTGGCATTTTGGAGCCGTTGACCGGGATTGAACCGGTGACCTCGTCATTACCAATGACGTGCTCTACCAACTGAGCTACAACGGCATACTTACTTTTTACCCACCAAAACAGCCACAATGGCATACCTATTTTAGATCTACCAAAACAGCTATAACGGCATACTTACTTTAGATCTACCAAAACAGCCACAAGGGCATATTTACCTTTTATATTAGTTTATTTTAATTAAATTAGCAAAATTATTTGCTATACTTAAATTATGGCTGAAGAACATCAAAATATCGAAGAACAGATCAAAAACCTAGAGGAGCAAATGTCATCACCTGATTTTTGGAGCGATAAAATAAGGGCTCAAAATGTCTTAAAAGAATTAGCCACCTTGAAAGATAAAAAGGAGGGTGTGGGTAAATATGATAAGGGTGGAGCTGTGGTCACCATCTTGGCTGGTGCAGGAGGGGATGATGCTGAAGATTGGGCCGCTATTTTATTTGATATGTATAGTAAATTTGCGAAGAAAAAGAATTTTGATATCCATTATGTGCATGAACATAAAAATGATCATGGTGGCTATCGTAATATTTCTTTTGAGCTTTTAGGCAAGAATGTGTACGGTACACTCAAAAATGAAAATGGTGTGCATCGTTTGGTCCGAATATCACCATTTAATGCAAAAAAACTTCGACATACATCTTTTGCTTTAGTAGAAGTCTTACCAAAGTTTGATAAATTACAAGAACGCGACATTGTCATCCCAGAAGCTGATTTAAAAATTGAGTTTGCTAGATCTTCTGGTCCTGGCGGTCAAAATGTAAACAAAAGGGAGACAGCAGTGCGCATAGTTCACACGCCCACAGGCCTTTCGGTGCATTCTTCGGGTGAAAGATCTCAAGAGCAAAATCGTGAAGAGGCGATGTCTATTTTGCGTGCAAAAATTTTCAAGAAAGCCCAAGAAGAAAAGAAAAGCATAGAGGAATCAATGAAGATAAATAAGGGTACAGAGATCGAGTGGGGTAGCCAGATTCGCTCTTATGTACTCCACCCTTATAAAATGGTCAAAGATCATAGGACCAATGCTGAGACTTCCAATGTAGACGCTGTCTTGGAAGGGGATTTGGATATTTTTATTGAGGCTGAAAAAAATCTATGATAAAATAGACTGGTGATTTATTTTAATGGAGTTTCTAAAATATATGGTAAAGATAGTAAGGCACTAGACGATGTGACTCTTACTATAACTGCTGGAGAATTTGTATCTGTTGTAGGCCATTCTGGTGCAGGTAAAACTTCTCTTATCAAGATGATTTTAGCTGAAGATCATCCAACCGAGGGTACAGTATTTTTCGAATCGATCAATATTCATAAGATAAAAAATAAGGATTTGACCAATCTTCGTCGCAGGATAGGGGTGGTTTTTCAGGATTTTAAACTCTTACCAAATAAGACAGCATATGAAAATATAGCTTTTGCTATGGAGGCAGCGGGTAAGACTGACCAAGAGATAGCTTCGGATGTACCTCATGTGCTTGAGCTCGTAGATTTGGGCTCTAAAATCTACCATTTTCCTAGCCAAATGTCTGGTGGTGAGCAACAACGCTTAGCTATAGCTAGAGCTATCATAAACCAGCCAGAGATAATCATCGCAGACGAACCTACAGGTAATTTGGATCCGATAAATACTTATGAAATCATTCAAATCTTGAAAAAGATTAATGATCTCGGTACTACGGTAATATTGACCACCCATAATAAGGGGGTGACAGATTCTGTGGGTAAGAGAGTGATTACTATGGAAAAAGGTAAGGTGGTGAGGGATGATAAAAATGGTAAGTATAGTTTGTGATATAATCAAAATATATGAGTGTCGTATTTAGAAGAATTTTAAAAGCAGGTTGGTTGAATTTCGTCCGTGGTGGATTGGTTTCTTTTGCAGCAGTGCTGGTGGTCACTATCACCCTTTCTGTGGTGACAGGTATTATCATGCTAAACGCTGTGCTAAATTCTTCTTTGGATCAAATAAAAAACAAAGTGGATGTGACTATATATTTCACAGTAGGCGCAGGGGAGGATAAAATATTAGCTCTCAAGGACTCTATCGCTAAATTACCCGAAGTGGCAGATGTGTCTTATACTTCAGCAGCTGATGCCTTGAAATTATTTAGAGATAGGCATAGTGATGATTATCCTACTATCCAGGCCCTCGACGAAATCAAAGATAATCCACTGGGTGCTTATCTCAATGTAAAAGCCAAGGAAATTTCTCAATATGAGAGCATTGCAAACTTTTTAAAGAGTGATAATTCTTTAGTCTTGAGTTCAGCTAACATTATCGACAAGATAAATTACCATCAAAACAAACTAGTCATCGATAGATTGAATGGTATTATCAATGGTTCACAAAAGCTGGGTTTTTTGATTACCCTTATGTTGGTGATTATCTCCATTATCGTGACTTTTAACACTATTCGCCTTACTATCTTTATTTCTAAAGAGGAAATCGGGGTTATGCAGCTAGTAGGCGCATCTCGCACTAGGGTCCATGGGCCATTTTTGGTGGAAGGCGCTATTTATGGTATTATAGCCACAGTAGTAACTTTGATAATTTTCTACCCAGTGACCTTGTGGTTTGGTAGGAATATGACTGGATTTTTGGGTATGAATTTAGAGAGTTATTACTTTGCAAACTTTTTCCAAATTGGTAGTATAGTATTGATTTCAGGAATATTTTTAGGGATGGTTTCCAGCTTTATTGCTGTAAGAAAATATTTAAATAAATAAAAAATAATGGCGAAAGAAAATACAAAATATATTTTTGTGGTGGGTGGGGTGATTTCCGGAGTAGGGAAAGGTATTACCTCCTCCTCCCTAGGACTTATTTTGAAGAATCGTGGACTGTCTGTCACCGCTATAAAAGTCGACCCTTATATCAATGTCGACGCAGGTACTATGAACCCCACCGAACACGGCGAGGTTTTTGTTTTAAATGATGGAGATGAGACTGATCAAGACATGGGAAATTATGAGAGATTTTTAAACATTGATCTTACTCGGGTGAATTATATGACCACTGGCCGAGTGTATCAGACTGTGATCGAGCGTGAGCGTAATTTGGAATATGGTGGTAAGTGTGTAGAGGTGGTGCCTCATATACCGATGGAGGTCATTGATCGTATCAAGAAAGCTGGTGCTAATGCTAATGCAGATGTTGTGATCGTAGAGATCGGAGGTACTGTGGGAGAATATCAAAATCTTCTTTTCCTTGAAGCTGCTCGTATGATGAAGAATGAACATCCAAAAGATGTTATCTTTGTGATGGTATCTTATTTGCCTACTCCATACACTGTGGGCGAGATGAAGAGTAAACCTACTCAATATGCAGTGCGTACATTAAATGGCTCTGGAATTCAGCCAGATATACTCATCGCTCGTGCGAATGTACCCCTAGATGAAAAGAGAAAAGAAAAACTTTCCATCTTTTGTAATATGTCTGCTGATAGGGTAATCTCTGCTCCAGATGTGGATAGTGTCTATGATATACCACTAAATTTCGAGAAAGAAAAACTCTCAGACAAGATGTGTGAACTCCTCGGTATGACTTGCCTCGTGCCAGATGCGAAAGCTTGGAGTAAATGGAAGACTTTTGCTAAGCATGCCCACAATGGTAAAAAGACAGTAAAGATCGCTATGATCGGAAAATACTTTGAGACTGGAGATTTCGTGCTCTCAGATTCATATATCTCTGTGATTGAGGCTTTGAAATATTCTAGCTATGCTTCTGGAGTAAAGCCTATCATATCTTGGTTAAACTCTGTGGATTATGAAAAAGACCCAAAGAAATTGAAAGAATTATTAGACTATGATGGTATAGTAGTGCCAGGTGGATTTGGTAAGAGAGGAGTAGAGGGTAATATAAAAGTAGTGGAATTTGCCCGCACAAACAAAATACCTTATTTTGGTCTTTGCTATGGTATGCAGATGATGGTGATCGAGTACGCTCGTAATATGCTAGGTATGAAAGATGCCAATACTAGAGAAGTAAACCCAAATGCAAAGAATATCGTGATCGATGTGATGGAGAGCCAAAAAGAAAATTTGATCAACAAGAGATATGGTGGCTCTATGCGCCTAGGAGGCTACAAGGCTATGCTAAAGGCGGGCACTATAGCGAGAGCTAGCTATGGCGAGAAAGAAATAATCGAGCGCCACCGCCACCGCTATGAGGTGAACAATGATTATATAAAAGAATTGGAAGAAAAAGGTTTGGTATTTTCTGGTACTTCACCAGACGGCAAACTCATGGAAATCGCTGAGCTTCCAAAATCTGTGCACCCATTTTTCCTCGGTACTCAATATCACCCAGAATTTTTAGCTAGACCACTTTCTCCGCACCCACTCTTTACTGCTTTTATCAAAGCTTGTCTGTCCACTGGCAAGGCAGCTATCGCTAAGAAGAAATAATTAATCTTTTAAGATTATGAGATGGACATGAAAATGCCCAGGTATTGATTTTCTTTTATTTGTAGCCTCTGCTGAAAGGTGATACTCCTCCATATCAGTAAGTTTTATTTCATCATATTCTAGTTTTTCTTCTGGTGTTAATTCTTTATAGATTACATGTCGTTTTGGAATTATCATGTGTTGAATTTTCGCTATTTGATCCCAAGGAAACAAGTTGTCTATTATTCTCCAATATTTAAAATCTTTTATTGATGGTGCATTGCAAAGATTACAACCTTGATCAAGTTTGCCATCAGCAATCCATTTCTTGTATTTTTCATCCATTTCTTTTGTTCTTACTCCCATATTATTTATCTAATTTTTTATAAAGAGTGCCTGTGATAGCTAAAATTATCAAACCGACTATCAATAGGTAAACAGGATCTAATTCTAATAGGCCCATATTTTTTAAAACACCCTTGAGACCCTCATGGAGGGCAATAACCCCACTCAAAATGAGGAGGGAAAAGGTGACAGGGTAGCGCAAGAGCACATTTTTAGCATGTGGCTCCATGGTCCTGTTTATTTTATTAGATATATTTTCTAAATGTTTTAATACATCTACTCCAATATTGTCTTCGTTTTTCATGTTTTTTTAAAAAAATATTAATGCTGCGATGTTTGGTCTAGTACTTACTAGGTCAGACATTATAAGAGTATTCTAGCACTATTTAGCTTTACTTGCTGACCCCTCTAGGTCGGGTCTGAATATAACTTTTTACAACCTTTTACACCTTGGGGATTTAGTTAATCGTCTTCATCCTCCTCATCCTCCATAGCTTCTTCGTATGCCATTGCTGCTGCTAACTCTGCTTTGGTGGGAGGACGTTGTTCTTCTGTATGTTTAGAATAAGTAATATCTTTATTTTTACGTGGGGCATCTTTTGCAAGTGCTTCATATTTTTTATCTTTATTCCACCTTCTTTTTCCTAGGTTTCGTAACATGAATATAAGTAAACGATCATTTCCTTGCACAGCTCTGGATCTCGCAATATCCTCAAGATATGGGAGGCAAATATTATCAAGAACATGTTGTACTTTTTTAGAAAATACTGGATCTTTATATCTATATTGATAATAGCTTTGAGGTGTAACTTGTACAGCCTCACATGTTTTAGATATATTACCAGCAGATTGTTCAAGCGCTTCTAAAAAACTTGTGTACCACAATTTTTTATTTATCTTTTTACCTTGCGACATAAAATTATCACTTAGTTAACTATTAAGTGATCGTCTATGAGAGATAAAGTACACGTTGCTTCCCGTGAGAAAATCTCTAAAGGGCCTGGAGATCTACAGGTCGGCCTTTAAGATGGAGTGGGATTAATCTTAAAGGCTTCGGGTCAACATACTTTGGGAGTATGGATTATCGTCAGCTTGCGGGCCCAGATAAAGGGTTGTCCGACTTAATATACCTATTATACAAGAATGGTTTGTAGACCGCCAGGAATTACTGTGGATATTGATTCGTGCATTTATTGATAATTAAGACTTTGATGGATTTTTTAACAAAATTCTTAATCCAGAAAAAATACAAGAATGATTTTGCGGGAAAGCGGAAATTTTAAATTGGATTTAGATTCAATAGTTTTTGATGAGGATGAAATGGCCAAAAATATTTTCTCTTAGAAAATAGAAAAATACGTAAGTTATTTTAACCAACCAAATTGCGTTAAAATGTTGAGCAATTTTCCGAAACTAGAAGTCCAATACCAGAAATAATATTTTTCTATTTTTGATTTATCACGAGGTATAATGCGAATACCGTGGGCAAAAAATGGTATATATTTTTTTACTTCTATTTTTTCAACTTCATCATGAGTAAAGCGATATTCCTTTTTAAACAATTCGTTGTTTAAAATTAGTTGATCCTGTAAAACCTCTAAGGTGATAAAAGGCCAGGTAATTTGCCATGAGCCAATCCAAGCACCTCCTCTAAATTTTTTTTGTGTTATATCAGACATAATTTAATTTGTTAGTTTATTAAGTATTTTTTTAGCACCATTACTTACGGAATTTACTACAGAACTAGCTGCATTTTTGACACCATTTACAATACCGGAAATACTACCCTGAAAGATTGGAATTGTTTTACTAACACCTCCACTAAATGTAACAGGTATAGCAACCGGCGACAACCTTAATCCTATACCGGTACCTACTTCTGTCCCAGAATACTTACCATCTGAAAAATTAGTATTGACACTTGCTCCCGCAATCGCTTTCCCTCCTACTGACACATAATTATCTACACCTAGCGTATCACTCCATGTTTTCGCAGTAGAATAACCCCCTGATATACCGATTGATGCGTCTACACCCGCCAATCCTCCTCCGTGTAAAGAAGTTGTGATACCAAAGGTTCCATCGGTTGCAAAACCTATATTCCAAGAATTACCGACTTCACCACCAATTCCAGCATTAGTGTTAAAGCTAAAGTAATATGCAGCGTTTCCGTCAGGATCACTCATCGTAATAGGGTTATTACGACCATAGCTATAAGAATTTTGCATTTGGGGATCGGCCAGGAATTCAGCCCATCCAGACATCGAGCCCGCCCTTGACTGCATATTTTTTCTCCAGCCGAATGCGGAAACTGAATTCAATCTGCCCATTGTTTTGCCCGAATTTTGAACTTGAGGCTCAGAAAGGAATTGATTAAGTTTTGAATCAAAATCCCAGAATACCGAATCCTGACTTATGAACTGTCCACGAGACCCCTCGTAGTAACGCGCATTCAAGTAACTTAAATCTGTATCGCCATCATATATTTGTCCAATATATTGCTTTTGTGAGATATTTGAGCCAGAGGAAATTCTATGCCCTCCAAATGGGTAATAATCGAGTAATTCGACTTGTGCACCGCTATTGTTAGTAGTAACACCTACTGAGCCCAAATGGTCTGTATGGTCATAATATGGCGTAACAACGGCACTTGCTGTTTCCACTGTAGCCACTAGTGTATCTCCAGCATAAATGCTCTTTGTTTTCCTTGTACCATCATAGTTGTAATACTTATTAGGGTATTTTGTAACTGTAGTTCCATTATCGAGTTTTACTCTTTGTCCATCTTGGTCATAAGTATAATTTGAAGTTACTCCACCTTTTATTGCTTGGGTAAGTCTGTTATTGTAATCCCAAGTATTTGATAGCCCGCTAGTCTCGGTTAATAAATTACCGTTATGGTCATAAATATAAGTCTTAGAACCAGTAGATGTAGTTGTTACAGCATGAGGGTTGGCATAACTAGAGCCTTGGTCTCCATCATAAGTATAATTACCTGCATCACCTGCAGTAATATTACCGATTGCATTGTAAGTATATGTTTTAGTATAAGTAGACTGACCTGACGCAACACTAGTTGCAGTTGCAGAAGTTAATCTATTCAAGTCATCGTAAACATAGTTAACTGTGACAGCTAGAACTATAGCCCCTCTGATTTTTGGAGGCCAGATAAGGATGAAATTGGGCTTATTTTGAGATTTGATCAGCATTCTTATTTCTACTCCTAAAAACCTTTAGATAAAGACTGATTCCGGCAACTAGATATATAACAGCAATTAATATATGATTTATTCTCATAAATAAAAGATCTTTGTTGAAAATAAATAATATTAGAAAACCCCACAAAGATACAATTATCATTAGATACCCTATGTTAAGCAACCATTGAGAAGCCCAAGAAATACTTCTTTTTTTTGCATAAATATATTAAGACTGTAATACCAATAAATACAACTAAGAGTAACAGACTAAAAATTCGAAGATTATTCATGTCAGTTAGTAATTAATTAATAATTTCATAGGAGAAATCAAGATCATCATAACGATTTTCTTTTTTCGTCTTATCTTCTAAGATTTCTTCAAAGATTTTTTTATCTCTTGGGTCTATGTTCTTCATAGCTTGATAATTTTCTAACACTAAGTGAATACCGGCTATTTTATCACGGTCAGGATAATTAATGAATGTCTTTGATTCTGTATCCATGCTACGGAAACTATCATTAAACGAATCCCAGTTTATTTTATCATCCCTAAAGGGAGGATAGGAAAAATCAAACACTGCGTTAAGACATAAACCTAAGTCTTTCGAGTTTTTAACGTTAATTAAATTTACGAGAATTTTTTTAATCATAAATTTAAATTTTTATTTATCTAAGGTTCAGTAGTAACATCAACACCAGGTAACTCATTACATTTTTGGGAAATCTGATCTACTGATAAACTTTTATCTTTTATAATTGACTCTTTAATATTTTCTCCTATCACTTCTAAGACGAAAGATCCTTCTTTGTTTGTTCCATCTTTATTAAATTCTTTTTGAAACCAAACAATAGAATCTTTATTTGCATCGAGGCATTTTCCGTAAAACATTCTTGATTCAAACGTCAGCTTGTTATCCATATAATCAAATTCCTTACCCGGGTATGAATACCTTATTGGTGCATTATTCTCCTTTACTAGACCAGTTGTGGGTGAATAAATATATATAGCTATATTTTCGTCGCATTCAGTACATCCTCTACCAGAGAGTATGAATAATGGCTGATTGCTTTCTGTATGTAATTGTCCGATATAGTTAACATTGTATAAGTCCACCTTAAATTGTTTATTGTTTGAGAAATACAATGTTTGACCGACTGTTTTCTCAAATTTCCAATCGTTTTCAAGTCCAACATTTTTACTTTTATTAGCAAAAATCAGATATGAAAGTACTGCTAGAAATAAAAGTATACTTGCGATGTGTTTTATTTTCATAGATTATTTATTATTTTTTGATAATGGATTAGCTAATGGCTTATAAGAGTTAATTATAGATCCATTTTTCATAGATGGAGAATAAATGAGTAGGGCGTTATTGTTGGATGGATTCAAGTCTACGTGTACATGAGGAGCAAGTGCGTTAGGTAAGTTGACCGATGGATAGTAAATAGTGGTGTTAAACAATCCTGATTGGTTCGCTTTGTATGAGAGATTCTCATTACTAACACCATTAACTTTTATATCTGCCGCATCTCCACTTAAGTGTCTACTTGCATTTGCTCCACCCACTAATTTATTCCCTTCAGGTGTACGATCTCCAGATGTAACAATTATATTTTGACTCGTATCATTAGCAAATTTATCTAAGCGATTCCTTAGTGTTTCAGAAGTGACTGTATATCGACTATAATCAACACTACCATTTTTTGCATTAACGGGCTGATTACTATTAGCAGGTTGACTCGATAAAGTAGAATTATTAGCTTGTTGCTGTTGACCAAACATTTTAGAAAGCCAGCCATTGATAGAATTTATTGCTTCACCGATTGTCATATTTCCATCAGGATCACTATTAGTTATTGGGTTATCGCGACTGTAGCTGTAAGAATTTTGTTGCTGAGGATCGAGAAGTAACTCTTGTGGTAGTTGCCAGAACATCGGATCTTGTGAAATAAATCTTCCAGTTGTGCTCTGATAATACCTTGCCTGAAGATAATTGTACGAAGTGTCTGGGTCGTATATCTGACCAACATATTGTCGTTGACCAGTATAACTTCCACTTGAAATTCTTTGTGAACCGTAAGGCATGTAATCCAAGAGTTCATTTTGTGCTCCACTGGAATCGCTGACGACTGATACTGAACCTAAATGATCGGTGTGATCGTAATATGGAGTTACAACTCCACCTACAGTTTCAATTGTTGCTACTAAAGTATCGCCAGCATAAATACTCTTAGTCTTCTTAGTGCCGTCGTAATTGTAGTATTTATTCGGATATACAGTGACAGTAGTGCCATCATCTGAGGATGCTCGGTTGCCATCCTGATCATACTTGTAGGTTCTCGTGAAAGTGCCATTCGTAGAAGTTGAGAGTTGGTCTTTGTAGTTCCAAGTATTGGTTAGTGTACCATCTGTAAGAACATTTCCATCATGATCGTAAGTATTGGTTACGGAGTTAATACTTGTCGCCGCATGCGGATTTGCGTAACCTGTCCCTGCGTAAGCATAGCTTCCAACTGGTCCAGAAGTGATATTCCCGATTGCGTTGTAACTGAAGTTCTGGGTGTAAGTACTCTGACCCGAAGCAACGTTGGTAGCAGCAGCTTGAGTCATTCTATTAAGGTCGTCGTAGGTGTACGTGACAGTTTTGGAAGAATCGGTAAGTGATGCATCTATAATTTGTGTAACATTGCCATTTGCATCATAAGTATAAGAAGTGTCTTGTACTGTAATATTCGGACGAACAACAATGATACGAACCTTTCTTTCAGCTGGTGCACTTTGAGAGTCTGTAACACTATAAACTAATTGATAAGTAGCAGCCACAGATGTGTTTACTGACCCAGTTACTGAAACAGATCCTGTGAGAGTTCCATCTTCGGTGTCTGTTGCAGAATATCCAGGCTCACTCCAAGAATCTCCGACATGTAAATTATATAAGGTTGAACCGGACAAAGTTATTGTTGGGTTAATATTTACTGGCTTTACCAAAACTGTACGTATAGCCCTAGCCGCTGGTGCTCCCTGTGAATCAACTACAGCATAAACTAGTTGATATGTACCCGCAGAAGAAGTGTTTACTGACCCGGTGACTGAGACAGACCCTGTAATAGTACCGTCTTCGGTGTCACTTGCTGAGTATCCTGGATCAGTCCAAGTATCACCAACATATTTTTCAATTAAATTTGCTCCTGTGAGAGAAATTGTTGGATTAGTATTAGATGAGGTAGCGGCAACAACAGTAAATGTTCCATTGCTTGTAAACTTATTTACAGTATAACTTCCATCTGTTGTTTCTGTTCCACCCGTATTATTTCCGTAATCAGAAGTTAAGTAACGAATAATTACTACACCAGAGCCACCATTTCCACCATTACTACCTGGACCACCTCTTGTGTAACCATCACCTCCATCTCCAGTATTGTTTCCACCTGAGGTATTGCCTTTATTTCCGTTACCTCCTGTAGCATAGGTAACACTAGTTCCTGTAATATTATTTGAAGTTCCTGCACCTCCTACTCCTATTGCACTGGCAGATGAAGATCCTGCGCCACTACTTCCACCTCCACCACCAGCTCCATCTCTTCCACTATTTGTTGCACCTTGATACCCATAACCACTTCTTCCAGTTCCTCCAGAGTTGCTTGATCCTGCACTTGGACCTCCTGCACCACCGCCACCACTATCTCCATTTCCTCCTGTCTGTGGATTATAAGTTGTTCCTCCTGCGCCACCACCATAAACTACAATATTACTTGCAAAAGATGAACTTCCTCCTTGAGCTCCATCGCTTGCACCACCAGAACCCACAGTTATAGTATAGCTTCCAGGAGAAACTGATAGGGCAGTATTTTCTTTATATCCTCCTGCACCGCCACCACCACCAGATACATTAGAACCTGAAGCTCCTCCGTGTCCTCCACCACCAACAACCAACACTCTTAATGTTGGAAGATTATGCACAACAACAGTCCTTATTTTTCTAGCCGCTGGAGCTCCTTGAGAATCAACTACAGCATAAACTAGTTGATATGTTCCGGCTGAAGCGGTATTAACTGAACCAGTTACTGAAACAGAACCTGTAATAGTTCCGTCTTCGGTGTCCGACGCAGAGTAACCTGGATCAGTCCAAGTGTCACCAACATTTTTATCTATTAGACTAGCCCCTGTTAGAGATATAGTTGGGTTTGCATTTACTGTATGAACAACAACTGTGCGTATTTTTTCAGCTGCTGGAGCTCCCTGAGAATCAGTCACGTCGTAAATCAACTGATATGTACCCGCAGAAGAAGTGTTTACTGACCCGGTGACTGAGACAGACCCTGTAATAGTACCGTCTTCGGTGTCTGATGCAGAATATCCAGGCTCAGACCAACTATCTCCGACATTTAAATTAATTAAGTTTGAACCAGTTAATGTAATTACTGGGTTACTATTTGATACAATTCCAGTGTTGGTTGTTACTTTACTACTTAGACGATATAAGTGGGAAGAGTCGTATGTATTTGTTGTCAGCATACCGTTTGCATAATTTATTGCTGAAACTTGATTGGATGGTGAATAATCTATATCTGAAATTACGTCAGTAAAAGATCCTCCACTTTCTTTTCTTTCAATTTTTTCAATTAAGTTTGCTGCATTATAAGTATATTTAACTTGGGAGCTATCAGGATATGTGATAGTAAGAATATTTCCTTGTCTATCAAATGTATAATCTGTTTGATAATCGACAGAATCAATACTCTTTACCTCTTGTTTAATTTTTCCCAGTGGGCTGTAAACATATGTAGTATTTGCTCCAATTGCTGTAACTGACGTAAGCTTACCAATACCGTCAGTTCCTGAGTCATAAGTATAAGTAACCTCTGTGCCACTTAGGCCTGTGTAATTTTCAGTTAACTTTCTGTTTGTATCATCATAAGTGTAATTTATTGTTTGACTTTCAGGGGTTACCGTTTGAGTTAAGTTATTGGCATCATCGAAAGTATACGTGTATGAACCAAATGTTGTGTCTGCACTTGCGTGAAGATCTTCTGCTGTTAACCTACGACCCAATCCGTCGTAAGTAAAGTTGCGAATATTGCCCAATGCGTCTGTAATTTTTGTAAGGTTATTGTTGCCATTATATTCATAACTGGTAGTGTAAGTACTGCCAGAATTGTGTTCATCAACTTGCATCAAA
>CAZFKY010000010.1:0-15999 GCA_964519485.1 uncultured Candidatus Saccharibacteria bacterium | reverse complement strand
CTAGAAAGACTGAAGTAGAAGAAATAATCATCGAAGATGATGGAGATGACTGGAGTGCTGTTCCGGCATTTCTACGTAGAAACAAGAAATAGAATTTCAGAAACATAGTAAAAATTCGTCGCTTTACCCGTCAAAATCCGACGGGCTCCGACACGAGCTCATTTTTTATGTATTTTTTAGTTTAAATCTCTTTTACGGCTTCGATAATGATGCTTTTTTCGCCGTTGCGGTTGGATACTTTACCTGAGAGAGCAATACATTTTTCAGCTATTAGGATTTCTACCATATCTTTATAGAGTGAAGGGAAGCAGACAGCTTCAATAGAAGATGTCAGGTCAGCTATTTTCAAGAAAGCCATGCGTTCGTTGTTTTTAGTCACCACTTGGCGAGCAGATTCAATGATGCCAGCTATAGTCACTGGTATGCCATTACCTATCTCTTCTTTTATTTTTTTGATATTTACATCTCGGCTGTTTAATTTATCGCGTAGTCTATCGAGTGGGTGACCAGAGATGTAAAGGCCGAGCAATTCTTTTTCCCAGAATAATTTTTCTGCTTGGCTAGCTTTTTCTGATTTTTCCATTTTGAATTCTGGAGCTTTTATGCCACTACCACCACCAAAAAGAGAAACCTGATTTTGGTTTTGAACATTACCTTCATGATTGTATTTGAGCATAGCTTCTAGATTTGCGAGTAGTATTCCACGGTCCTCCCACTCATCCATACAGCCAGATTTGATCAAAGCTTCCATTGATTTCTTGTTTAAGTTTTTGTGTTTGATGCGTTCTAGGAAATCACTGATAGATTTAAAATGTCCGCATTCTTTTCTCTCATTAATAATGGCATCAGAAATATCTGTACCGAGATTTTTGATAGTATACAAACCAAAACGGATCTTTGAACTTGGGTGATCTTTGGAGACATTGATACCACCAGTCTCAGAGAGACAAGTAAAACCACCAAAGCTCTCATTTATGTTTGGAGGCAATACTGGTATATTCATGTTTTTACATTCGTTGATGATGAGGGCTATCTGATCTACATCACCAGATTCAGCTGTGAGAATGGCAGCCATGTATTCTACTGGATAGTTGGCCTTCATATACGCTGTCTGGTAGGCGACCTTACCATAAGATGCAGCGTGAGCTTTGTTGAAACCATAAGCTTGGAAAGGTTCAAAGAGTTTCCATAGTTTTTCTGCAAATTCCGGAGTCTGACCATTTTTTATAACTCCGGCTGTGAATTTCTCTCTCTGAGCTGCCATTTCTGCAGGAATTTTTTTACCCACTGCTTTACGGAATTTATCTGCTTCTTCCCAGTTGTAACCAGCGAGCTCGATAGCAGAGAAGAGCAGGTCGTCTTGGTAAACTATAAGACCATAAGATTCACCGAGGAATTTTTTCATCCTAGGATCCATGTATTTTACGAGGTGAGGATTGTGTTTGCGTTTGATATATTCTGGAATTGTCTCCATCGGTCCTGGGCGATATAATGCCACCATCGCATTGATATCGTGGATAGATGTCGGCTTAAGTTCTTTGAGATATCTAGTCATACCAGAGCCATTTAATTGGAATAGGCCTTCGGTCTGACCGGAAGCCAAAAGTTCAAAAGTTTTTTTGTCTTGAAGCGGCACATTTTCAATATCAATATTTATACCATAAAATCTTTTCACTAAAGACACAGCATCAGCAAGGATGGCCAAGTTTCGTATACCCAAAAAGTCGAACTTGAGTAGACCTGCTTCTTCTGCACTATACATGTCATATTGAGTGATGACCTTTCCACCCTTAGGATCGAGCTGGATAGGCATGTATTCATAGATAGGCTTGGGTGCTATTACCACACCAGCAGCGTGCACAGAGATGTGGCGGACACAACCCTCGAGTTTTTTAGCTAGATCAATTATCTGCTTTGTATCTTTTTCTCTTTTGTATGCATCTGCGAGCTCTGGCACTATCTCCATAGCATGATCTATGGTCATCGGCATACCTTGAGACCCCATAGGTATCATTTTAGAAATTCTGTCTCCGATAGAGTAAGGTTGGCCTAAAGCACGAGCCACATCACGCACAGCACCGCGAGCCATCATAGTACCAAAGGTACCAATCTGAGCCACATTCTCTATGCCATATTTTCTTTTTGCATAATCTAGCATTTCGTCACGTCTATTATCGGCAAAGTCCATATCGATATCGGGCGCAGAAGGACGAAAAGGATTTAAGAATCTTTCAAAGGGGAGTTTGTATTCCAATGGGTTCACATTGGTGATGCCTACTAGATAGGTGACCATAGATCCCGCAACTGATCCTCTGATCGTGGTCAAAATACCGTTTTCTTTTGCGTATCTGAGTAGGTCACCCACCACCAAAAAATAAGGTGCATAGCCTTTGTCGTGGATGACTTTTAGTTCGTATTCTACTCTTTCTTTTATTTCTGCAGTCTCTTTTATTTTTAGTCTGTCCATACCAGCCAAAGCTAATTCACGGAGTTTATCGTCTGCATTTTTGCCGTCTTCGATTTTAAAATCAGGGAAAACCCATTTACCTAGCTCGAGCTCAAGATTACATATGTCTGCAACCTTCATGGTATTCTCGACTGCTTCGGGAATATCACTAAATACTTCCAGAGCTTTCTCTGTACTCATGAAAGAAAAATCGTCTTCGGAGAATTCGAATTTTGTATTTTCTTTTCCATCACCTTGAGTGTTGATCTGGAGGAGGGTGTGGTGAGCTTCGTGGTCTTCAGTGCAAGGGTAGTGCGAGTCTTGGGTGGCGACTATATCTACTTTGTGTTTATGTGCGAGCTTGATCAAAGCCTCACGCACAGCTTTGTCATTTTCTACACTGGGGTGACATTGGATTTCGATGAAATAATTTTCTTTACCAAAAATATTTTGATACTCTTTTATGATTTCTTCTGCTTTATCTAAATCTTCACGGATTATGCTTTGAGAAAGTTCACCACCTAGGCAACCAGAGAGGGCAATAATTCCCTCAGAATATTGTTTTAGGATTTCTTTATCCATGCGAGGTTTGTAATAGTAACCTTCGAGGTTTGAAATGGTAACCAAGCGCATGAGATTTTTATAACCTTGTATATTTTTCGCGAGGAGAGTGAGGTGGTAATATCTCTTGCCTCCACCAGCCTCTGCTGTGCGATCATGCCGAGAGCCTGCAGTCATATAGGCCTCTACGCCGATTATGGGTTTAATACCAGCTTTCTTAGCTAATTTATAAAATTCGATAGCGCCATACATATTGCCGTGGTCGGTGATAGCCATGGCTGGCATTTTGAATTTCTTGGCTAAATCCACCAAATCTTCAAGCTTTGAAAGCCCATCTAGGAGGGAATAGTGACTGTGGGTATGGAGGTGTATGAATGATTTTTCCATTTTCTTGATTATACACTTTTTCTTTATTTTGTTATAATTTAGTCATGAACCCCGAAAGAATTTTCAAAATTGTTTCGGTGGTCTATTAAAGTTATCAATATTTATTATTTTAATCTGTAATTAGAAATATGAGTGAAAATTCAAACGGGGCAAGAACAATCAAAGTTGGAATTAATGGCTTCGGCCGAATCGGAAGAGCATTTTTAAAAGTAGCTTGGGATAAACCTGAGATAGAGATAGTGGCTGTGAATGATCTAGGTAGTGTGGAGAATATGGCTTATCTCTTAAAATACGACACTGTGTATAGAAAATGGGAGCATGACATAAAAGCGGAAGGGCAAGAGATCGTGATAGATGGCAAGAGAGTGAAAGTGCTCGCAGAAAAAGAACCAAATAAATTACCTTGGGGTGCTCTCGGTGTGGATGTGGTAGTGGAATCTACTGGACTTTTCACAACTTTTGAAAAAGCAAAGATGCACATGGATGCTGGTGCGAAAAAAGTAGTAATCTCTGCTCCAGCCAAGAGCGATAGTGCTGATGGTGTGCCGATAAAAGGAGAGACCATACTGATGGGTGTGAACGAAGAAAAATTTGGTACTTGTGATGTGACCTCAAATGCTTCTTGCACTACAAATGCGGCCTCTCCACTGATTGCCATTCTCGATGAAGCTATCGGTATTGAAAAAGCCATTTTAAATACTGTGCATGGATATACTGCATCTCAAGCCTTGGTGGATGGTCCAAGTAAAAAGGATCTACGTGAGGGTCGTGCAGCTGCACAAAATATAGTGCCTTCTTCTACTGGTGCAGCCATAGCAGTGACTAAAGCATTTACAAAGCTCGAAGGCCTTTTTGATGGTATTTCTATTCGGGTGCCAGTGCCTGCAGGTTCTATCGCAGATGTGACTTTTATTTCCAAGAGACCTACTACTAAAGAAGAGGTGAATGATATTTTGAAAAAAGCAGCAGCTGATCCACGCTGGAAGAATATTTTCTTGGCCTCAGAAGAAGAGCTTGTATCTAGTGATATTTTGGGTTCACACTATGGTTCAATAGCAGACCTCAAGATGACTCGTGTCGTCGGAGGCAACCTCGTAAAAGTAATGGGATGGTATGACAACGAAATGGGGTACACTCACATGCTCGTAGACCATGTCATAAAGACAGGGAATACTATAAAATAATTAAATATAAAAAGTAGATAATTCTTCGGCGATGTTGTTGTCGAGTAGTTCATTTTCTATCATCCAAGCGTCTGAAAATGCGTGAGTCAGATAACTTTCACCACTATCTCCAATCATCAGGACCATATTTTTGGTTTTAGAATTTTTCGGACTATTTTTAATAAATTTCATTGCATAGTAGAGAACCATACCGCTTGAATCCCCAAAGAGTAAACCTTTTTTGTGAGCAAAAAACCTCATCGTATTGAAAGCTTCCATATCAGATACATAATCGTGTAAATCAAAAATTTTAGTATTTATATTTTTAGGCAAGATAGCTCCGGCAGGATATCCAGGTCCAGAAATAAAATATCCGTGGCCGTGAGGAGAAAAATGGCTAGATCCTTCGGGTTCAAGAGCGATTATTTTTACTTCAGTATTTTTTTTGAGATATTTACCTGTACCAGAGAGAGAACTGCCGGTGCCGATAGTTCCTACTAGATAATCAATATTGGGTACTTGTTCAAAAATTTCTTTACCTAGAGTTTTTTCAAAACCTTTAGGATTTTCAGGGTTGTCATATTGGTCTAAATTTATGCCTCCGTTTTTCTCGGCTAATTTTTTGGCCGTATTGCGACGAATATCTACCAGGTGGCCACCTTCATTTTCCTTATTGTCAGCACAAAAGTGAAGTTTTCCTCCATAGGCTAAAATAGAATTTAGTTTATCTGCTGGGGCGTGGTTGTCGACAATTGCTACAAATTTATAACCTCTTTGTGCTGATAGCATAGCCAAAGCTTTTGCTGTATTACCTGAGGAAGATTCGTAAATAGTCATCCCTTTTTTTAATTTTCCAGATTTTTCGGCATTCTCTATGAGGGCTTTAGCTGTACGGTCCTTGAAGCTTCCTCCAGGATTAAAGTATTCTAATTTTAAATATATTTTCCAATCAGTTCTCGTACTTTTTATTTCTAGGATTGGAGTATTACCAATTAAATCTGTTAAGTTGTTTGATATTTTTTTCATTTTATTTTGAGTGAGTGGCGACCTGCGGGTCGCCACTCGGCTCGGTTGATGAGTCAGTTTCGTCGCCACCAGGTGAGGAGGGGACGAGCTAGCCCTTGGGGCCAGAAGTACAGAGTGAACTGCACCTCACCGTGTTCGTCGCGCTTGCGCGCGACTGTTTTCACAGTTTTGAATCCCTCGAAGAACTTTCGGAGCATGTTCATCGGTGTATCTCCTCGGAAAATGTCTAATTTAAGCATATATTTTTACCTTATTATTGTTAAGTTTTTTAGCATTCATCTTGCTTTTGTAACTTTTTGTTAAATCTGTTAGAATATAAAAACCTGTCTCGTACTAAATTTTTGAGTACGTGGAACAAAGATAAATATTATTATTTAAAATTTTAGTACTGGGATGATCAAAATACAGCCGATCGTGAGGGAAATAGTCCTCGGTGAATATGAAGCTTATGTAGCCCTTTCTCATGGCTATATGAATATGAGTAGCTATGCACACAAGATAAAACCAAGGGTAGAAAAGCAGAGTAAGAAAAGTATTACTATCGCCAGCCTAGTAGTTTCTCTGTCTCGTTTACGTAAAGAATTCAAAAAAGCTCAACCGCTCATCGTGAATGTGCCGATAAAAAATATCACCACCAAGCTTCCACTCACAGAGATAGCTTATGAGAACACAAATTTGTTTATTAAAGATTTAGAATCACTCCATAAAAATATCGCTGTCTCTCAAGATGATTTTTTCACTATGACTCGTGGCACAGGTGAGGTGGATATCATCTGCTCTACAAATTTGGAGCCTAAAATACTAAAACATTTCAAAAATAAACCAAAATGGGTCAATCACAATTTTGCGGCTGTGGGTATTTCATATGGTCCAGAAGTTTTCGGTATGCCAAATGTATTTTTCTCTCTTCTTTCAGTCACAGCTCGAGCTAGGATAAATATAGAAGAGCTAGTCTCCACCCCTACCGAATTTATTTTTATTGTAGCTGAGAAAGATTTTGGTAAAACAGTCGCACTTTTTTCAGAATTGCATAGGCAAATGCATCAATGATAGAATATGTGTATGAAAATCTTTATTGGTACGGATCACGCAGGTTTTGATACGAAGGAAAAGTTGAAAGTATTTTTATCTAATATGGGTCATGAGGTTGTAGATAAAGGTGCTTTTTCTTTTGATAAAGATGATGACTATCCTGATTTTATAACTCCAGTGGCAGAAGGTGTGGCAACTAGCGCAGGGAGCTTTGGTGTGATACTTGGTGGTTCTGGTCAAGGTGAAGCTATGTGTGCAAATAGAGTACGTGGTGCACGCGCGGCACTTTATTATGGAGCTACTGCAAAAAGTCAGACCGATATGTCTGGTAATGTACTCGATATGATATCTAGCACTCGAGCCCATAATAATGCAAATATACTTTCTCTCGGGATGAGGTTTTTAACTCTAGAAGAAGCACAAAATGCAATCAAGACTTTTATCGAAACACCCTTTTCTGGAGATGAGAGACATGTAAGACGAATAAATAAATTAAACTAATATGGAAAACAAGTCTCCACAATTAAGTTGGGCCATTAAAACAGCATATGCAGCAGGTAAAATTTTAGATGAATATTTTGAAACAGATATTTTAAAAGAATATAAATCTGACGACTCTCCTGTGACTAGGGCAGACAGAGAATCTGAAGAGTTGATAAAAAAAATGCTTAGCGAACAGTTTCCTGAATATTCATTTTTTGGAGAAGAATTTGGGATGATGGGAGAGAAAGGTGATTATGTTTGGCATGTGGATCCAATTGATGGAACAAAAAATTTTTCTAACGGTATACCCATCTTTGCTGTTTCAATAGCTCTTGAATACAAAGGAGAAATTATTGTTGGTGTCATATACAACCCAGTAACTGATTCTATGTATTACGCTGAAAAAAATAAAGGAGCTTATTTAAATGAAAAAAAGATAGTTGTTTCGAAAGATGATGCAATGCATGGAATTATGGATGTTTCTAGAGGCAAGAAAGAGTTTGACGAAAAACTTTTTAAAGAATTAATGTATATATTTCCAAGGAATATTATTAAATCTTCTAGAGATTTTGGCTGTGCAGCTCTTGATCTTGCTTTTTTATCAAGGGGTGCAATAGAGGTTAACATAAGTTCTGGACTTTCAACATATGATTTTGCAGCAGGTGTAATTTTGGTGCAAGAAGCTGGTGGTAAAATTACCACATTTGATGGCAAACCCTGGATATTTCCCGACAATCAATTTGTTGCATCTAATGGAGTATTTCACGATGTTTTAGTAGAAGAAGTTAAAAAGCAAAAAGAGAAATTAAATATCAAATAAAAATATGATTGAAGTAATAGCATCGGTTTTACCATTTACAACTTTTGAAGAGTTAAAAAATAAAATCAGTACTTTGCGGGGTATTGTACCTACCATACAGATCGATCTTTGTGATGGAGTTTTTGTGCCTAGCCAGACTTGGCCATTTACTAGTGGTGGTTTTGAGGATTATAACTTTCAAAGGATAATGAATGAAGAGATAGGTCTACCTTTATGGGAGGAATTTGATTTTGAGCTAGATCTAATGGTGGCAGATGCAGTAGAAAATTTTGATTCTTATATGAAATTGGGTGCCAGAAGGATGATCTTTCACTTAGAAGCCATGAAAAATTTGGAAGATTTTAAGAATTTTCTAGAAGGCATAGATTTATATACCAGAGAAAATATAGAGATAGGTATAGCCTTCAGGCCGAGTATGGATTTAGAAAAAGTGTATCCATTTATATCGCACGTAGATTTTATCCAATGTATGGGTAATGATAGGATTGGTTTTGGTGGAGTATCTTTGGATGAAAAAGTTTACGATAGGCTAAAAATATTACGTGAAAAATATTCTGATTTACCTATCGAGGTAGATATAGGAGTGAATGAAGATACTGCACCACTGCTCGTAGATGCGGGGGCAACTAAATTAATCACTGGCTCTGTTCTTTTTAAATCTTATGATAAAATAGGTCTTGTAGAATATTTTAGAAATTTATAATGCCAAGCAAATGTTAAGCGAACAAAAAGTAAAAGAATTGGAAAAGAAAGCGCGAGACATTCGTATCTCTATCATAGAGATGCTATTGTGCTCTAGCCCCTCTGGGCACACAGCAGGACCATTAGGCATGGCTGATATTTTCACTCTTTTGTATTTTCATGTCTTGAAACACGATCCTAAAAATCCTAGCTGGGAGGGGAGAGACAGACTCCTCCTTTCCAATGGCCACATTTGCCCTGTACTCTACGCATCCATGGCTCATGCAGGATATTTTCCATTAGAAGAATTAAAAACTTTGAGAAAATTTGGTACTAGACTACAAGGTCACCCAGAGCGTACTTATCTACCATACCTTGAATCTTCTTCTGGTCCACTTGGCTCTGGACTTTCTCAAGCCGCAGGTCTTGCTTTGGCTGAAAGGATTGATTATGGTGCAAATACAAATAGATTTATATATTGCTTGATGTCAGATGGAGAGCTAGAAGAAGGAAATTCTTGGGAAGGTGCGATGATTGCAGGTAAATATGAACTTAGAAATCTCATCGCTATTATAGATAGAAATAATATTCAAATCGAAGGAGTGACTGAGGATGTCATGCCACTTGAACCACTCGCAGATAAATGGCGAGCTTTCAATTGGAATGTGATTGAGACTGTGGGCCACGATATGCGCTCACTCAATGAAGCCATCGAGCAAGCTCAAGCTACTTATGAAAAACCTACTGTAATTATTGCTCATACTGTGCCTGGTAAAGGTGTTTCTTTTATGGAGCGGGATTATAAATGGCATGGCAAGGCACCAAACAAAGACGAAGCAGCCAAAGCCATCGCAGAATTAAAAGCAAATATCAAAGAATAGTATCTTTATTTTATGTTGAATCCAAAATTAAAATTAAATCCTAAAATTTTCAATAATGATGTAGAGCAAATTCCTACTCGTAAGGGTTTTGGTGCAGGTCTTCTCTCCGCAGGAGAGAAAGATAAAAATATTGTTGGACTTTGTGCAGATCTCACCGAGAGCACCCAGATGCACTTATTTGCAAATAAATTTCCAGAGCGTTTTATCCAAGTCGGAGTGGCAGAGCAAAATCTGGTGACTGTGGCTTCTGGTATGGCAGCTATGGGTAAGATACCTTTTTGTTCTTCTTATGCAATGTTTTCTCCTGGTAGAAGCTGGGAGCAAATCCGCACCACAATTTGTTTCAATGATCGCAAAGTAATCGTAGTGGGTTCACATGCTGGAGTCTCAGTAGGAGAAGATGGGGGCACACACCAAGCCCTCGAAGACATTGCGCTCATGCGAGTACTACCAAATATGGATTTAGTAAATCCTTGTGATTCAATCGAAGCCAAGAAAGCAACTCTTGCAATAGCAAAAACAACAAAACCTGCATACATAAGGCTCGAACGTGCACCTTCACCAGTCATCACTACAGAGGAGACACCTTTTGAATTGGGTAAAGCGGAAATATACTTTTTGCCTGATGTCGGCCTCGCTCAAGTGGGAATAATATCTACTGGCGGCCTCACTTATCGCGCACTTCTCGCAGCAAAAGAGCTCGAAGCTGAAGGCATCAAAACAAAAGTATTAAATTTGTCTACGATAAAGCCACTTGATGTACAGGCTATTGTTGACTTAGCAAAAGAAGCAAAAGCTATAGTGACTGTAGAAGAGCATCAAGTCGCAGGTGGTATGGGGGGAGCAGTGGCAGAGTGTCTCTCCGAACATTGCCCAGTGCCGATGGAATTTATTGGAATAAAAGATCAATTTGGTCAGAGTGGTCAGCCCGAAGAGCTCATCGAGCATTATGGTTTAGGTAAAAATGCTATAAAAGAAGCAGTCCAAAAAGTACTCGGTAAAAAAGTATTGAAATAGATTATATTTTTTTTGGTTTGTAGTCTACTGGAGCTTTTTTGAGATATTCTTGTATTTTTTCTCTTGTTAGGAGGCCTACTTGAGCGCCTATACCTTGAACTACAGACATAGAATTTATCGGTCCTAGCATAAAAGCATCTAGGATTGGTAAGCCGAGAGCAAGACCAGCAGTAAAGGTAGAAGCAAAGGCATCTCCAGCACCAGTGCGGTCTATAGCCGGCCCAGAATCAGGGTAGACTGGTAAATACCAGAGTTCGTCATTGTGATAAAGATAAGCGCCATTTGGGCCATCACTAATAGAGATTATTTTTGGTCCAAGATTTTTTATACCTTTTGCTAATTCGCGGACATCTTTCGTTTTTATTCCAGAAATAACTTCAGCTTCTTCTAGATTACAGAAGAATATTTCAGTATTTGCATAAATATCTTTCAAGACATTCACCCCTAATTTTATTTGAAAAGTTCCAGGTTGGAAAGCGAGCTTGGTTTCGGGATGTTTTTTTACAAAATCTATAATTTCCATGTGGTAAGGTAGAGTATCGTTTGCAAGAGAGGTGAGGTATAGCCAAGATACAGGAGGAATAGATGGAAGTTTATAAGTAAAAGCGGTGTGTTTTACTAAAATTGTACGATCCACATCATACCAGAGTACGTAGTGGTAATTTGTATTTTTTCCTTTTTCAATGGTAACAAATTCAGTACTGACATTGTCTTTTTTTAGTGAATCAATACAGTCTTGTCCGTGTTTGTCATCACCTACATTGGTGATGAGACCAACTTTTAATCCTAGCCTAGATGCAGAGACT
This sequence comes from uncultured Candidatus Saccharibacteria bacterium, assembly GCA_964519485.1. Taxonomy (GTDB): domain Bacteria; phylum Patescibacteriota; class Minisyncoccia; order Phycocordibacterales; family UBA9973; genus UBA9973. The sequence continues at coordinate 4,696 of CAZFKY010000010.1, read as the reverse complement.
GCTGCATTGGGTCCATTGCCGACACCAGGAACCACGGTCACAGATTCATAAGGTACTTTATCTCCAAAGCGTACACAAAGTTCGCAATTTATATTATCCACACTACAGTGGACTTTTGCGTCTTGTAATTTTATAAAAGCATCGATCACAATATCCCCAATAGCCAAGAAGTCAATTTTATTATTATTTTCGCTCATGCTATCATTATAGCATACGAGATATATCATAAAAAATATGTCTAAAAAAATAATTTTAGTTTTACTTTTAATTATTTTATTCTCTACGACCAATATCGCCAAGGCTTCTTCACTTAGCATAAATGAGCTCATGTATGATCCGGCTGGGTCTGATACAGGTAGGGAGTGGGTTGAAATAAAAAATGATACTTCTGGTCCAATTGATATTAGTGGCTACAAATTTTTAGAATCTCTTAGTGCCAGCAATCACTCACTCACTTTGATTCAAGGTACTGCTTTAATACCAGCAGGAGGCTTTCTGATCATTTCCAACGACACCACAAAATTTTTACTAGATTACCCAAATTTTTCTGGTAATTTATTTAAAGTTTCTATCACTTCTTTTAATAATTCCGGCAATACTGTGACTTTAAAAGATTCTAATCTGAATGTTGTAGACACTTTTATTTATTCTTCTGCTGTGGGTGCAAGTGATGATGGAAATTCTCTGCAAAAAATTTCTGGATCATGGTCTCCCGCTACTCCCACACCTGGGTCGACCAATGACCCCGTAGCTCCTCCTTCAAGTTCTCCTCCCAGCAATAGCTCAAGCAGTGGTAATAACACTAATCCTTCTGTGGTAGCCACGACCGGTGGCAATGGGGAAGATCCTGCTTTAAAGAATAATAAAAAATCTCAAAAGATAGAGACAAAAATAATTGCTAAAAATTTTGTTTTTTCAGGCGTGCCATTAGAATTGAAAGTAGTATCTACTGGTTACTATGGTGAGGTGCTCCCATATGGAAAATACTACTGGAATTTTGGTGATGGAGATTCAAAACAAATGACTAGCAATGAAATGGAGAAATTTAGTCATATCTATTTTTACCCTGGTGAATACAGCATAAATTTGGAATATTATATGAATTATTATGGGGAAAACCCTGATGCAGTGGATAAATTTGTAGTTAAAGTCATAGCTCCATCAGTAGTTATTTCTAGTGTCGGTGATGAGAAAGATTTTTATTTGGAAATTACTAACAACGGAGATTATGAAGCTGATATTTCTAAATGGATTTTAGAAAATAATCGTACAAATTTTGTTTTCCCTAAAAATACGATTTTAGGAGTAAAAAAGAAGATAATAATTTCTCCTCATATATCTAATTTCGTTTTTAGTGACGGCGATTCTCTTAGGTTGATGACTCCCCAAAGGGAAGTAGCGTATGATTATGGGTCTTCACTTCATAAAGAGGAAACAAAAGACTTAGTTGTCCAGAACACTCCATCTAAAGTAGAAAAAAATTCCGCAAAAAGTATTTCACAGTTAGAAATTTTAAAAAATAGTAAAAAAAATAAAATAAACGATGCTATCGATTTGACAGCGACAGTAATATCTGGAACTGAAAATAAAAATGAACATAGTTTTTATTTTTTTGGAGCCGTCCTGTCTATTTTGATTGTTTTTGGTTCTATTTCGGTATATTTTTTACGTAGAAAAAAGAATTTACAGTTGGCAGGGGAAGATTTTGAGCTACTAGATGAATAAAAAAATTTTTTGTGGTATATTTTCCCTATGTTTCAAAATTTTTTGCTTAGAAAGATGCTTCGCACTCAAGGTGTGCCAGAGGCACAGATAGAAATGTTTATAAAAATGATGGAAAAAGATCCAGAATTGTTTAAAAAAATCGCTTTGGAGACCAAAGACAAGATGGATAGCGGTATGGATCAACAAAAAGCTTCGATGGAAGTCATGAAAAAGTACGAAACTGAGCTCAAAAAACTCATTTCTTAGAACTTTTTCTCTCCATTTTTTTATTTTTTGTCTAGAGAGTTATTTTTCCACAAAATAAGCATCTTTTTCATTGCTCGCTTAATATTTTTCCCTTATAATATATAGGTGGTGAGGAGTGTATCTACTCACCGTAAAATGGATTTTCTAACAAAAAAAATCTTACGACAATTTTCTTCTAAACGGAGTGCTACTTTTAAGTTTGTAGTACCTTTTTTGTTGTTAGTTTTTACATTTCAAACTGTTTTTGCTGCGACTGGAACACCATCACTACTTCATCACCAAGGTAGACTTCTTGATTCTTCTGGAAATTTACTAGGAGGATCTTCTGGTACGAATTATTGTTTTAAATTCTCTCTCTATGATAATGCTACTGTAGGTTTGGGTACAAAACTCTGGCCAGCAGGTTCGCCATCCAAGATGACAGTAGTCGTCAAGAATGGAATTTTAAATACTGACATAGGTGATGCTAGTATTGGTGGTGATGTTCTTGATTTTGATTTTAATACTACAGATGAAGCTTATTTAAATATTCAAGTTGCAAACTCTTCTGGCGGGTCTTGTGCAGGAGTAGGAGATGGTTCTTTTGAAACTCTTAGTCCAAGACAGAGAGTGGCTTCTGCTGGTTACGCTATTAATTCAAGGACTGTGGGTGGATTTACTCCTTCTCAAACTCCTACTGGTAGTCAAATACCGGTACTCTCTGGAGGAGCTTTGAATTTGGCAGGAGCTATAAATTCCGGGGGGCTTACTCTTGGTACTGCTTCTTCGGTTACTGGAGTTTTGAATTTAAAAAATTCTACGAACTCAAATACTGTTTCTATACAACCTGGAGTGACTGCATCATCTTACACTTTAACCCTGCCGACTGATGATGGTACACCAAATCAACTTTTACAAACTGATGGCAGTGGAGTATTAACTTGGGTTACTGCTAGTGGTACCGGCGATGCTTTGGTGGCAAACTCTCTTGCTCAATTTGCTTCTACCACATCTTTGGAGTTGAAAGGTGTGATAAGTGATGAGACAGGTAGTGGTGCCTTAGTTTTTGCCACAAGTCCAACTTTAGTTACTCCGAATATTGGAGTAGCTACCGCTACCAGTATTAATGGTCTCACTATTTCTTCTAGTACCGGTACCATAACAGTAACTAACGGTAAAATACTATCTGTGCCTCTTGATGCATCTGTGTCTGGAACAAACACAGGAGATCAGACTATTACTCTTACTGGAGATGTCGCTGGTTCAGGTACAGGAAGCTTTACTGCTACTATTGCTGCTGACTCTGTAGCCTTGGGTAGTGATACCACAGGAAACTATGTTTCAAGTGCTACTGCAAATGCAGGTTTAGTCATGACTGGTACTGAAGGGGGGTCTTTGGGTATACAACTTACGACTTCTGGCACAACAGGATCTACCTCTTCAAATTCTGGGCTTGAGGTTGGTTCTGCTGGACTTACATTGTTAAAAGGTTGTTCTGATAATCAAATTTTAAAATATACAGATGCTGGAGGTTGGGCTTGTGCCGCTGATAGCTCTGGTGGGGGCGGAGGAACTTTAGATGATGGATACAATAATGGTGGTACTGTGACTGTAGATGCATACGATGTTTTGTTTAATTTAAATAATTCTACCAATGACTACAAACTAACTATTGATAACACAACAAGTGGCACTATAAATACCGGACTAGCTATCACTACCACTGGTGTGGGTGGGGTGATAACTACTGGTATTGATTTGTCTGATGCTGATCTTGTTACTGCTCTTTCTATCGGATCTAATGACGTTACAGTAGGAGGAGTGACAATATCTTCAACAGAGTTTGCTCTTCTTGATGACAAAGATACCACAATAGTAGATGCTAATGATGTTATCAATACAGCTATAATAGGAACAGGAGCTCTTAACTCAGGCTCTATCACTTCAGGCTTCGGTAGTATCGACCTAGGCGCCGACAACTTCACCACTACAGGTGTAGTAAATACTGATACTCTTACTCTTACTAATACTGGAACCATCAATGGCCTCGATGCTATTGATGCTACTACTGAAAACACTCTTGAGTCCTATCTTGATCTAGCGGGTGATGTTTCTTCAACTGGTTTAGGTTCTACTGTAATTGGCAACGATAAAGTAACAGAAGCAATGTTGAAAGCTGTGAATGGAGCAAGCGATGAGTATTGTCTTACATATGAATCAACAGTAGGAGATTTTGAATGGCAGACTTGTGGATCGACTTTAAGTGATGGAGATTATGGTGATGTTGTAATTTCTGGATCTGGTAGTGTTTGGAGTATCGATGCCGATTCTGTGGCACTCGGTACAGATACTACTGGCAACTATGTAGCTGCTGTCACCACTTCAGTTCTTACTGGTCTAACCGGTGGTAATGCAGCAGGTGAAGGCACATCTTCTGCTCTAGCCTTCGACTACTCTCAAGCCCTATCAGGCGACCCAGCTCTAGCAGCTGATGCCGGAGTCTTTGGTACCAGTGGAATGATTTTCGAAGGCTCTGCTGCAAACACATTTGAAACATTCCTTGCAATTACTAACCCTACAGCAGACAGAACAATTACATTCCCTGATGCTTCAATTACCATCAACGCTGCAGCTGACATATCTGGAACAACACTTGCATCTAATGTAGTTACTTCTTCACTCACTACTGTGGGCGCTCTTGATGCAGGAAGTATCACTTCAAACTTTGGAGCAATTAACATTGGCG
>CAZFKY010000009.1:0-16655 GCA_964519485.1 uncultured Candidatus Saccharibacteria bacterium | reverse complement strand
TGTAATAGATATAGATTTATCGTCTGTCCTATTTTTTTCTGACGAATAATAGAAGATAGACTATGCTTATCATCTATCTGCACACCATCCACATTGAGAATAATATCATTCTCTACAATACCAGCCTTATCTGCTGGTGATCCAGGAATGACTGCAAGCTCAGAAGCATTGGCTCCAGCTTTCACGATCACTCCATGATCTACTGATAAATTATTTGCTTTTTGTATATCGGCATTAATTGCTAAATATCGTACTCCTAAGTAAGGTCTATTGATCTTACCAGTAGCTTTTACAGACTCGATAGCACTTTTTATACTATTGATAGGTAGAGCAAAGCCGATACCTTGAGAACCAGTCACCACTGCAGTATTTACACCTATTACTTTTCCAGACAAATCAAGAAGTGGTCCACCAGAATTTCCAGGATTAATAGCAGCATCTGTCTGAATGACATTGTCGAGTAACTCTGATTTACCAAAAGATGTACCCGCGGTCACAGAACGTGACAAACCAGAAACCACACCCACAGAAACAGTATTTCTAAATTCACCAAGTGCATTTCCGATAGCAATCACACTTTGCCCGACCAAGACTGAATCTGAATCTCCCAAGGCAAGCGTAGGATAGCCTGTGCCTTCGATTCTGATCAAAGCAATATCTAAGACTGGATCTCTAGCGACAACTTTCGCTTCATGCTTTTTACCATCATTGGTAAACACAGTATAAAAAGCACTTGTGTCTTCTACCACGTGCTTATTGGTCACTATTAGACCATCACCAGATACAATAAAACCACTACCTCCTCCTACATCCTTTTTCTCTGTACCATTTTGCCTGTACTGAGGAAGACTAGGAATAACAAAGCCTGGGAAAAGATTACCAAATACATCTTGTTGTTGCTGTTGATTTGGATCTGTATAAGCTTCATACTTAGGAACTTCTTTTGAAATTACAATAGCTACCACTGAAGGGTTTGTCTTTTTCACCGCATCTACTACGAAATATTCTTGAGTAAAAATAGATTGCTTTTCAATTATTTTTTCGCTCACATCCTTGGCTTCCCCATCCTTATTCACACCATTTTCATAACCGAGTAAATATTCTTTGGCAAAATAACCAAAAATATTTGCACGATAGTGAAATACTACCCCCGCTAGAATAACTAGCAACAACACAAAAGACAAAATACTAGTCAAAACAACAGAGAAAAGACTCTTGTTTTTAAAACTATTTTGTACAAACTTTACAATGTCTACATCTTGCATATTTAATGATTAATTAACCTAATAATATAACATTATAACCGAGCTCTTTTTTTTATCAAATGATTTTTAAAAATGTGTTTCTTGTAAGGTTTGAGGCGAACAATATTCACGGACAAACCTTTATTTTTTAAATCTTTCTTTAAATCTTTTACATAAAACTCCTGATCATAACCGAGAGCTATGATATCGGGAGCTTCTTTTAAAATATGGGGTATATGTTCCCTTATACCACCTAATACTACCTTGTCCACCGACTTAGCTTTTTTAACTAAAGAAAACCTATTTTTCTCATTTAATACTGGATAGGAGCCCTTTATTTTAAAGACATTTTTGTCTCTAGCTATAGATACGATTAAAAAAGAAAAAGGTTTCAACTTTTTAGCTTGAGCAAACATATTTAAATGCCCTTTATGTAGTCCATCAAAAGTGCCAAAGACCATTATTTTATACATTTTAGGCATTTAGGCATTATAACAAAAAACCCCGCCGAAGCGGGGTTTTTTGTTTTTTTATTACATTAAAGACATCATCCAAGGAGTAGGAATTGAAAGAAGCATAAGAAGTGCTCCAGCCAAAGCTAAATTCTTTTCAAAATTTATCTTTTCACCCATTGCCACCATACCTTCTGCCTTCCAAAATTGATGCATTTTAAAAGATGCTACAACCAAGAATAATACGAGCATATAAATACACCAAGAAATATAAACACCAGCCCCCAGAAGAATACCTGCACCACCTAAAATCATCATGAGGCCAGATAGCATCACAGACTCTTTTGGCATAGGTAAACCTTTACTTTGTGCATAACCAGTCATATTTGCTAAATGCAAAAAGTGATTTAGGCCACTCATTATAAAGTACCCACCCAACAAAATTCTACCTAGTAAAAATACGTAATCCATTTTTATAATAGGCCATAGGCCAAATTAACTATTAATATCTACATTATAGCATACCTATCAAATATTCTATTTATCCTCTCCCCAGCTCCACTTTGGCTTCTCTCCTTTTTTGTAACATATAAATATAAGAGCTAAAGTAAGGATGATAAACCTAGGAGAAAAATTGATAAATGTATCACTCCCCGAATGCTGTACAGCATTTATATTTTTAAAAGTATCAATCATTAATATTAAATAAGCAGCCAAAACCAACCAACCTTCCCAAGAACACGGTGTCCAACCCCAGCCATATCTTTTTCTCTTAAACCAAAGTTTTGTCTCTTTGTTTTTATTGTTTTCCATAAGTCTATTATACTACTTTAAATAACTATCGAAATAAATTGCGTGGCAGGTATAACCTCTAGGATTTTTGACCAGATAATCCTGATGATACTCTTCTGCGGGGTAAAATTTTGTAAGTGGTTCAAGTGTAGTGACCACAGGCTTATCCCACCTCTCGGAATCATTTACAATTTTTATAAATTCTTCACCAAGTTTTTTCTCTTCATCACTTCCGTAAAAAATGGCAGACCTATATGAAGTGCCTCTATCATTACCTTGCTGGTTGAGCGTGGTAGGGTTGTGAATTTGGAAAAAGAAATCCAGTAAATTTTTATAAGAAGTCTCAGTATCTTCATACTCTATCTCCACAGCCTCCGCATGACCTTCGTGGTTGTGATAAGTAGGATTTTCTACACTGCCACCAGTATAACCGACAATGGTATTGACCACGCCTTTTTGTTTGCGTATTAAATCTTCTAAACCCCAAAAACAACCTCCCGCAAACACAGCTTTTTTAATCATTTTTATATTCTACTACTTTACCTGCTTGTATTTCCACCTGGTCCGCAGGGCGTAATTTTTTAATATAATTTTTAGGTACAATTTCAAAATATTTTATTTTATCCAACTCTTGATCAATACCCCACAGATCCCCTTCTAATACTGGCCAATCATCCTCGAAAGTATCTAGGTCTAGAATTTCAGAATACGCTCGCATGGTCTTTTGGCCATTATCTAAAAAATACTCATGAAAGTATGACAATGCCAATTCTCTCAAATTTTTATAAATTGGCTCTCGATAACGTAGAACTCCGTGGTTTGTCTTTGAAAGTGCACCCCAAAAAGATCCTATTTTAAAAGGTACTATTACATGGTCAAAGTCCTTTTTTACAGCCTTTAAAACCACAAGGTAAGGCTTAAAACCCTGCTGTTTGAGCATAAAAGCCCCTAGGAGAGCTCCTTCTAGGCAATGCGCCCTATTTACCCTCATGGTATATAAAGGGCTTTTTAGGGTCTCACCTTGTCGCTCGAAATTAAAGGGTATTTTATTTAAAAAATCCTGTACCTTGGCAGGTGTATTTATTTTTTTTATTAAAGCTAATTCTTTTTTTGTAAAAGACATTTTCATATATTAAAATTTCCTAGAATCATAAGCCCAGTGAAGTAGAGCTTGTCTTTGCCTAGGCCTACAAAACACATCCCCTGCTCGGCAATTATTTTTTATTTGCCCTATATGCCTACGAATAGCATTCCATCTTTTTATCTGGCGAGCATCTTCTTTGATTAATCTACGGCCCATATAATACCTACAATACCACTCAAACCAACCTCGCGGATCATCTTTATGTATCCAGCCATTTTTTTTCCAAATATCCAGAGGTTGGCTAGCATTCACTTTAAAGAAATTCAATTTAGGATCATGTTTAGTAGTAGAAAGCCTAGCACGAGTAAACCAATCTTTTGGATATTCTTTTTTAGTATCATTCATATATTTACCACCAAAGACTCCGAGGGCGAGCATTTGTTTTGGGGTCAAATCTGGCTTAAAATCCGTAGCAAAATTTTTACCAGCCATTTCGGTACGGTAATAAACATAATTTTTCTGCATTTTATTATTGACGACAATTTTCTTTTTCATACTATTCAAATTCAGTGGTAGCTGGAGGTTTTGTAGTCCAGTCAAAAAATACTCGCACTATTTTAGGGTGCTTGATAAGAGTATTGATTATTTCTTCGCAAATTTTTGGCTCCAAATAAAAACCTTTGACCGTCATAAAATCCACTGTCTCCACAGTACGTACTACAAGAGAATACCCATACACCCTACCGTCCCCTTTTACACCTACAGTATTTACCCCTAAAAGTGCGACAATACTTTGCGAGATTTTGTCATACACATTATATTTCTTTAAAATATCAGCGACTATAGCATCCGCTTCACGCACTATATCTAATAATTCCATGCTGACGGGTACACCCACCACTCGAAGATAAAGACCGGGCCCTGGAAAAGGTTGCCTAGCTACTAATAAATCTTCCAAACCAAAAGATTTAGCCATGGACCTTACTTCAAATTTGAAATAATCCGCCAGTGGCATTATCTCTTTCAAACCCAAATCGAGGTCCACATTGTGGTGAGTCTTGATCATCGCACTCTTACCCAAACTGCCGGACTCGATCAAATCTGTAGCCAATGTGCCTTGGATCATATGAGTCGCCCCGTATTTTTTTGCCACTTCTTTAAAGACTTCACCGTATACTTTTCTAAAAGCTTTTCTTTTTTCTTCAGCATCAGTGGTCTTGCTGATCTCAGCTATAAATTTTTCTTTATACTGATCAATCACTTCCAATTTTATACCAGCTTTTTTCGCCAATTCTTTCACTCTCTCTACTTCATCCTTACGCATACCACCTGTATCTATAAAAAAAGATTTCAACTGCTCACCGAGCGTAGGGGTTAATATAGCAGAAAGCATAGTAGAATCTACTCCACCCGAGACGCCGATAATAGCAATACCAGAGCCTAGCTCTTGTTTAGTCTTTTCTCTTATCTCATTTATCACATCTTTACTATCGTAATCCTTCACGCAATTACAAATCTTTTCCACAAAATTATTTAAAATGATATTTTCATCTTCAGTCTGCTCTACCTCGGGGTGAAATTGTACAGCCCACAATTTCTTTTCAAGATTCTCCATCGCCTCTAAGACCACACCATTTTGCGAAGTAGCTATACCCTGCCAACCCACTGGTGGATTTTTGACCGAGTCTCCATGAGAAGACCAAGCATTTATTTTTTTAGGTAAATTTTCGAAAAGTTTACTTTGAAGCAGGTCAACCTCTACCGGCCCATAACTCTTGCCTTCTTTCACTGCTTGGATAATATTTTCGTCGTGAATATATGCCATCCACTGCATGCCGAGGCAAATACCTAGCACAGGCACACCGAGGTTGATAATTTCTCTTGGAATTTCTGGTGTGTCTTTATCTGAAATATTGAGAGTGCCTCCAGAGAGAATTATACTTTTAGGTTTATTCTCTTTAGCCCAAGCCAAAGCCTCACTAGGAGGCACGATGACAGAGTGAAAACCGAGATAACGCAGTGACCGACGAATGATCTGTGTATACTGACTTCCCAAATCCACAATCAATATTTGAGGCTTAATTTGCATATATAAATATTATCACAAAACATACACACTTTTATCTATGGACAAAACCCATAAAAGGGGTATAATATATAGTATTCGTTCTTCATTGGAGGTCCCATGCAGCAGGCACAGCAGACGCCGAGTTCGACCAGCGTGGACCGAACCGGCAATGCGGGCGAAGTCGCCCGTGCACAGATGATGACTTCATCGCCATCATCGAACACCCCGTCTTCACCGTACGTTCCTCCCCCTCACCTCAACCGCACGGTTGCGGAGTGCGAGGCCTTCGCGGCGCGCAAGGGGCTCGGCGGATAAAACCGCCAACATCGAAAGACAATCAACGAGATAGGGCGACGTCGAACTTCGACGCCGCCCTTCTTTAATTCTAGCTAAAAAATTTATTTTTTCTTATCTTTCTTCGGCTTCTTCACATCTTTACGATATGCATTATTTCCTTTTCCCATTTTATTTTTTTGTTAATTTATAATCTACTTTAACGTAATACTCTTAATCTCAATTGGGTTGATAGGCCTGTCATTTGCACCTGTCTTGGTCTCATTGATTTTCATAATTACATCAAGCCCAGAAACTACATGGCCAAAGATTGTGTAAAGTGGTGGTAGTGGATAGTCTGCCGCCATGATAAAGAATTGAGAGCCATTTGTATTTGGGCCACTGTTTGCCATAGCCACTACACCTTTTTTGTATCCAGTCTTGTAGAGTGCAGATGTTGCATTGATCTCATCTGCAAATTTATAACCTGGTCCTCCTGTTCCCCACATGTCCATCTTACTATCATCTTTTGATAGTGGATCCCCTACTTGATCCATAAAGCCCTTTATAACTCGGTGAAATTTTACACCGTCATAAAAACCACTCTTGGCCAATTTCAAAAAGTTTGCCACTGTATTTGGTGCATCTTTTTCATAAAACTCTATGGTAAATGCTCCTTCACTTGTATTTATCGTTGCTTGCATATTTTTATTTAAATTATCTTTATTAATATTATTAGTATCAGGCTCTGGTGCTACAGCTTTTGGTTCTTCTTTTTGATTGAGGTCTATTTTCATAGGCTCATCTGTCTTTTTTTCTTCTAGTGGGCTATTGTCATTTTCAGCATTTTTAATAAAAAACCACACCCCCACCAACACACCAAGAAAAACTACGATTATCAATATATCTTTTAATTTCATGTATTTACTTTAGCACAAATTAACTTTTAACAAAAACTACAGCGCAGTGAGCACAGCGTGTAGCTAGGATTGGCACTTCACTTAGGCACTCTATGCATTTCTTGGTAGTAGGTTCTTCTACTACATTTCTCTTGGTCTTAGCTATGAGCATATTTATAGGTACCACTACAAAGAAATACACCACCCCGGCAATAATGATAAATGATATAGCTGCATTGATAAATTCTCCATACATAAAGCGACTACCGTTCACTGTAAAAGCTAGACCAGAGAAATCTGGTGCTTTGATGATAGCTCCGATTAGGGGGGTGATCAGGTCTTTGACCATGGCATTCACCAGTGTAGTAAAAGCTGCACCGACGACGACACCGACAGCCAAATCCACCACATTACCTCTCAAGATAAATTGTTGAAATCCTTTTAACATATATTAATTCTGCATCATGCTACGCAAAGTCTTGATTGATAAATAAGTAGCAAAGAAAAACATTAGAGCTAAAAATTGATTAACCCAAAAGAAATACACATGCAGTGGCACAGACGCTGGTAAATTGGTAAAAGTGTACCAAGCGTAATATTCAAACAATACAAAACCAATTATTGGCACAATAGAAGAAATCCAAAACATCAATCTAGATACTGGACTGAGTAGTCCACCAAGGATAACAAGCGCAATAATACTCAAAATAGAGATCACTACCGGCACACCGATCAAACTAGAAAAAAACGGAAAGGAACACAACATCACCAAACCAGAAACTAGGAAAATCACTCTGATTTTATCTCCATAATAATGCTCTTTAATTTTAGCTAAGTTATTTTGATCCATATACATATTATACGCCTTTTTTAAAATACGTAAATTAGTCTATTTTATTCTTACCATAAAAGTGAGCCACCGCCACCAAAGTAAGCATGAAAATAAAGCTAGTCAATGAGAGCATTGGGATTGAGATATATCCTCCAAATTCAGATACCAAATGCTGGTAGCAAGACACTCCAGAGGCATCGCAAGGTAGTGAGCCAGTCTCACCGAAATAATAAAAGAAAGATTGATAAGCTGCTACATAAAAACCAGCGAGGAGAAGCGGCAAGCTATACTTGATCACTTTTCGATCTTTTGTCCAAAAAGCTACCCCGTACAGGAAGGCCATCGGAAACATAAAAATTCTCTGCCACCAGCATAAATAACAAGGTAAGAATTTTATAATTTCAGAATAGATGAGGATAGCCCATGCACCAAGACCCATCAGGAAACTCAAGACTAGAAAATGTTTATCGACAAAATCTAAAAAAGCATTCTTCTTTGGACCAAAGAAAAGCACTAGTAAAGCCACGACACAAAATATCTGCATAGCTATAGCCCCAACCCCAAAGAAAACATTTAGATAATGTATATTCTCTGCATTCATTTTATTTTTTTTCTTCTACTGGTAAAGTACATCCGGTCTTCTCAGCTAAGGTTTGGAGGGATACTCCTGCACCATTTTCATTTGCCAAGCGAGTGCCATCTTTGAGTTCCCAAGTAGGATAACCTTCTATTTTTTTATCTTTACAGATTTGTAGCTGGCCTTGGCCATTGAGTGTAGAGCATTCTATATAAGGCAAAAGCTTTGCTGCAGAACCAAAAAGTTTCTTTTGCTCTTGGCAGTGAGGGCACCAAAAAGCACCGTAAAATTGCGCTCCACTATCTTTGATACATTGCGCCAGAGCATCGTATTTACCAGGAGTATTGTCAGTCCCACTATTCCCCCCCATAATTACACTAGCTACAGTTCCCAACACGAGTAACACTATCACTGAGATAAAAATCTTTACGTTGTTATTCATAAAATATATTTAAGCCTCTAATAACTTAATTATAGCACAGATAGTATTTTAGGGATGAAGATGATTGCACCCACCAAAAAAGCCACAAAAGAAGCCAGTAGCACTGCCCCAGCAGCCACATCCTTGGTATCTCGTGCAAAAGGATGATACTGTGGTGAAGTAAGATCTATGTCTATCTCTATAGCTGTATTTAAAATTTCAGTAATAAAGACAAAACCTATAGCAAAAACAATAGCCAGCCATTCTAAAATACTAATACAAAAATAAATACCTAAAATTACAGCTAAAATACCCAAAAACATGTGAATTTTTGCATTTCTGGTGCTGTTCCAAAAAACATGCAGCCCTCGAAAAGCATGCGAAAAGCGACTTTTCTTTTTTACTTCTTCCCAAGCTTGTAATTCTTTTTCTGTATCCATAATATAATTATACCTTATTTAAGCTATCCAAATAGTTTTCACATTCGTAAATTCTTTTATACCATGTGAAGATAATTCTCTACCAAAACCAGACTTTTTAATTCCTCCAAATGGCAACCTCGGATCTGATTTCACAATCTGATTTATAAATACAGACCCAGCTTGTAATTTTTTAGCATATTTTTCTGCCAGACGCATATCTTTTGTCCAGACAGAAGCACCCAATCCATACCTAGTGTCATTAGCTATATCTACAGCCTCCTCTAAATTTTTATAAGGGAATATCACTGCCACTGGTCCAAAAGTTTCTACATGATAGATTGGCATATCTTTGGTGACATTGGTGATTATTGTCGGTGGATAGAAATAACCCTTGCCTTTTCCTATCTCCCCTCCTATCACTATCTTTGCACCCATTTTTTTAGCTTCATCTACAATATCTACTATGTCTTGTCTTATATTTTCTGTAGCAAGTGGGCCCATCACAGTATCTTCTTTCATAGGATCACCTACCAAAACTTTTTCGAAGTCTTTCTTCATCATTTCGACAAATTTTTCATAAATAGATTCATGCACGATAAATCTTTTAGCTGCTACGCAAGTCTGACCAGCATTTTGCAATCTAGCACCGGTAGCTATAGGCACTACTTCATTTAAATCTACATCTGGGCATACGATAAATGGATCACTGCCTCCTAGCTCTAGCACCACTCTCTTTATATTTTTACCAGCTCTAGAGGCCACCTCGCCTCCAGCCTTTTCACTACCAGTCACTGCAGCTGCTACCACCCTATCATCATCAAGAAGCGAGAGCACATTACCACCTGAAATTTTTAAATTTTGAAATACACCCTCTGGTAAACCAGCTTGATTTAAGACACTCTCTATAGCCATAGCACATTGTGGCACATTAGAAGCATGTTTGAGTAATGCTACATTACCAGCCATGAGTACTGGAGCTAGAAAACGAAAGACTTGCCAAAAAGGAAAATTCCAAGGCATAACAGCGAGTACCACACCAAGAGGTTCATATACCACCACACTCTTTTTAGCCTCAGACTCCACTACTTCTTCTTTCAAAAAATCTTCCGCATTCTCTCCGTAATATCTTAAGGTCAAAATACATTTACCGAGTTCGCTTTTAGCTGCAGAAATCGTACGGCCCATCTCGAGGGTAGCAATCTTTGCCAATTCTTCTTTTCTTTCTTCTAAAATATCTGCGATCTTATTTATAAATTTTGCCCTCTCAGAAAAAGATAAATTCTTCCATGGTAAAAAAGCTCCTTGCGCTCGTGCTAAAATTTCCTCCACATCTTCTTTAGCGTGCTCGGGAAATGTTTTTAAAACTTCTTCGGTATATGGATTTTTAGATATTAAAGGCATTTTATTATTAAAGTTGGCAAGTATTATAATTAAGGGCTTCGGTGAATACTCGGTGGTTCTCAGTGTAATCTACTGGCACTTCGATCAGCCATACTCCACCAGAAGCTTTTGCTTTTTCTATTAGAGGTATTATATCATCTGCTTTTTCTACTCTAGCACCCTTGCCTCCATAGCTCTCTATATATTTCACAAAATCCGGATTTTTAAAATCAAGACCAAATGGTGTATATTTTTTTTCTTGCTGTTCCCACTCGATCATACCGAAACCATTATTGTTTATAACCAAAACTACTAAATCTAATTTTAATCTGACCGCTGTTTCCAATTCTTGAGAGTTCATCATAAAACCTCCATCCCCCACTACTGCCATTACAAATTTATCTTTGTTTATTATTTTTGCAGCTATAGCCGAAGGTAAACCAGCACCCATGGTGGCCAGAGCATTGTCTAATAAAATTGTATTTGGCAGATATGCCTTATATCCCCGCGCAAACCAGAGCTTGTACATACCATTGTCTAGACACAAAATACCATCCTCCGGCATAGCTTTACGCACATCACTCACTATACGCTGTGGGTATACTGGGAAGTTGTTTTTATCACTATTCTCATGGACCTTTTTATCTATACCATCTCTCAATTTTAAAATTTTACTATCAGTCCATTTCTTATTTATTTTTTGTTTTAAAACATGGAACAAATTACCTATATCCCCTACAATTTCATAGGATGGTGTGTAATAAGAGCTAGCATCAATAGGGAAAAAATTTATATGTAAAATTTTTGCATTCTTAGAAAAGAATGGTAATTTTTCATCTAAATCATAACCAACCACGATGATCAAATCCGCGGCTTCAACAGCACAATGCACATAATCTCTCGAGGACAAAGCCAGGGTGCCGATATAATACGGGCTACGTTCATCCTCTACACCTTTACCCATCTGAGTATCTACAAAAGGTATACCAGTATTTTCAATAAAAGCTTTCATAGTACTAGAAATTCTTTTTCTGTTTGCTCCTGAACCTATCAAGATTAGCGGGTTCTTTGCATTTTCTATCATACGCACACCAGCCTCGATCGCCTCTTCTTCTGCTACTGGGCGACGGATGACCACAGGTTCGATCACATCTTTAGTGGTCGGATCAACAGACACATCTTTTGGTAATTCAATATGAGTGGCTCCGGGTTTTTCTACCTCGGCATTACGAAAACCTTCTCGGACTATTTCAGGTATTAAGTCTGCGTGAGTTACTTGTTTGGTATATTTTACGACTGGTTCAAATAATCTGACTGTGTCTACGATTTGAAAATTTCCTTGATTGCGTTCACGGATAGGTTTTTGACCTGTAATCATCACCATCGGCATACCTCCTAATTTTGCATAAGCAGCACCGGTCACAAAATTTGTAGCCCCAGGACCCAGGGTAGAAAGGCATACTCCTGCTTTACCAGTGAGTCTGCCGATAGTAGCAGCCATAAAAGCTGCAGCTTGCTCATGCCTGGTAGCTATATAAGTAATATTAGATTTAGATATTGCTTGTAAAAGGTGCAAATTCTCTTCCCCAGCCACGCCAAATATATGAGTCACCCCTTCTTTTTCTAAAGCTTTTACAAATAATTCAGAACCGTTCATAAGGAAGAGTATAGCACAAAAAATACAGCCTCAAATTATTGATATTGAATATATATCGGGCGAGGATTTAGCTTGATTAATTCTTCTGGTGTAAATAATACAGTGCCTTTTCCCCAAATATCATTTTTATAAAACAATTTAAAACCAGTAAATTGCACAGGTTGTTTGCGGACATAATATTCGTAAGTGCTGAGCTTGTGAGGTTTATCTCCCCAGCCATCCATATGTACTACAATCTGCACTTCAGGTAGTGGTGTAATATTTTTATAATTAGTAAGCATTTTTTCTGTATACCTATGCACAACTAAAATCTTTGGAGTCAATTTATTTTCTTTTACAATTTTTGCCAGAAAATTTGCAGCATAGTTCACATCTGACGCATCAAAAGTGCCCACCACCTTACCAGGTCGGATACCATTTTTCATAGAAAATTCTGGATCGATACCGAGATGCACATTTGGTAATTTAAAATATTTTTCATATAGTGGTAATTCTCTCTCTAGGCTAGAAAACGCTACTTGAAAATCTAAAAACACAAGTGCATTTATTTTCTCAGCAATCTTGAGTACTTTTTCTATTTCTACATCTGGCATCCGAGCACGATATTTGCCATCCTTACCTGCACTACCCTGCGCTACCACTGCTATATAATGGAGAGCCGGTATGACTGGTGTATTGGGATCAGCATCTTGCCATTTTTTCACTTCTCCTTCCAAGCGAGATATCATTTCTCCAGGTGGATATTCACCGAGCACACCCATCTTGGTAGAGAATAAATTCCCGTAATAAGCCACGATACGATTAAAAGGCAAAAGTGCTCCATCATTCGGGTAGACAGTCTTGATAGGCCAAAGTGGTGTAGGTGGTGTAGGCTGAGGGTCGAGAGGCACTTTCTTTTTTGTGACTTTGCCATTCTTATCTTTAGTCACCACTGTCTTGGTCACTATTTTAGGTGGAGGGTTGTTTGCCAATTCTAAAAGCTTTAAATCATAAGCCACCTTATCTAAAGGTGGGATTATGACGGAAATAGGTATTTTGGGTTTTTCTATCTGGGGTACTTGCTCCACCTTTTCATAAGAAATATTTGAACCTGAGAGTGGAGAAATAATAAAAAATATTCCAGCCAGAAGTATAG
Source organism: uncultured Candidatus Saccharibacteria bacterium (assembly GCA_964519485.1). Classification (GTDB taxonomy): domain Bacteria; phylum Patescibacteriota; class Minisyncoccia; order Phycocordibacterales; family UBA9973; genus UBA9973. The sequence goes on along the minus strand of CAZFKY010000009.1, from coordinate 3,419 downwards.
CCAATATTAAAAAAATCCATAGCTTTTTAGTCACTGTACATAGATTATATTCGAAAATAATCTATAAAACAAACTATTTCTTTAAATATTTTTCAATATTTATTTTATGCTCTTCATAGGTAGTGGCACAATGAGTGACATGATCTTTATCGTGAAGATAATATAGACAAGTAGTCTCCATAGGGTTTAATACAGCCTCTATCGCAGGCAAGCCAGGATTTGCTATTGGGTGCGGAGGTAGCCCCACATTTTTATAAGTATTATAAGGTGAATTTATTTTCTTTTCTGTGGTCGTAATAGGTGCCCACCAGCCTTTACCCTTGTTGCCTCTTATATACTGCAAGGTGGCATCTATGCCGAGTGCCATCTTTTGATTTAAACGATTATACAAAATACCTGCAATGAGTGGCATATCAGCATCATTGGCTGCTTCCCTTTGCACTAAAGAAGCCAAGGTGAGGCCTTTGGTCCACTGCATATTTTTTTTATTAAATTGCACCAAATACGGCGCAAATTTTTCATTAAATTTTGCTGTCAATCTATTTGCCACTTGTTGTGGAGTCTCGGCTATAGGTATTAAATATGTATCTGGAAAATACACGCCTTCGATATAATCATATTTAGTTTTAGTATAAGAAATCCATTTATTTTTCTGACTCGTAGTCCAACCCAGATTTGTCTTGAGTAGCTCTGCAATCTCTTCTTTACGTAATCCGGGAGGTATGACTACCCAATTCATATAAGGTTTGAAATGGAGAACACTCGCGATTTTTTCTGGTGTCATGTTTAGATTTATCTTATAGGCACCAGCTACAATATCTCCTTTCTTTTTAGAAAATATATTTATAAATATTTGTTTATCTTTAATAAAACCCTGATCAAATAAACTTTGAAAAATGGCATCTGGGGTGGTGTTTAAAGGTACGACGAATTTATCCACTGTGGTCGCAGTATCTGCCACGTTTGTAATAGGTATGACATTACTCACTTCCTCTCCATGGGAGATGAATGGCAAAAAATTAAATAAAAATATAAAGATTAATATACGAGCTCGCATTTATTATTATTTTATTCTTTCCAACGCTTGAGAAACCAATTTATACATAGGAGAACCTTCTTTAAATCTAGTTAAAGCACTTCTCAAAAATTTCTCCTGAGATTTCAACTCAGCACCTGTTTTATCTTCTAGTGCTCCAGCAATTATATCTTCTGTACCATACACAGAAGCATAAATATTACCAACAGTGCCTCTAAAAGCTTGACGGGATTTTATCTTAGAATCTTCTGTCTCTTTGAAATAAACACGAAACATATCTACGTTGAAAGAACCTGGTACATAAGTATCGGGATTTAATAATTTCCACATCTTAGCGTCGAGCTCTGTAAGCTGATTCACATCTTCTACATATACTAAATTATGCATATCTACCTCACCCCTTTTAGCTTTTTCTATAAGTTCTTGCACCTCTATTCGAAAAGATGGCATGTCTACCTCTATGTTTGCCACTATATCAAAAAAAGCTTTGGCTAGCTTTTTTTGCTCGTCCTCAGGGCTCGGTATTCCACTTTTCATTATTTCACTTGGCATAGCTTGATTATACAATAAAAAACTACTTTGCAAAATTTCCCTCTTTGGCACCCAAATCACTAAAAACCACCTTCATTTCTGTGGTTAAAATCTTTACTGAATTAATGCGTAAGCCTATATTAAAAGCACTCTCAGTATTTTCATACACACCCACATCTACTAAAATAGGCACGAGATTTTTATAACCAAAAGGTGGCACCGAGCCTATCTCACACCCAGTGACCTCTACCACCTCTTCTTTGGTAGCCATGCGGGTGCTGTTTTTAGACCAGCCCATAACCTCGGCAACCTTATTTTGATTTACCTTTTTATCTGCTGGCACATCTACGATAACCCAATTATTTTTATTATCTGTAAAAAGCAGAGCCTTAATCCCCTGCTTGAGCTCAAAGCCTCTGGTACGAGCTGCATCTTCACTAGTAATCACAGCTTCATGCTCTAGATAGGTAGGGTGTAAGCCCAACCTCTCAAACTCAGCCTTTATTTTATTTAATTCATTTATAGACATATTATTTTTTTATTTCCAACTCGAGCACCGGATCGACATTTGGAGGAATGATATTAAAACGCAAATGACCTATGGTCCTATTGTGTTCGGTTTTGATATTTACTCTCCATTTTCCCAGTGGCAGATTTGACCTCACAGAATAAGTGCGAAAGCCCCCATCCCTACCCCCTATCACTGGTAAATTTATAATCTTATCAGTCACCCACACATTACGCCCTTCATCATAATACTGCCACTCATGAATAATATTCAAATTTAAACCTTTAGGTGAAAAAATCGCACTATAAGCATATACTGGGCCACTAGAAATTTTTGTAAAGTCTTCATAAAGCTTAAAATACCCTCTCCAACCATGGTATTCATGTGTAGCCAAATAATCTCCGCCCTCAGTCTTGTGCAGGGTGTGATATACTCCAGCATCTTTTAGGGAAAGAGGTATGGGTGGAATTAATTTTGTAAAATAAAGAACATTTACCCCGACAAAAATACTAAGTATTAGGATCAATATAAATCTTTTACTTTTCAAAAACCTATCTTTGGTGAAAGTAAATAAAATGGCTGTAAAAAACAAAATAGTGAAAAGACTGATAATACCCGAAAGAATGAAAACCCAATTACCTATCTGGTGCACCACGACAGGCACTAAAAAAATAGCAAAAGAATAAATAGATAAAAAGAAAAGAGATATCTGAAAGCTGAGTCTTGTGTAATGCCTCTTCAATGATTCATTTGCAATAAAAGCCAAGATCAAAATGGCGATAAAAGGCCAAGTGACAAAAATATCTGAACTCCTAAAATAAAAAACTAAATAAGTAGAAAGTATTCCTCCGAAAAAGAATTGCAATATATTTACATACCAAAAATGTTTCTTGGTCGGATCTTCTTCATCTCCGACCTTACCATCATGAACATGGGTCAAAATTATAAAAATACCTATAATCAAAAGGTGCCCGAAAATCCATAAATTTTCCCAAAGAGTATCTACCCTTTTTAGGGTGACGATATCAAAAACGAATCCTGCCACCAAAGACATGGAAGAGATAGGCCTCTCAAAACGAGCATAAAAATTTCGAATAGATCCAATCAAAAACATAAGATGATTATAACATTCTCTTGTAAAATATGGTTTTTTGAGGTATTCTAAGCAGTATTAGTCAATCTTGGGAGATCGTCTAATTGTGGGAATAAAAATTAATCTGCATTAATTTTTATCTGGTTCTGTAAGAAATTGCCATTGTTTTGCATGCAAAGCTGGGAGATCGTCTAATGGTAGGACATATCCCTCTGGAGGATATTATCTTGGTTCGAGTCCAAGTCCCACAG
>CAZFKY010000008.1:12637-17422 GCA_964519485.1 uncultured Candidatus Saccharibacteria bacterium | reverse complement strand
GGGGTCGAACCCACATCCCTTGCGAGACACGATTTTAAGTCGTGCGCGTATACCAATTCCGCCACTCGGGCAATATAGACTAAATTAGATTATATGTAAAGAAAGGCTAAAAAACAAGCTTTTTTGACCTTTTTAAAAGGACTTGACATTTATACTCGAATATGCTATACTACCTTAGTATGAAAAATATAAACAAAAATTCAATATTAAAGAAATTCAAAGTATTATCAGTAATTGCTTTCGCAACCCTATTTATACCAGTATCTGCAAATGCCGCTCAAAACTATGTTTTCGGCACACCAGACGGTGTAAATTATGGTAATGGTTACAACTCTAGTTATTACAATAACTACGGCCAACCTTACCAAGGTTATGTCCCCGCTCCTACTTATGCTCCTGGTTATGGTCAAGGCTATACCCCTACTCCAGCACCGGCTACAAATACTCAAGCTTATAACTACGACATCCCTACCCTTTACTCAAACCAACCTGTAGCAAAAACAACTTCTACTAAAACCGTAGCCAAGAAAACTACTCCGGCTACAGTGGCGAGTGCAGTAGGCACAGGTGTACCTTCAGGAAATTTAAATGGTTATATGCTAGTACCTATACCAGCTAGTGCTACAGGTACACAGACAGCATCTAATACAGGTGCTACATCTGTAAATCCATTTAGTACACTAGCAGCTAGTGTGGTCCTAGGTACAAATAGCTTCTTGCCTGCAGGCATCCTCCAATGGATACTCCTTGCTATACTGATCCTATTCATAATCTTACTCACTCGTAGAGTATTCGGGGCACGCAAGAGATATATGATGGTTCCCCTAAAACACTCTTAATTCATAAGGTTTAAAATCAAAAAGTCAGCCCTCTAGGGGGTTGACTTTTTGATTTGTATATGATATAATATATAGGTATTCTTTGATAATGTAATATGGATTTTTATGTGGACGGTTTGCCCATCAAGTAGCCATCAAAACTGGCTCTTTGCTCGGCAAACTGTTCACTGTTTCTCACCCCGCGCCCGGGGTGGGCGTACAGCAATGCGTCCCCTGTGGCGCGGAAAGGTAAGGATAGTAGTATGATGTTCCTGCTTCAGATGGTTGGTCTCACCCTGGTTTGCATCGGGGTGACGGTTGGAATCATGTTCATCATCGCGCGGCTCTCGGGCTGCACGTTGATGGACGTCGTCGAGAACTTTTTCGACGATAACAACCGGCTCTTCTACTGGTTGTGCGGGGTGACGACAATCACGTTCGTCATCGCATGCTTCCACTGGGGACCGCCGCTCTTTGTTCCCGACGCGGTCACCCCTAACCGGGTGGCCAAGGTTGGGAATTTCTGGAATCACTTTCTTCATGGCAAGAACGCGGTGAAGGTGGTACCGGAAGAGCCACTTCCTTGGGCCGGGGCAACCTGGTTCTGGTGGAAAGCGTTGGCGGTGTACGCCGCCCTGACGACGGTGTACGGTGTCTACGCGTTCAGCGATGAAGTCGCTGGAGCGTTCAACGCCGCGCGTTCCTTGTTCCATCGTCGCCGCACTGAACACGCGGCGGCGACAAGCTCGACCCCCGGCTTCTTGAGCTGGGCGGGGCTCCACGTCGCGATGTCCGCGGCGTGGGAATTCATCGAACACTTGATTCGCGCCCGCGCAGGGCGCACAACGCCATAGGGAGACTATCACATGTCCGCACACTCAACACCCGCGCCGGCGGCAGCAGCACCGGCACCCGCTACCCCTCCGACCCCCACCCGCCGAGCTCGCTCGATCCACGATGGACCGAGCTTCGGCACGTTCTGGCTCGGAACGATCGCGTTTACGATCTTCCTCAAGATTGTGTTGGGGACCCCGATCATCGGCCTGATTGTGTTCGTGGGCACGTTGTACTTCGGGCACATCGTGTACCAGGGGTTGCAAGACGAGCTCGAAACCCTGCTCGGCCTCATGAAGTTTGTGGCCGGGGTTGGATTGTATGTGTACCTGCGTTTCTGTGTCGGCAAATTGCTCGGCATCATGCCCGTGCACACTGCCGACGCGTGGGATACGGGTGGAGGCCTCTTCGGACTCTTCACAGGGTACGACGTGTCTTGGCTCGTACTTTGGGAAGTCGGCTTTGCCATCATCATGGGTGCCCTCGTGGCCTCCTTTATGAACGGCAAGGGTCGAATCTTGATCGGTGGCTTCATCGCCATCTTCATGATCATCGCGACCGTTGCGATGAGCTTCCCGAAGAGCGTGGCGACCATCCCGTCGAAAGCGGAGATGGACGATGCGTACTCGACGGGCAACTACCCAGCCAAATTCAAGAGTGCTGTCCTCGACACGCTGAAAGGCGTGGAAAAGTCGGCGCCCAAGACCGAAGTCAAGCCGGCGGCTGCTAAGCCGGTGACAACGAACAAGCCTGCGGCGAGCGTTGCTCGCCCGCAGGGCAACACGAACACCCCGGCGGCCAGCACGGCGCCGGTGGTGGAAGACACCGAGTACCCGAAGTCTGGGTCCTCGGTGGTCACGCTCGGAGGTCTCCGAGTGTATCTCGACACTCACAGGTCGGAAACCCACTCTGGTGGGCCTGTGCGATATGTCAACGAGGACGATGGTTCTGTCCTGGAAGACATGACGCCCACCGACCAGACGGCCACGCCGGAGACGGTGGCCAAGTGGCGCAACATGAAATCCGGTCGGTACATCGTGTATCCGATCGGTGCCGACCAGGTGATATTCACCTGGTCGGTGAAATAGCTCTTTGTTTGATCTGGGTCTATATCACGCGTCTGACCCAACGCGTAAAAGGCCTGCATAATGTCGAGAGACATGATGCAGGCCTTTTTACGTTTTTACACAATTTTTATTTTGTTTATTTCAAATCTATAGTAGCACTACCTTGGTTATTTTGATTTTCAATTTTCACATTTCGATCAAAACCAAAAGTGTGTGTAATCAAATTCATGATTCCCCAGACAGACATCATGATAGCCATACCCACGATACCCCAGAGCATACTGCTCTTGCCGGTAGACTTTGCTTCTTCATTGTCTTGATTGATGATAAAAACAAAAGCTCCGTAAATAAAGTAAAGTATAGCAATAGCAAACATCAACTCTATAAGAGGGTTCACTATTACATTGATAATCTTTCCCAAGAAGGAATCAAAAACTGCCATAAAAATTACTGTGAACCAGGGATAACTACAGGCACAGTAGGGATTTGAATATTGGTATTGTTATTTAGACCGAAAGTATTTCGGAGGAAATTTACCAAGCCCCAAACACCGATGATCACAGCCAAACCGATAATACCGTAGATTATGCGGTTACGGCCTGCACTCTTTGCTTCTTCGTCATCAGCGATAACATAAGAAACAACTCCCCAAACGAAGTAAAGCACACCCATAGCAATCAAAACAGGGATGACTGAGTTTAGAAGCTGTCCAAAACGACAAAGCAAACCAAACAATGTTCCTGATTGTGAGATATCACAACCATTTGATTGACTACCTACAGTAGTGATCTGTGCTAGAGCCAAAAGTGGAGTAGCTGTCATGATCACACCAGACAAAACAATTAATTTCTTTTTCATATAAATAATTAACTTTTAATAATTTTATCCGCCTCTGGCGGAAAGCGACCTTATAATATAATAATCTGACTAAATTATATCACACCCTACAAAAACAACACAATTACCTCCTAGTACCCGTATCACCTGGAGGTCTTACTCCTGGCAATATTTGCGTACCTTTAAAGAAGGTACCGCCCAACAAACCTACCAAACTCCAGACGCTGACCATGACCGTGAGGGCTATGACACCCCAAATCATGTGCTCCCTGCCTTGGGTTCGCTTGTTTTCATCCCCTGCACCCAATATCACAAATTGAATAACACCCCACAAAAAGAAAGCCATCGCCAAAGCAAAGAGTAGAGGTATTATAGAATTTTGAATTATACAAATAATATAACCGATAGCAGTCTGCACTGTAGAGCTATTGTCTAACACCTGACAAGCATTGGTCTGAGCTTGAGTGCTGGTAGTAGCAAACTGAGGCATGCTAGCATACTGACCATTTGCACTGATACCAAAAGTACGGCCTACAAAACCCACCAAACCCCACATACCCATAATCACAGCAAAACCAATGATACCGTAGATAATATGATCTCGGCCTTTAGTCTTGGCTTCTTCCCCATCTGCAATCACATACATCACTACACCCCAGACAAAATAAACCAAGCCCAAAGACATCAACACAGGCACAGCACCATTAATTAATTTTTGAATTGTAATAAATAAATCAAGCATAAAAAAATTTAATATTTATAATTAAGAACCTATGGTAGTAATAGTAGCACTTATAAGCTGAGCGATAGACCATGCGCCCAAAAGTATGGCTGCACCAATAAGAGTATAAAGGAGTGTGTCTTTGGCTTTGGAAAGAGCTTCGGGGTTACCACGAGCGATAACAAAAAGAAAACCACTATAAATGATGGCGAGAGCTACCACTGGTATACCTAGCTTTAGCACACCTGTCAAAGCAAATTTAATAAAATCTTGTACCGTAGTAGCTGCTATAGGATTACATATCTTTCCAGCTCCAGCTACGCATGGAGCTGCTTTTTGAGGGGTACTCTCAGCAGGAAGAGAAGCAAAAGTTGTATTTGAAAATGCAAATAGTGTTAAAAATAAAAATACAGCGAACCAAAATCTCTTAACCTGACCTATATTTTTCATATTATTATTATACATCATACTAAAATCCAATCCAAGAACCATCGTAGCCCAAAATATA
>CAZFKY010000008.1:0-12537 GCA_964519485.1 uncultured Candidatus Saccharibacteria bacterium | reverse complement strand
CTCAAACACTGACTCTCATCATACCCTGGGGCAGTAGCTCCACCTGAAGAAAGTGAGGGTAAAGTACAAACACCAAGTCTTACTTGGGCATTTATTTTAAAAGTAAAAGAAAATAAGCCGATAAAAATTAAACTAAATAAAATAAATTTAAAATTTTTCATATTATTTATTTAATAATAAAGATAACTTGGAATCAGCATCTAATACTGCAGAATCTGGGGCCATGGTGTTTGAGATTACACCGTCGATCATCTTGCGGAAAATATCATCAGTATCTTTAGGTGAAGGGTCTAGCCATGTTCTAGCAAATAAAGTAGAAGAATAGAATATAGGAGAATATGGATCAGTCTGCTTGATAGCTAGTAAATCTCTACGAGCTGGCACTACACCTAAATTCTGAGCCAATTTAACTGCGAAATTACCATTACTCATCGCGCTAGCTGCGATATAAGCTGTATTTATATTTTTAGAAAAAGAAGAAATAGCGACACCAGTGACATGAGCGCTGGTGAGCTTAAAATTTGCACCTTTTATCTGTGGTACTGGTGCTACCAAGAAATTTAAATTTGGATTTTTGTTTAAAATAGATGAGAGCTCACTAGCATAACCAAAATAAAATGCAGAGTTATCAGCTATAAAAACATCGGGTGAAGAAGGAAAAGATTTATTCCAAGAATATACACTCTGTCCCGGATCAGCAAACTTGGTATAAAACTTTAAAATATTCTCCAAGCTATAAGGACCAGAAGATAGACCTAAATCAGAAGTGAGCCTACCATCTACTGTCTTTACTATCTTATTACCTGCTTGCATAAAGAGCATAGAGAGGATGTCTTTCGCATGGGCCACATTGGAATAATGACCAAAAGCAACAGTACTCTTTATGATCTTATTATTGTCATCCCTTTTGGTGAGCGCTGGCACCATATTTACTAAATCTTCCCAATTAGATGGTGGATAAGGAATACCATTTGCATCTAACATGCCACGATTGTAATACATGACGAGTGGATCCACAGTGAGAGGTAAAGCCAGTATGCCATTCGATCCTAGGAAAACTTCACTAGCAGAAGCAAAAGCTTGCTGAAAAGATTGAATAGAGACAGTAGAATAAGGAATAGAAGCAATCTTATTACTATAATGAAAAGCTAAATCACCAGACAAGAAAAACATATCTGGTCCATTACCAGAAGCGAGTGACTCGAGTAATTCTTGGTCAAAAGTATCTGGAGATTTCTGTACGTATTTAGTAATAAAATTAGGATTTGCATTATTGAAATCTTCTAAGAGTGGATTCACAGCTGTCCCAGGAAAAGTGCCCCAAACAATGACAGTACCACTACCAGCAGTCTTGTCAGTGCCACCTAGTGGTATAGCACCAGAGAAAACCAAAAGACCTACCACTGCAGCAGCGATACAAACGATTATGAGAATTATTTGAAAATTATCTTTCATCTATTTATTCTTTATAAATATAATACCATAATGGTGCTCGCCTACACTAATCTCTCTGACCACAGAAAAACCATGCTCTTCGAATAATTTTAAGGCTTTGTCTTTAGGTATAGTGAGCTTGTTGTGGACGAGAGGAGATTTCTCCCAATCAATAAACAAAACCTCACCCCCTATTTTTAAAATTCTATTTGTCTCAGTTAGGAATTTTTCTTTATCACTGACCTGATGCAGGATATTGGAAGCAATAACTTTATCTAAAATACCATCTTTTAATTTAGTACCACCTAACTTTTCTACATCACCCCAGACAGCCTCTATATTCTTCAAATGAGCTTCTTTGATTTTACTATTTATGGTATGTATAAAATCTTTCGCAATCTCAACAGCGTAAACTTTACCCTTATCAGCAATCTTGGCAGCTAAGATAGCGTAAAAACCTGTACCAGCACCTAAATCTGCCACAAGATCTGTCTCCCTGATATCAAAAGCTTTTATGTTTTGAAGTGGGTTTGTAAACATTTTTTATAAACAAGCTACCGATGCTATACCATCCCCAGCACGCAAGCGCATGATGGTGACGCCTTGGGTCTGACGTCCTAGATCAGAGATCTCTTTCAATTGAGTGCGGATCACCTGGCCTTTTTTAGACATAGCGATCAACTCCTCTTCTTCCCCTGTGATGACTCTAGCCACGATGAGTGGACCAGTCTTGGTGGTGACCTTGGCAGTCTTTACTCCTGAACCGCCACGCTTTTGGACTTTATATTCTTTGAGGGCAGTCTTCTTACCAAAACCATGCGCAGACATGGTGAGGAAAGATCCATCTTTTTGGTCTTTCTTGATCACATCCACTCCGATGACCTCATCTCCTTTACCGAGCTTGATACCAGTGACTCCACCTGCTGTTCTACCCATCTCACGCACGTCAGATTCTTTGAATCTTATAGATTGGCCATTTGCAGTAGCTACGATAACTTCATCACCCTTATCTACGAGTAGTGCAGAAATAAGCTGATCATCTTTATCTAAGCGAATAGAGATGATTCCACTCCTGCGCACATCTTTGAAGCTCTCTATGCTCATCTTTTTAGCTGTACCATGCTTGGTCACAAGCATGAGTGAACCAGTAGAAGATTTAGCTTTGATAGGTAAAATAGAATTTACTTTTTCTTCGGAAGATAATGAAAGGAAATTCATGATGGATTTACCCTTGGTTGCACGGCGTCCTTCTGGTATGTCATACATCTTCATCTGATAAGCTTTACCAGAATTGGTAAAGAATAAAAGATCACTATGAGTAGAGCCAGACACTAGCATAGTCACGAAGTCTTCTTCTTTGGTCTCGAGGTCTACCACACCCACTCCACCACGCTTTTGAGCACGGTATTCGGATGGATCAGTGCACTTTACATAACCACCAGCAGTGAGTACGAGCACAGTCTCCTTTTCAGGCACGAGGTCTTCTTCGGAAATTTCTTTTACTCCACCCTTGATGATCTTGGTGCGGCGTTCATCTGAATATTTTGCACGGATTTCTTTAAGCTCATTTTCAATCGTATTTAAAATCTTTTTTGGACTAGCTAGGAGCTCTTTGATCTCTTTGATGAATTTTTGCTTTTCTGCCAATTCATCTTCCACTTCTTTTCTCTCGAGACCTGCGAGCTTTGCCAAACGCATTTCCAAAATAGCAGTAGCTTGCAAATCAGAGAATTTAAATTCTTTAATCAAGTTTACTTTGGCTACAGCAGAATCTTTGGATGAACGGATGATGGAAATAACTTTGTCTATCTTATCCAGAGCTTTTTTGAGACCGAGCAAAATATGCTCTCTCTCCTCTGCTTTGCGCAAATCATAAAGGGAACGCCTTTTTACTATCTCTTTGCGGTGGCCGATAAATTCATTCAAAATACTCTTTAAAGATAGAGTCTGCGGTACGCCATCCACTAGGGCCACCATATTGAAATTGAAATTCTGCTCGAGTTGAGTATTTTTATAAATATAATTTAAAACTTTTTCTGGGTGAGCACTGTTCTTTAGATCAATCACGATACGGATATCCTTTGTAGATTCATCTCGGAGACCCTTGATACCTTCGAGCTTTTTCTCTTGCACGAGCTCAGCGATAGACATTATCAAATTTGCTTTATTTACTCGAAAAGGCAAAGAAGTGATGACAATAGAAAAACTGCCGCCCTTTTCTTCTATGATTTCTGCTTCACCTCTACACACTACTCCACCACGGCCAGAAGAATACGCATGGAGCATGTCTTTAGAACCGAAAGCAATACCACCAGTAGGAAAATCTGGACCTTTGATAAATTGCATCAAATCCTCAGTGGTAGCATCTTCATTTTCAATCAAATAATTGGTAGCGTCTAAAACTTCACCTAAATTGTGAGAAGGAATATTGGTAGCCATACCGACAGCGATACCGAGAGTACCATTGAGTAGTAGTGCAGGTACAGCTGAAGGAAGCACTGTAGGCTCTTTGCGGGTCTGATCATAGTTTGGACGAAAATCTACAGTCTCTTTTTCCAAATCAACTAAAAGCTGGCTAGAGATCTTGGACATCTTAGCCTCGGTATAACGCATAGCTGCAGCATTGTCTCCATCTATAGAGCCGAAGTTTCCTTGACCTAAAATAAGGGGGTAACGATAAGAGAACTCTTGAGCCATACCAACCATGGAATCATACACAGCCACATCTCCATGAGGGTGATATTTTCCGAGCACATCTCCTACCACTGCTGCTGATTTACGAAAACGTGCAGAAGAAGTGAGCCCCATCTCATTCATCGCGTAGAGTATTCTCCTATGTACAGGCTTGAGACCATCTCTGACATCAGGTAGTGCACGAGAAGTGATGACTGACATCGCATAAGCCAAATAAGACTCTTTCATCTCGGAGACCACATCTACCGGCATGATCATATCACCCTTCTTTACCTCAGCTTCTTCTTTTTTATTATCTTTATTTTTTGCCATATTATTGTCCTAAATTAATCGTACCGTCTTCAGATTGGGTATAACTATCTATTAAATTTGATTTCAAGTCTTTGATGGACTGCAAATCATTCTTCATATTTATCTGATTATCTTTATCTGAAAAATTTATAGTCAAAGTGTAAATCCACAACAACACAAATATGACAGCGAACATAATAGTAAGAATATGCAAGATATTTTTTCGAACTCCCTCTGGCTGCTGTCTTAATTTGTGTATAAATTGTTTCATAAATTTATGATACTTTTAATACTATAACTTCACCTTCTTTACCATCTAAATCTTTCCTCTTGAGTGTAAGCTTTTCAGTGACTTCTGCTTTCTCATCCCCCATCTCTTTTAAGAAAGATTTCAAGGTGGCGTCATCAAAGTCCATAGGGATGACTAATTTTGGCTCGAGTGAAGAAGCCAGCTTTGCTGCTGTCTTGGGATCGAGTAGGCCCTTGCCACCCACTGGTACAAATAAAATATCTGGATCACCGATAGCCTCACGAGTTTCTTTATTTAAATCAGCTTCACCAAGAGCACCTAAAAATACAAGATTGATATTATCAATAGCTAGAGAATAAATAGTGTTTATATATTTTTTTCCTGCGAGCTCCACACCAGAGATAGATCCTTTTACGAAAATTTCTTTGACTTCATAATCTCCTGGACCAGAAATTAAAAAAGGTACCCTCTCACCATGAGAAAGCTGATCTGCACCATTGTAATCAGGATGATTGGTGGTGATAAAAGCTACATCTGCGCCGAATTTTGCTACTATGCCGGTCTTGGAAGCTTTGCTGACTGGATTAAAAGCTACTACCATCTCCCCTTGGCCAATCTTAAAAAACTGTTTTCCGAAATATGTGATTATCATCACATATATTATATCAAAATATACAATAAAAGATAGCATCTAAAGCCTTGCATTTTCTTATTTTTATAGTAGTATAGAGATACAACTTAAATATATTACAAGCGTGTTTTAGGGTAACCCTATAAGCTTTCATAAGCCTAATAGAACCTATAACCTTATATCCGCTTTGTTGCGGATTTTTTTGTTTAAGTTCAATTATTATGGCAAAAAAGAAAGTAACAGTAGAAGAAGTCAAAGACGAAAATCCTGTATTAAAGGGTATCGTCGATAAGAGTGGCCACCGCCCAGAGCTAGATGCTCTAGTAGAGGGTCCAGTTATTCTCGTGCAAAAATCTTCTGTCTTCGTAGACTTGTCACCTTTCGGTACAGGTATCATCTACGGACGAGAATTTATCAATGCAAAAGACATCATCAAGAAGATAAACCTCGGTGATATGATCAAGGCAAAAGTCGTCGATGAAGAAAATAATGATGGTTATATAGAGCTCTCTCTCAAAGAAGCAAAACAAGCTCTCACTTGGAGTGAAGCTGAAAAAGCTATCAAGGCAAAGACAGTCCTTTCTCTTGAGATCAAAGATGCGAACAAAGGAGGTCTTATCCTCGAATGGCAAGGTATCCAAGGTTTCTTACCTGCATCTCAATTAAAGGCAGAGCACTACCCTCGCGTACTTGATTCTGATAAAGACAAGATCTTGAAAGAATTGAAGAAATTGGTAGGTGAGAAAATAAATGTGATGATCATATCTACTCTTCCAAAAGAAGGTAAATTGATCTTCTCAGAAAAGGATAACAACCCAGATGAAAAGAAAGAAATCTTGAGCAAATACTCTGTGGGTGATGAGCTCGATTGCACTATCGCTGGTATTGTGGACTTCGGTATATTCCTCAAACTCGAGGATGGTCTAGAAGGTCTAGTACACATCTCTGAGCTCGATTGGGGCTTGGTAGAAGATCCTAGAAGTATGTTTAAGGTAGGCGATAAAGTACGTGCAAAAGTAATCGAAATCAAAGATGGTAAGATTTCCCTATCTCTCAAAGCTCTCAAGGAAAATCCTTGGAAAGAATATGAGGGTAAATTGAAAAAGGGTGACATCATCAAGGGTGTAGTCATCAAGTACAACAAACACGGTGCACTGGTATCTATCAAAGAAGGAGTAGCTGGACTCGTCCACAACTCTACCTTTGGATCAGAGACCAAGCTACGTGAGAAATTGGAACTCGGTAAAAACTACAATTTCCAGATCACTCTCTTTGAGCCAAAGGAACATAAAATGACCTTGGTTCACTTAGAATAGTTTTCCCCATTTGCAGTGTATTTGTATCAAATGGTATAATATACACGTCGGTTTAGAAGTGTTTTTTTAACAGAATATTTTTATGGTTGGAGGACACTAATTACTACCAAAAAACCAGAGTGTAGTTTAAGGAGACTTAGACTTCCCCTCTGGTTTTTTGTTTGTGTATAATACTAAAATGACTGCAAAGGGAATAAAAATCAAATGTAGCGCCTGTGGCACAAGCCCGGTAAACCACACCTTTATCTTTATTTTAAATATATTGGAAGAAACTATCGGCAAAGCTAGCGATAAGGTCTTTAGCTTTACCAACACTCCTCGCTGGCAAAAAGCCACCTTCCAAGTAGAAAAAATTTTATTCTCTATCTTATCTTTTTTACATCTTGTAACTTTTAAAGACGAAATAGAAAAAGCAGTGACTGGCAGATCGAGATTGATCTGGGAAGAAGCCAAACTTCGTGGTATAGATATGCGACAGCTCGTAGTATTTGGAAAACCTATTGAATTCTACAGAGCAAAAATAAACAATAAATATTATTATTTCCCCAGCCTACCTATACCACCTCATATGCCCCAGGCTGGTTATAAATGGATAGACGATAAATTCAAGCTCTTTGAAGTCTTATCTCAAAATGGTATTTCTGCTCCAAAAGCTGAAAAGTTCTTTACCTTAAATGGTGCACTCAAAGCTTTTGAAAATATGGCAAAGCCAGTCATCATCAAGCCCCAGCAAGGCTCTCGGGGGCGCCACACCACTACTAATATAAAGACAAAAGAAGAATTGATAAAAGCTTACAATGTAGCCCGCGAGATCACCCTCTTTATGGTGATGCAAGAGCACCTCTTTGGCTCAGTGTATAGAGCGACTGTAATCAATGGTAAATTGGTAGGCTTCTTCCGTGCTGATCCACCTCAAATCACTGGTGATGGTATTAAAAATATAAAAAAACTAATAGAGGAGAAAAATAAAAACAAACTAGAAAGAATATCAGATATAAATATAAATAATGACTTACTTTCTTTTATAAAAAGACAAAATTACACCCTAGAGAGCGTCTTACCTAAAGACCTGACCATAAACCTCTCCGCCAAGACTGGGCGTATGTATGGTGGCTATACCGAAGAGATGCTACCCAAGGTCCACCCTAAGATGCATGAGATTTTTGAAAAGGCTGGCAAGCTGATCGATGCGCCAGTGGGTGGCTTTGATCTCATTATTGGAGACCCGACCAAGGACCCTGACACACAAACTTGGGGCATCATTGAGTGCAACTCTTTGCCATTTATCGATCTTCACTATTTTGCTCTAGTAGGAGAGCCAGTCAACCTCGCGAAAAATATCTGGGATTTGTGGAATTAAAAAACCCTCCAAACGGAGGGTTTTTTAATTAAGAATTATCTGGGATCACCACTTCAGCTTCACCGATAGCATCCATTATTTTCATAACTTGTTCTGCATATCTAGGTACAACTGATGGAGGGTTATAAGCACGCAAGATTTCTTTTGTAGTCTTATTATCATAATGGTGTGAAGTTTTTGGATTGTTACCACCTAAGTTTCGGGCAACAGTCTCAATAGCTTCGTCATCTGATTTAAAACCAATCTTACATGAACCCCATCCAAAGAAATTGTGATCTACTTTATTACAATCAAACTTACCACCTGTAGACTCACGGACAGCGATAGCTGCGAGAAGTCTCCAGTCAAGATCATTGTTTTCTGCTTCGGTAACCATTTTCATACCAGTACCTGCCAAAGGCATGTCGTACTTTTCGAAATAATTATCGATAGCATCCGCTTTGATCTTTCTAATTTGAGCATCTTTATCTACAGCTTGGTTAAGAGCAAATAGAGATAGACCCTCACTATTGCGTTTTTGTAAGATGACGACAGGAGTTTGATCCTTGTTTACAAGACCTGAACTCTCCATATTAACCCCAGAGCCAGACATACTTATAATAGGAAGCAAAACCAACGACTCTACAAAACGTATTATTTTCTTGTTTTTCATAATTAGCGGTTGTGCTCCGCCAAACCAGTGAAAGTATTTTTTTAACTAAAAGCTTTCGCTTAAAATTAAAAAACCCTTAACTTATAAGGCTTACGCCTATACATTAGGGTTATGTTTATATACTAGCATATTTGAGTTAAAATGTCAATAGTTATACCATGATTTTAAGGTATGTCAAATCTAAAATACCCTTATTTTATAAGGGTATTTTGGTAAATATTACTTGACAAATAAGCTTAAAAATAGTGCTATAAATGGGTTGTTGGGGACTTTTAGGCCAATTTGAAGACTTTGTCTGCCACCTTGTAGGCTAAACCAGCCCCCATGGTAACAAAAACATCATTCTCCCCTAGGTTCAAGCCTTCGATCACCTCTTCGGCACTCTCAAAATCAGGAAAAGCATAGGCTGTGACACCATTTAAGTCTATGGCTTCAGCCAAAACCTCACTCGAGACACTCTCATCCTTCTCTTCCCTAGCAAAGTATATGGGCAAAAGGTAAACCCTGTCTGCCCCACCAAAAGACTCCGCAAACTCTTTGAATAAGGCTTTGGTCCTGCTGTATAGGTGAGGCTGGAATAAAACTACAATATTTTTAGACCCTCTAGGGTAAAGCTCTCTCAAAGCCTGTAGGCTAGCCCGGATTTCAGTGGGATGATGGGCATAATCATCGTAAACTATGACACCCTTTGTCGTGACCCCTCTCTTTTCTAGCCTACGCCAAGTACCCATAAAAGAAGACAAGGCTTTTTTTGCTACTTCCATATCTATCTTCAAAAGATCAGCTACAGCAAGAGCAGCTGCTGCATCTTGTCTATTGTGCTCCCCTGGCACATTTAATTTTGGGACCTGATCCAAGTATTTTGAATATTCTGATACTACATCTTTACTCTGATTTTCGAATTGCTTAAAGGCACCCCTTATATCTTCCAAATCTTTATAGTAATCCAAATGATCCGCCTCTATGTTTGTGACTACAGCTAAATCTGGATGTAAATTTAAAAATGATCTCTCGTACTCGCAAGCTTCTACCACAAAATACTTTCCCTTGCCTACAATCAAGTTTGATTTGTAATCTTTCAAAAGTGAGCCGACAATAACTGAAGGTTCTAAGCCGGCTTCGATCAAAATCTTTGCTATCATGGCTGTGGTGGTGGTCTTGCCATGAGTGCCAGCTACTGCGATGGTATATTTATCAGTTGTAACCAAACCTAACATCTCAGGATAACTCTTGTATATAATCTTTGAATCTTGTATCTGCTTAAAAAGTTTTGGGTCGTAGTGAGGTATAGCAATAGTGTAAACAATCAAATCCACATCTTTGGGTATAAGATCAAAACCTTGGCCGATAACTACATCAATACCTAAACCTCGCAATTCTTCTGTCAGCTCATTCTCTGACATGTCAGAACCAGACACGGCCTTGCCCTCGAGGTGCATCATCCGCGCAATAGCCGAAATACCGATACCACCAATACCGACAAAAAATATCTTCCTTGCACTGAGGATATCCGAAGTGTTAATTTGTTTTAAATCTAATTGCATATAATATCTTTTAAAATTTCTTTCAACTTTAATCTATGTTCACCACTAAAATTGTGATCTCCGTCTAGATTAATTACTTTTACACCAGAATTAAGTCCAGAAGTATCTATTGGTCCTATAATAGTATCTTGATTAGCATTTATTACAACAAGGTCAGTTTTTTTAGAATACTCATTAAACAAATCTGAAGGTTTTGGTAATTTAGCTCTATCTGGCCAATAATCTTTTGGTACAATTCTCAAATAACCTCCCACCCTATACAGCTTTGAAATTCCATCTAAATTTACTTCACAATCTTCTCTAGAACTATACTTCTTTACTGCCCTCTCTACACTCATATCAAAAGGCGGATTGAGTAATATAGTCTTTCTAATACCATCTAGATTTGCCAAGGGGGCTGTAATTGTTCCCTGAGAATGGCCGATTATATCTATAATTGCATAAGGATATTGGTCCCTAATTTCAGAAAAAACCTGTTTCAACTTTTCTACTTGTTTACTAAATGGAACGACAGTTAAGTTTTTCTGGTCTTCATCCACACTAAAATAGTCAAACAATACTGGATCTACACCTGGCAAAGAATCAGCTATGTCTGTGAGCATGCCTAAATCATCCTTTTTTACCCCAAATCCATGTGAGAATATTACGATATGTTTTTTTGATTCCATTTTATTTAAATTTATTTACTAACTTAACAAACTCTTCTCTATTATTATACACGAGGCCTTGCATACCTAATTCAATAGCACTATCTACATTAATCTTACTGTCGTCAATAAACAAGCATTCTTCTGGTTTAGAATTAACTTTATTTAAAGTATATAAGTATATATCTTTATTTGGTTTAACCATTTTAACACCAGAAGATATTATGATTTCATCAAAAAAAGTCTTAAACTCGGGATAAACTTTATATATCTTTCTTTCAAAGAAAGACACATTAGCATTAGATAAAAGAACTATCTTTAATCCTTGATCTTTAAGTAATCTTATTATTTTCATTAATTCACCGTCGATATTAAGATAGTTATCAATTTCTTTTTGTACTTCTTCTTGGTTTAAATTGACCCCTTCATATTTAGAAAAATAATCGGCAATATCACTTTCTGACAATATACCTAAATCGAACTTTTCTAAAATTTTTTTCAAATTTTCATCAGTAAATCCTTTTTTTACTCTATTATCTTTATACCAATTCATCAACACAGGGTCACAAACAACTCCAAAACAATCGAATATAAGTGTAGTAATTTTTGAGTCCATAAATTTATTCTAGTTTATTAACTATCTTCATAAATTTATCTCCTCGATCATACTCATTATTGAACATGCCAAAAGAAGTAAAAGCAGGGCTAAAAAGTATAATATCTCCTTTTTCGGATAGTTCGATAGATTTTGCCACCACACCTTTCAAATCTTTCATCTCATATATAGGCACATTTATATTTTTTAAGTGGGGCAAGACTCTACTAGTACCATTGCCTGGGATGAGAACAATAGCTTTTACATATTTCTTTATATCTTGAAATAAGTTTTCAAAATCCAGATTCTTATCACTACCACCCATGATAAGTACTATATTTTTATCTTTACTACCCAAAGCATGCAGGGCCACACTGGTAGCCTCTGGGGTGCAAGAATTTGTGTCATTGTAAATATCTACACTATTTAAATTTTTAACCAATTCCAACCTACCCGGTGGAGATTTAAAATTTTCTACACTCTCTTTTATTATATTTTCAGGTATTTTCAAAATCCTAGCCACCTCTACTGCACAAGCTATATTTTCTAAATTGTGTACTCCTTTCAAAGGTATGTTCCAACCTCTTGGTATATTTTTTACATCCGCATTTAAGAGCTTACCTTTTACCTTATCTACCATACCTTTCATATGAGGACCCAAGACGAGAAAATCATTCTTCTTTTGAAATTCATAAATATAAGCCTTATCTGCAAAGTACCTCTTGAGATCATTCTTGTAATAATTCATATGGTCCGGCATAAAATTCGTAAATACAGAAATATGAGGAGAAACCTTAATATCACCAAAACCTTGGAGTTGCCAAGATGAAAGCTCGAAGACCACAGTATCTCCAGCTTTTACTTGTTTTAGTAATGGTAAAGCCGCAGTGCCCTTAATGTTACCCCCCAGATAAACTTTCCCTAATTTTTCTTGTCCGTCCGAAGCTTTAGTGTAGGAGGATAATATTTCATAAATTAAAATAGTGGTGGTGCTCTTACCCCTGGTGCCAGTCACACCTATGATCTTTACCTCTGGTGCTAATTTGGCAAACAAAGATTCATCCATCTCTATAGGTATACCCCTCTCTCTAGAATGAGAGATATAAAGAGAATCGAGTGCCAC
>CAZFKY010000007.1:0-18041 GCA_964519485.1 uncultured Candidatus Saccharibacteria bacterium | reverse complement strand
TGACCTTCCCCCTGGGCCTGGTGCCCATCCTGAGGGGCGTCTTTTACTTCGGCTGGTTGTTCTTCTGGTGCCGTAGATCCCTGCCCGCCAGATGTGGGTGAACTTTTTGCCATAGCTTCGCCGATTTTGGACATCTCAGCAGAGAGCTCTTCTGTCGCCTTCTTTATGGCCTCCATGTCTGCGCCATCCTTCACACCCTTTAGGGCTGTGATCTTGCCTTCCACTGCACTCTTCACATCTGCACCCACTTTATCACCTGCATCCTTCACTGCTTTTTCTGCTGTGTAGAGGGTCATCTCGGCTGTGTTCTTTACATCTACGAGCTCTTTCTTTTTCTTGTCTTCTTCGGCATGCATCTCTGCATCGGCTTGCATCTTCTTTATATCTTCATCCTTTAGGCCAGAGCTTGCCTCGATACGGATGGATTGGGATTTACCACTAGCTTTATCTTTCGCAGTCACATTGAGGATACCGTTTGCATCCACATCAAAGGTCACCTCGATCTGTGGCATACCGCGTGGTGCTGGTGGTACTCCGTCTAAGATAAATCTACCTAGAGATTTATTGTCGCTCGCCATTGGGCGTTCGCCTTGCACGATGTGAATCTCCACACTGGTTTGATTGTCCGCAGCAGTAGAGAACACTTGAGATTTAGATGAAGGGATAGTGGTATTTCTCTCCACGAGTTTTGTAGCCACGCCACCCAAAGTCTCAATACCGAGAGATAGAGGGATGACATCGAGGAGGAGGACATCACGCACATCACCTTGGAGCACTCCGGCCTGCACTGCAGCACCGAGGGCCACCACTTCATCAGGGTTGATAGAAAGGTTTGGAGTCTTACCGAAAACTTTTTTCACTTCTTCCACGATCTTTGGCATTCTAGTCTGACCTCCCACCATGATGATCTCATTCATATCTTCCATCTTGAAGCCAGAAGCACTCATCGCGCGCTTTGTGATCTCGATAGAGCGAGAGATATATTCGTCTGCGATAGATTCAAGCTGAGCACGATTCATCTTCATGAGAAGGTGCTGTGGACCCTCTGCAGTAGAAGTGATAAATGGAATATTGATCTCAGTTTCTACAGAAGTAGAGAGCTCGATCTTTGCTTTTTCAGCAGCTTCATCTAGGCGCTGAAGGGCTAGCTTGTCAGAGCGCACATCCACACCCGAAGTCTTTTTAAATTCTTCCGCGATCCAGTTTATAATCTTGTGGTCTATATCACGGCCTCCTAGGTGGCTATCTCCATCTGTAGATTTTACTTCTATTACATCGTCGCCGATCTCGAGCACAGACACGTCAAATGTACCGCCTCCAAAGTCGTACACCACTACTTTTTCATTTTTCTTTTTATTAAAACCATAAGCAAGGGCTGCAGCTGTAGGCTCATTGATGATTCTCTTTACATCGAGTCCAGCGATAGCACCCGCATCCTTGGTAGCCTTTCTCTGTGCATCGTTGAAATACGCAGGCACAGTGATCACAGCCTCAGTAATTTTTTCTCCGAGCTTTGCTTCCACATCTGCTTTTATCTTTCCCAAAATCATCGCAGAGATTTCCTCTGGGCGCATCCACTTGTCGCCAATCTTTACCTCGACTCCACCTGTCGCACCTTTTTGGATTTTGAAAGAAGAATTTTTTAAATCTTTTTGTACTTCTGGATCTTCAAAATTGTGCCCCATAAAGCGCTTGATACCATACACAGTATTTTCTGGGTTGGTCACCGCTTGGCGCTTCGCCAAGAGACCCACCAATCTGTCTCCATTTTTTGCGACGGAAACAATACTCGGTGTGGTGCGTGCACCCTCGATATTTTCTATGATCTTTGGTGCTCCACCTTCGATGACAGCCACCGCAGAATTTGTTGTACCCAAATCTATACCTATTATTTTTGACATATGTTTTTTATATTATTTATAATGTTAATAATTAATTTACTGGTATTTTATACCAACCTTTCATTTTTAGCAAGTATTTAGTGGTCGCAAAATACTTGTCAAAAAGAGTATAAATGATATACTATACTCATGTCAACCCCTGGCACTCGCGAGCGACGGGGTAAAGCAAAAAATATGAAAAAGACAGACTATTCTAAAAAGATACTACGTATTTTGGGCCAAAAATCGGCTGTTTCCCTGCCCGAAATCGCAGATAGGGTAAATACCGCAGACTGCCCTCCAGCCTCAAATTACGCCCTTACACGCTCTTTAAAAGGCCTCCGTGAGGCTGGCCTGATAGAGCAAGTAGCCTCACCTCAAAACGAGTACGCCCGCCTGACAAAAGAGGGCAAAAAGAAGGCCCACAGCCTAGAACTCGAGAATGATAAAGGTCTAGTAAACACATCTTGGGATGGCTTTTGGCGCATCATCCTCCTAGACCTGCCAGAGAGCCGAAAAGCCGAACGTGAGAGTCTCCGCTACCTCCTAAAAAAGGCGGGCTTTGTGTGCCTCAAGAATTCTGCTTGGATTTCACCTTACCCATTTGAGCACCTTTTCACTAATATCAAAAAAGACCTCGGCCTCACCACAGAGATGATGATACTCACCACAGACAATGTAGATGAAGAGACCAAAAAAGTCCTCCTCCAAAACTTTTGGCAGTAAACTCGCCTTCTCCCCTCTCCTTATCCCAATTTCTCTCACATCAGCCTACTAGTACGCTGATAGTTGATAAATTAAAACGGAAGTTAAAATTAATCTTAAGATTGGTCTTCGAAATATTTATATAAGTAGTAAATACTGCCAGAGGTGAGTAAGTGGAAAACACTCCTACCATTTAATATATTTGTCGGATCACATAAAAGATGTGAAGCATCTAGTAGCCAGATACCAAAACCAAACAAAAACAAACCGAGGCCATACATCCATAGCCTAGAATTCTTTACCCTACCCTCTTTGTACAACAAAAACTGCAGTAAAATCTCAACAACAATAAAAGTGCCGAAGACAAACTCGCCTGCAAAAGATTTGTAGTAAATTATTGCTAGCATGCCGAAGACAACTGCCAAAGCTTGTAAGATCACCAATATTTGCTTAGAAACTTTAGTAAAGTAAAGTCGTGCGCTGAGAAATATCAACACATTTATAAAAATCAGCATACCTAGCAAATCTACTAATTGAGATATGTATGTGTAGCTAGCGTCGTATAAAAAAGATGCAAGGCCTATAAACAAAGCAGTAAGGCCAAATATTTTTGAAAACCTAGTCTTCTTACTCAAAATCAAAAATCCTACAAAAATGTAAGCGATATTACTAAGAGCATAAAAAGGGCGCTTGATCAGACCTGCCCCTGCCTGCTCACAAAATTCTATTGTAGGTTTGCCAAGTAAATTCATTAGTATACTTCTTTATTATAACAACTCTCGCAGTAAACTTTCTCTGGCCTATCTGGTGCATATGGGGTTTCGAATTCATTTTTACATCCAGAATTCATACAATTTCGATGCCAAAAGTTTATAGCTGGTAAAACTTTAATTCTTTCATAATATCTACAATTAGAACAAAGAGTAGGTAAAGGAATATTATATTTTTTATAAAACTTTAGTTCAAAATCTGTCAAACGAAAAGCTGTACTACATTGTTGATTGACACACTCACCTTTGTGAGCACACTCAAAAACTTCTGTTAAAATTTTATTATCTACAATACCGATATCATCAGGAACCTCATCAGCCTTTAGAGTAACACCAAACTCTTTTTTCTCTAGGTCTCGCCAAGGATAACCATTTTCAAGTGCCTCCTCTTTACTAATAGGCATAAATTCTCCTGCCAATGTTTCATTGTACCCAAAAGGTGCAAATTGAATTGGAAAAAACTCTCCATATTTGTAAACCCTACCCTTCTTGTCTACAAAAGGTACTTCGTTCATTTGCTTTATTATTTCCTCTCGCAATTTTTTATATTCCTCTTTTGAGTAAGTCTTATTAAAAATTGCATAATTAGTATTTTTTAAAGAAATACAGCCAAAAATATCCGTGCAATTTTTACACAATTCTGTATAATCTGCATTTCGAACCCCTTCTATAGCAAAAAAGGAAAATTTTACATTAAAATCATCCAATGCTCCTGTGCTGTATTCATAAAGCAACTCAGACCTTTGCCCGTAATCAAAATCCATACAATCATGCATATCAAAGGAACGATAACAATATTTTAAATTCTCTGCATTATTAACCTCAAAACAAAATTTACAATTTTTTGTATTAAACAAATCATTACCTGTAGAATCGACGACTTTAACATAATTACTAAAACGATAAATTGCAGTGAGTTTTATTTTATTAAATTCTTCCAACAAAGCTTGTCTCACCTTACGACTACTGAAATTATATTTTTGTATTTCTTTTAAATAATCTTCTTTGGTGTATTGTTTATTCCTAATACAAAATTGTTTATTGCGTAAATTATAAGACATGAAGCAATTGCTACAATTTACACAATCTACAAGATAAAAAGAGTCAATGCAGCTCCTGGTGATGAGTGTGTACTGACAATTATAATTACTCTGTGCTTCTATGTTTTCATATAAACCTTCAGAATTATTAATAGCTTTAAAACAATCTACAATATCACGAGACGTATCGATAAATTTAGAATAAAAAACATTTTCTGAATCTTTCACTACAGAAACTGACAAATAAACATTTTTTGATTCTACGGCCATATTGGAATAATCAGAATTTACTGCATTTCTCTGCCACAAAGCGAGACGAGGTACTGTATCTGAAAAATCTTTATACTGTTCAAAAAAAGAGCGAGACATATCATAAGTGCGTCCATAAATACTTGCATCCCACCCATCACCGTTCCAACACTCCCTACAATACACCGGAAAGGGACTAGATGGATGATACATAGATATCATATTCTTATTACATAAACCACAAACACTACGATAATAAGTACGCTCATTTCTCATAAGAAATCTCCTCATAAGGCGACACCATCTGCAAAAAGTCGGTGGAGGTACCTTTATTTTTTTATAAAAACCAAAATCATCCGGCTCTATAACAAAATCCTTTTTACAGTTCTGACAATTTTTTATTTCTGCTTCTTTGTTCATATACTTTAGTGTGATAAAGTACTTTACTCAAGTAAAGTATCTAATAGATTTCTTGCTGATAACATTTCTCACAATAAACAATCTCTGGCCTACCGGAAGCGTAAGTGGTTTTAAATTTTATTACGCACTTCTCGTTTCCATGAAAATGATCTTTCTTGTCACACATGCATACCCTATCCCACAATTTTAGTGGATTCCTCTGCCCTATCCTCTCATAATGCCTACAATTTGGACACAAGCGAGGTAAAGGCAGATTCATCCTTTTGTAAAATTTAAACTCTTCTGGAACAATTTTAAATGCCTCAGTACACTGATGCTTGCATCCGCCTGCATGCCCACAAGCAATAACCTTACCCACAATACCTTCATCTATGTCATTTATGTTATCGGGAATATCTTTGGTCCCTATATCAACCTTATAATTTCGAGCTTCAGCATCTTGCCAACTGTAACCATAAGTAACAGCCTCTTCTTTGCTTAAAGGAAAATATTCTTGAACAGCTGTCTCATTGTAAGCAAATGGGCAAAGTTCACTAGGGAAAAATTCACCATATTTATATGTTCTGCCCACACTATCTACAAAAGGCATGTCTTCCATGTGTTTTTTTATTTTCGGAAGCAATGCTTCATATTCTTCTTTTGAATACTGTTTATTTAAAATACAGTAACTTTTTTTTCTTAATCCTTCACAACCAAAAATATTATTACATTCATGGCATTCCTCATTGTAAAAAGAATTTTGATTGTATAAATTTCTTACTCCAAAAGCTGTATTTGAACCACCGAAACCACTGGTAATTTCATAAAGTTGCTCGGCGCCAAAACCTTGAAAGGTGTTATCATAACAATCTTTCGAGCTATTGTGGCAAAGGAATAAAAACTTACTGTCTTCTGTCTCAGCTGAGGTAAAAGACATGTGGGTATTTTTTGATTCTACTAAATCATCTCCATCAGAAGATACTGATTTATAGATCCTGGCATAACGATGGATAGAATTACGCTCTAATTCTTTTGCTCTTTTATAATTTATTAAATGTTTTTCATAGCTCCCAGTATTTTCTGAGATAAATTTTTCATATTCTTCTTTGGTGTACGGCGTATTAAATATATAATATTGTTTATTCACCAAACCTACACACCCAAAACAATTGATACAATTTCTACAATCAACAAGATAAAAACTATCGACACAATCTTTGGAGTGGTGACTAAAAAATAACTTATTTGTTCTTTCGCATTCAAAAACTTCATAACTAAATTCAACGTTGTCAGAAAATGAAATATCCAATGAATCTTTGCAGTTAAACGTCTGGTTTGAAAAAGAAAGCCTTTCGTTGTTTTTGCCTCCAAATATCAAATAACATTCTTTGAAATCTAAGCCATAATTACAATACTCACTGGAAATAAAATTAGTCTGATACATATTTGCTCTAGGTACTGCATACTGCAAAGACTTAAACTGTTCAAAAAAAGATTTAGAAAAATCATAATCTCGCCCATATGTCATAGGATCCCAAGAATCTCCGAGCCAACACTCTCTACAATAAATATTGTAGGCCTTTTGAGGGTGGTAAACGGCCAACATTGATTTCTTGCAAAGCTGGCACTCCCTCCTATAAAAAACTCTATTGTTTCTCCACATGAATCTCCTTTGGAGTCTACAATCTGGACACCAAGTCGGAGGTGGAACTTTTATCTTTTCATAAAAAGAAAAATCGTCTTTCTCAATAGTGAAATCCTTTTTACAATTTTGGCAATTTCGGCTTTCCATATTAATATATTTCCTTATCATAACAATTTCGGCAGTAAACTCTTTCTTTTCTCTCTGGTGAATAGGGTGTCTCGAAAGTATTTTTGCAAGGCCCTGTATGGTCATGTTCCAATGAAACACACTTGCATTGCCCCGGCCAAAGCTTTCTAGGATATCTCAAGACGAAACGCATTTTATACCTACAATCGGGACACTTTCTAGGTATAGGAATATTGTCCCTGCGATAAAAAGAAAGTTCTGCTGAAACAATATTATAATTCTTGGTACAAACTTCACAAGTTAAAACCTCTTTTATTATGTCATCTTTTATTTCTTTAATATTGTCCGGCACGATAGACATGTCTATAGTACCCTTACCGAAAGTCCCTGGGATCTTATCCTCCCAATGCCAACCCTTTGCCAATACTTCTTCTTTGGTCATAGGTACATAATAATTGGCCTGTGTTTCATTGTAGTAAACGGGCGCAATAGACGGAGGAAAAAATTCACCATATTCACCTGTCTTCTTCATGTGCTCTATTATTTTTTCGCGCAAAACCAAGTAATCTTCTTTACTGTATTTCTTGTTGAAGATCATATACTCGCCTTTTTTTACAGACACGCAAGCAAAAAGATTTTGGCTATTCTGACAAGTGTCACCATACTCTACATTTAAATTGTCGTAGCAAAGGTGGCAGAAATGGCAATTTGAGATACGTGTACAACCTTGGCACTCATAAGACAGCTCTGTGTTATAGCCCACGTGATAAAGGTCCATACAGTCTTTGACTTCTATGCCGCCATAAATATATCTACAATTTTCACCTTCAAAAACTTCAAATGAATCCCGCACATTTTTAGAATCAAAAATAAGACTGCCTTTGCAATTTACACACCTCTCTACTATAGAGCTTTTGTGTAGCGCTTTGTTTTCAACCATATCTAAAAATTCTTTATACAACTCTTCTCGAACCTTGTGTGAACCGAGATCATACTGAGCTAATTTTTCCAAATATTCCTCTCTGGTCAACTGAACATTCCTAAAAAAATAACTCTTGTTGCGAAGGTCGTATGACATAAAACAATTTGAGGCTCCATGCATATCATGCGCATAGTAAGTATTTACTGAATCACGAACAAAGACACCATACTGACATTCGTAATCTTTACGTGAATCAACCATATTGTATAAATGCTCACCTTTTTCATATACAAAAGAACAATCTAGACAATCACGAGATTGATGAGTCCAAGTACTATACATCACGTTCTCTCCGTCAAAAACAGTAAAAGAAAGATACACATCTTTGTTGTTGCCTGAGTGGTTAGTGTATTCGCTATTTGCACTATTTTTATTAAGCAGGGCCATGCGAGGTGTGTCATGTTGCAATTCGGCAAATTGTTCAAAGAATGGTCTTGAGAAATCAAAGTCTCTGCCCGAAGATGTCATATCCCAGCTATCACCCCACCAACAATCATTGCAATATACTTTATAAGGTTTATTGGGAGAATAAATAGTAACCATACTATTACCACAAAGATCACAATTCCTCCTATATAATGTCCTCTCATTGCGCCAAGCGTAGCGCCTCTGCTGACGGCACTCTACACACCAAGTAGGCGGAGGTACTTTTATCTTTTCATAAAAGTTAAAATCTTCTTTTTCAATACTGAAATCCTTTTTACAATTTTTACAATTTCGTGTTTCCATCCCAGTACTAAAATTTTAAATAATAATCTTTATCATTATATCCCGTAATCAAAAATTTAGTACGGGACAAGTATTTAAGCAATGTTTTGTTTATAACAATCTTCGCAAGCTATCTTCTCATATCCCCACTCTGGTGGATAGTATGCATTTATATCTTTTTTACAGTAGAAGCATTTGTAGGGATAGCCTTGAATTGTTGCGGTTTTACGAGTCTGCTTGGTTATACGTAGATCAAAGTGAAGTCTAGGTAAAGCAAAACCTTTTCTCTTGTAAAATTCATACTCCTCTTTGGAGATATTAAATCTAAAACCTGTCTCAGGGCAAATAAGGGGTTTGGCAGAAATGCTCTCATCTACTTCACTCAAATCATCTGGTAAATCAAGCGTAGAAGTACCATCAGAAGAAGAGAGGTCTTTATCTTCCCAGTAACCTTTTTTCTTTATAATCTCCTCTTTGGTAACATCACCAAAATACATCATGCCATTTGAAAAATTAAAATCACACGGAGACATATTCAATGGGAAAAATTCACCGTATTCACCCCGGGCTGTCATATCAGCTATGATTTTATCTCTTAACACTTCGTATTCTTCTTTTTCATACTGTTTATTCAAAATACAGTACTTCTTTTTACGAAGACCTACGCAGCCAAAGCAATATTCCACTTCTTCACAAATATCTAAATACTCCGAATATCTACCTACAGAATACATAGAATTTTTTATCTGGTAACCACCGTTAACAACAGAATTATTGCCCGAAAGCTCAGTATTCCAACTCACAGCCTGATCAATAGAATCCTTGGAATACAAACCCCGAAGACAATTTCTGCAATTCTGAGAATCACTCCAAGTAAATACATTGTGGCATTTATCACAATTGTCTAAATAATTACCAATGGAATTCGTAGTCTTTAGATTTGAATTTTCACGGTGTACTCCTTCTTTCTTTAGAATATTTTCAAACTCTTTTTTCAAAAGATTCAAATTCTTAAAAGATTTCATATTGATCTTTTCGAGCTCTTTGAAATAATCTTCTCTACTATATTGCTGATTTCTTATGCAATATTGTTTATTGCGTAAATTCCATGACATAAAGCAATTTTGGCAATTGCGACAATCAAAAATAAAATACGAGTCTATGCAGTCTCTAGAATTTTCTGAAAAATTTAAATTAAAAGAATCGAAACAAAATACACAATCATAAGAATTTTGTAGATTGAAACATATAGATAGATCATAAGAATCTTTAGCGCCTACCACCCTGTAGCCATAATTCAAATTCTCACATTTATCGATAGAACGAGTAAGGTAACAATTTTTAGAATTCCAAACATCATCACACCAATCGCAATTTACATTATTCTGGCCGAGCTGGTGAGCGCGAGGGATTTTCTCTTGAAGTTCTTTTAACTGTTCGAAAAATGATCTATCAGGGTTATAATCCTGACCAGAAACCATAGGATCCCAAGCATCTCCCCACCATTCGTGAGATTTATATATAGGATATCTAGGATTAGCTGGTAAAACTGTAATTAAATTTTCTTTAGAAAAATCAGAAGTGCCTTTTCGAAATTTTCCAAAAACAGAAAAAGCTAATAAATATTTTATTCTACAAGAAAAACACCTGGAAGGCACTTTTAGGCCTACTTGTTCGTATAAGATCAAATCACCTGAATCAATTGTAAATTCTTTTTGACAATCAACGCAAATTTTACTCAGGCTGTTTGTATTCATATACGTTTACCCTCGCTGGACGTATGACTCTCTCACCCAATTTATATCCCTTTTGGATTACAACGGCAACTTTATGATTTTCTTCTTTTTTATCTGTAGATACCACATCTATAGACTCGTGAATATTGGGATCAAAATCTTCTCCGACATTGCCTACTGGAGTCACTCCATACTCTTCGAAAACATTATTCATCTGGCTGTAGATATACTCCACACCCTTACGCCAATTTGGATCTACTTTCTCCCAAGCCTCCTTGTTTGCAAATGCGAGATTGAAGCTATCCATCACAGACAAGAAACGAGACAAAATACGCTCACGCACACTCTCAGAGAACATGCTCTTTTGAGTCTCCTCATTTTTCTTATAATTAGCAAAATCTGCTCGCTCTTTTTGCCAGCCAGTAAGATACTCTTCTTTTTCTTTTTTAGCTTGTTTGAGGTCTGCGCGGAGCTTTTTTAAGGTCTTTTTCAGGTCTTCCTCACCGTCTTCGTTGAACTCAAATTCTACTACGTCATCCTCTGCCTCCTCAGTATTTACTTGTTTTTCCTCATCGTTCATATAGGCAATATTAGCATAAAAAAACCCCTCTTGGTAGAGGGATTTTTTTATAGAAAATTTTAACGTTTACTCCATTGTGGGGCCTTGCGAGCTTTCTTGAGACCGAATTTTCTGCGCTCTTTTGCTCTCGCATCTCTCTTTAAGAAACCAAGAGTCTTCAATTTTGGACGAGATTCAGAATTCATTTCCACAAAAGCACGAGATAGACCATGACGGAATGCCTCAGCTTGAGAGTGGAGACCACCTCCGGAAATCTTGGCCTCGATGGTCCACTTGATACCTGGCATAAGTGCAGAAATAGCCTTTACGATAGGATCTTGGATAAGACGGCGAGCATCTTCAGTCTTGAAATATTCTTTTGCATCTACACCATTTATAACCATAGAACCCTTAGCAGATTCTGATATTCGGACACGAGCAGTAGAAGTCTTTCTGCGTCCGACAGCCTCTATGTATTTTCCTTTTTTTGTTTCTTTATCCATATTATTCTTCTATAGTTAAGTTCTTCATCATATCTCGACGAATTTTATTATCTGGAAGCATTTGAAAAGTAGCCAATTTGATAAGCTCTGCCATACCCTTCTTTTCTTTGGTGTAGTGACCACTCATAACCTTAAGTCCACCTGGAAGTCCTGAATAGCGAGTATGGTAAATCTCGTCCAATTTCTTGTTTGTGATTTTTAATTTAGCAGCATTTAGTACGCGCACTGGAAGACCAGAGTATGAATTGCGCTCAAAAGTAGCCTTGGTCTTACCCATGAGAGACATAGCAACCTCGCTAGCTACACGGCCGAGTGTTCTACCACTTGCATCCACTACCACTTCTTCTTTTTTTGTATTATTTGTTTTCATATTTTTATACAAATTCTATAATAGCCATAGGTGCAGCATCACTCTTTCGTGCTCCCATCTTGATAATTCTAGTATAACCACCCTTTCTATCTGTATATCTAGGCGCGATTTTTTCAAAAAGCTTCTTGGTCTCAGGGCGGCGATTGGACAACTTGCCTATTACCAATCTCTTGGTAGCCATATCGCCCTTTTTTGCCAAAGTAACCAACTTCTCCATAAATGGACGAAGCTCTTTTGCTTTTGGTAGAGTAGTCTTGATTTTTTCACGCACGATCAAATTGAGCGCAAGTGAATTCATAAGCGCTTTTCTCTCGTTCTTCTCTCTACCAAATTTTCTTACATTATTTCCGTGTCTCATAAAATTATTCTTTCAAATTCAAACCGAATTTAGCCAATACTTTTTTAATCTCAGTGATACCCTTTTCACCAATACCTTCTACTTCTAAAAGATCTTCTCTCTTCTTACGAGCAAGACCGCCAAGTGTACGGATATTTGCTGCAGTTAGAGAATTTAGGGTACGTGTAGAAAGATCTAGTGAATCAGTACGAGTCTTTAAAACATCACTGAAATCTTCTTTCTTGTCTCCAGCTTCTTCAGTCTTCTCAGCTTTAACCTTTGGAGCTACTACTTCTTCTACTTCTTTAAAATCAACGATAGCTTTCAATTGATTGATCATGATTACGATAGACTCTGAAAGAGCTTCACGAGGAGTGAGTGTACCATCAGTCTCGATAGAAATACGTAGACGATTGTGGTTTGTTTTGTCACCTACACGCATATTTTCCACTTCGTAAGCTACACGACGAATAGGAGTAAAGATAGCATCCACTGCGATAGTGCCGATGTCTACCTTTTCTTTTTGCACATTTTCTTTTGAAATAAAACCTAGTCCTTTTTCAATCTTTAATTCAATATTCAAATTTATCTTGCCAGTAACTTCAGCAATGTGAAGCTCTGGAGTGAGAACCTCCACTTGACCACTAGTCTTAATATCTAGACCAGTGACTTCTTTTGGACCTTTTACAGAGATAGTAGCAGTCTGAGGCTCGTCAGAGAGCATCTTGAAGCGCATTCTCTTCAAATTTAAAATCATAACAATGACATCTTCTTTGATGCCTTCCATGGTAGAGAACTCATGAGAAATGCCGTCGATCTTGATAGAGGTAATACTAGCTCCAGGCAAAGATGAGAGAATAATTCTTCTCAAACTATTACCCAAGGTGTGTCCATAGCCAGGATAAAGACCATCGATCTCAAATACTCCTTTATTACCCTCTTCTACCACAACACGAGGCTTGGAAGGCATAATTATTTTATATTCAGGCATATTTTTACTTTTATTTTAAATTTATAATAATTGAAAACAATTTTATTTTTTAACGACTATAGAACTCAAGGACAGCGTTCAAGTCTAGGAATGTCTCAGTATTTTTTGGTTTTTCTAAAACTTTACCTTCTAATTTATCTACATCGAAGCGTAACCATGTAGGAGAAGTATATTCTTTCAAGCGAGCACCTAGATTTTCGAAAAGTTTACTGTTCTTTGAACCTTCACGAATCTTGATGATATCTCCGATCTTGAGTGCATAAGAAGGAATTGTAACTTTGTGATTATTTACAATAAAGTGACCGTGGGAAACCATCTGGCGAGCACCTCGTCTAGATGGAGCTAGACCCATACGATAGATAGCATTATCGAGTCTACTCTCAAGATCTTCGTAAAATTTCTCTGCTGTACCTGCACCTTTGATAGCAGAAGCTTTCTTCACATAATTTGAAAGCTGTCTCTCAGAAATACCATAAGAGAAACGAATCTTTTGCTTTTCATTTAATTGAGTACCGTACTCAGTGAGAGCTTTTGGTCTCTTGTTTGCTGCACCTACGTTCGCAGAAAACTTTGGAGTCTGACACTTGTCATATACTCCTGGTCCTAATCTGCGGCAAATTTTAAACTTTGGCTTTGTTATCATATATTTTAAAAATTATTATACTCTTCGTGGTTTCTTTGGTTTTGGACCATTATGTGGTACTGGAGTAGCATCTTTGATTGAAGTGATCTCTATACCATGCGCCATGAATGCTCTAATAGCTGGCTCACGTCCTGATCCGACTCCTAATACTACGACATCAGCATCTTTTACACCTAAAGCTAAAGCCTTACTACCGATAACATCTCCTACTTTTCCAGCAGCGAAAGGTGTACCCTTTTTTGCGCCTTTGAAACCGAGTGAACCAGATGAAGACCAGAACATAGTATTACCATTCTTATCAGAGAATAAAACCTTGGTATTGTTGAAAGTGGCTTCTACGTGAAGAACACCAGAAGTTATTTTCTTCTTTGGTGTTTTTGGTGTAGCCACTACAGCCTCAGGTGCTACTACTTCTTCATTTTCTTTTGTAACTTTTTCTTTAGCCATTTTTATTTTTATGTTTTACTTTCCTTTCTCTTACCTGATGCCATTGTCTTTCTGACATTACCTCGAACTGTACGTGAATTTGTCTTTGTTCTTTGTCCGTAAACTGGGAGTCTCTTCATGTGGCGAATTCCACGGTAAGTCTTGATATCTTTGAGTCTCTTTATATTTGCAGCAACCTCTCTTTTTAGATTTCCTTCGATGGTAATACTCTCGACGATTGCACGGATTTTATTTTCTTCTTCTTCAGTCAAATCTTTAGCTTTTTTACCTGCATCTATGCCTACCTGTTTTAAAATTCTACGAGCAGATGGAATACCGATACCAAAAAGCACGGTAAGTCCTATTTCTAATCTTTTTTCGTTTGGGATTGTGATTCCTAGTATTCTCATAAAATAATTATTGTTTTTGTTTATGTTTAGGGTTTGAACAAATTACACGCAAATGTCTGTTGCGCTTTACCATCTTGCAGTTATCACAAATTTTTTTTACTGATGCTTTTATTTTCATAAAAATGTATGGGTCAACCAAAGTAAGACAAAAACAAGGGAAAAACCCTTATTTTTCAATGTTTCTTACCTTTTGAAAACCGTACTACTATAATACACTATTCTTAAAAAAATTACAACCTTTTAACTATTCTTCCCTTGCCACCATAAGAATCAAGGAAAACTTCGACTTTATCTCCGATTAAAACCTTGATCCTATTCATCCGCATTTTTCCAGATAAATAAGCAAGAATTTCTTTGTCATCTTCCATCATAACTCGAAACAAAGTTGATGGTAGAGCCTCGGTGACCACTCCTCTGCCAGTCAACATTTTTTCATTTTCTTTTTCACTCATTTGTCGTATAAATATAACAAAGTTATGAGACTATGTCAATTAATTTGGGTAGTTAACGTTTACTTTTATGTCTTGTTTCTTGATTGGAAAAGACATACGCCAAAATGGCTTTAATACTAGGTTTGCGGAAGACACATTGGGATACTTGGAAAGTACAGAATTGAATTGATTTTTATCTCTGCCCAATAAGTCTGAGGCAAATTTATCAGAATCAAATCTCCAGACTATTTTAGAAGGGCCTTTTAGGCTAATACTTATATTTTTAGCATCTCCGAAAGAAGCACTATCCTTATTGGTGATAGCGAAAGATAAATCTTTCATATTTGGTATATAAATATCAGCATTGTCGTATTTGTCTAAAACATCTTTAGCTATCTTCATGGTGAGTTTTTTCTCATTAAACAAAAAGCCGTAAAGGGTACCTTTGAGAGATATGGGTACAGCTTTATCTTTAGAAAAAGCGGTCACTTCGGCATCACTAGTATTTAGAAAAACAGCGTCTGGAAAT
The DNA here is from genome assembly GCA_964519485.1 of uncultured Candidatus Saccharibacteria bacterium. Taxonomy (GTDB): domain Bacteria; phylum Patescibacteriota; class Minisyncoccia; order Phycocordibacterales; family UBA9973; genus UBA9973. The sequence goes on along the minus strand of CAZFKY010000007.1, from coordinate 2,602 downwards.
AATATAAATCCGGATGGGATCTGCTCAGTGGCTTTGGTTATGAGCTTGGATTTTAGAGAATTTTTAAGACTAGCGACTGCATTGGTCTTATCACTATCTGAAATAGTATAAAAATCCCCTTTTACTCCTCCGGTTATCTTGGTGTCTGGTTTAGAATGAGCCACTATCTTTGCGTATTTAGGTGTACCCTTGAAACCCAAGATCTTAAAATCAAGAGGATCGCTATTGTATTCTTCACCCGGGGTAGCTGCATGAATACCTACTTCGATCTTACCTGGCTTACCATCCTTGCCTACTCCTGGAACCACTACCCTATTATCTGTCTTATATAGACGACCATTGGATCCTTCGAGTTGGGTTTCAATATTCAAAGTCTGAGTCTTGGTGCTAAAAGAATTAAAAATAACCACTGTACCCTTGGCTTTGACTTCTAAATGCTTTTGTAAATCAGTATCAATATTTTTATTTTCTTCACCAGAAATAACTACTAGATCAAAAGGTACCTCTCCAGTATCTTTGGTAGCAGATATGTTCTCATTTAAGACCACAGCAGTGACTTTGGGACCAATGTTCACAGTAGCACTAGAAAACATGTAAGACACAGAAAAGAAAAGAAATACTAGGGATACTACAGCCACAAACCAGAGCAAATAGCGTGGCCTATGCTCTCTACGCTCACGCAATAGAGGGCGTTCACGCTCGATAAACTTTGCCATTTTTTCAGAAACTTCTTCGTTGACCTCCCTCTCCATCTGTCTCTCAGTGCGCCTAGACATGCCAGACTCTATACTAGGAGCCATGTTCTTCTTTACTATCTTTATTTTTACCATGTCGTCTAATCTATTTTTGGGCATTATCTTGTTTTAAAAAACGATTAATATAAATTGATTCGATAATTAAAAAGTTGTCTCTCAACACATTATCATCAAAAGAAGCTGCTCCGTGTAAACGCTCACTATTCAAAAAGATAATCTGGAATTTTGACTCAGTCAAAGTATATTGATTGAATTGCTCTGTCTTGATAATCTCGGCAAAAAAATCTGAATAATTTTTATCAATAGCAATAAAGATTGTAGCGGGGATAGAAATATCTGTGGAAAGATTTGCCAGAGAAGACTGAAACTTATGTAACCAATCATTTTTAATAGAATTGATCACTGGTACAACCTTACTCTTTAAATTTTCCTCCATATGACCGTCTTTGTAAAGAGAAAAAGTGGATTCTGCTTCGCTCAGACTAGAATTCATAGACTTGGCCATGCCACGAACTATGGAGTTCGTGCCGAGAGGGTATGAAGTGGACTCTTTTAGGGAATTCTTTTTAACCATAGAAATATCTGTCATCTCTCCGCCGACATCTATCAATAAGAAATCTTCTTGGTGGAGAAACATATCACGTACTACAGTGAAAAAAGTAATGAGGAAAGAAGAAAATTTCACATCATTGGTATGAAAATGTTTACCCATAATATTTTCTATACTAGACAAAACTTCTTCACCAGAGAGAGATATGAAGAGAGTCATTTCGAGGCTCTTGGCTTTTTGATTGCAAGGGTCAGAAACTTCATAGCCATTTAGCATAGTACGCACACTTTTTAATTCTATAGCACGTACAGCATTTTCATTCTGAATATATGGTAATAAATGCTCATCCTCAAATAATTTCACTTCTCGCTCTATCAAACTATCCGCTAATTTAGCATTAAAAATAAAATTGGTGTTTTTCTCCAATTTTATAATTCTGTTTTGAGAAGTGTACCAAGGCGAAGTCAGTACTACGAAAATCTTTTCAGGCGCACCTAATTTGGCAGTAGCTATTTTATGAGCGACAATATCTAAAGAAGCCAAAGTTGAGTTTAAAAATTTAGTAGGCTCTATATCTAAATCAAAATTTATCTTTTCTCGCACAGAAAAAACTAGCTTTGGAACACCAGAATCTTGAAGATAAAAAAGAGCTCCTCCAACCGAAGCCGAACCAATATCAAAAACAGCCACCAATTGTGCGTCTTCTTTGGACTTCGAAAAAATACCCATGAGCAAATTATAACAGCAAGCGAGGAGCATAAACAAGTTATTTATTTGTTTAATGTCCGAATGCTGCTGTTATATGGTAATCCATATAGCACAAAATATATAGAAAAATTAGGAAAGTGAAGCTTTAATACGCCTAATACCAGCAGCCACAGCCTCTTCTTTATCTATCTTAAAAATACCGAGCTCGCTAGTGTTTAAAACATGAGGTCCACCACAAAATTCTTTTGAAAACGTACTACCATCCTTACCCTCAATAAAATAAACCGAAACCGTCTCTGGGTATTTTGCACCGAATTCCATCTGTGCACCTATTTTTTCAGCTTCGACTAAAGGCATTTCCCTGCGAACCACATTCAAGCCCATTTTTATCTTTTCATTTACCCAATCTTGTACTTTTTTCTTTTCTTCATCAGTCAATTTATGATCACACATGAAATCCATACGTAAGCGCTCTTCAGTGATATTACTACCCCTTTGTTTTATAGTCTTGTCTACCACTGCTTGAAGACCTGCTAAAAGTAAATGGTGGGCTGTGTGAAGCTTGATAGTTTTTTCATTATGATTTGCA
>CAZFKY010000006.1:0-18248 GCA_964519485.1 uncultured Candidatus Saccharibacteria bacterium | reverse complement strand
GGCCACATTGGGTGACACTACATGCACTCCATGGACTCCAATCACTCCAGCCACCATCACGGTCACCGCCACCTCCAGCTTTACATATGCCCAAACTAGAATCCCAACCAGAACTAGCCTCACAAGTAGCATTGGCTACAGCCCTCGCAAGCTCATCACCATTATCATAAAGATAAAAAGTTCTTCTATTGTAAGGCACGGCCATACTTTGAGAATCCGAAACCCCAGAAACATCGCTCATACCATTTGCCGTGACAGCCGGAGTACCTGCTGGATTAGTAACACTCCAAGTCACTGTAGTATTGCAACTACTACTACCATTAGGTATTACACAATCTGGAGCAGAAATACTTCCGATACGTCCATTTTTATACTGGGTACAAAGTAAATTGTCTCCTCCGCCAGTACCATTACACCACCACTCCCATCTATCAGAATAATCGTGCACAGCACCTTGGTTTCCAAGAGCACAATCATAATGATTAAGTGGAGCAGAACACCTGCCATCTACTCTAGGTATATTCTCGCGACACAATTGATTATTACCTCCATCTGTACTGTTACACCACCATTCATAGCGATCAGAATATGTTTGAGTAGCACCTAAATCTCCAGTACTGCAATTATTGTGTGTAGCACCACAAACTGCATCAGTGCCACCGACCAATACTGTATCGGTAGAGCTACATGTGCCACCGTTAGTTCCCACACAATTCAAAGTCACATCACTCCTGCCTGTGAGAGGCCCATAAGCACAGGAACCATCAGTGGATGGATTACATATTGGGAAAGAAAATGAACAAGAAGAAGCACCAGAAGAAGACCATGTTGCTGTAGTATACCCATTCATAGGTACAGTATTTGGAGAGAAAGAAAATACACAAGATGGACCATTTTTAGGTTCTGAACAAGAAACACTTGAGCCACCAGCCACACCATCACAACTCCACTTATAATTATTGGCATCATCAGCCGTATCTCGGCTCGTGCCAGCAGTACAATCATTGTGAGCTGCAGCGCAAACACCATTCTCTCTAATCGATTCAGTACACAAAGTGTTGTTACCTCCATATACACCATTACACCACCATTGGAAACTATCTGGATAAGCTGCGGTATCTCCGAGGTCTCCCGCTGCACAGCTGTAGTGATATGGATTACAAGCTCCATCTATAGGAGTAGTGTCGTAAGTACAAGGGAGTGATCCACCATAATTATTTGCACCTGAGTCCTGACAAGTAAGAGCAGGATTTGCTTTTGGGGTTACGGTTGTATTTAAAGATGCAGATTTACAATTTAAAGTGTAAACTATTGGACTAGTTAAATTATCAGTAGTTACATAACCTGAGGCCTCTACCTCAGACACAGAAGAAAGATTGCCTTTATTAGGAGAAGTATTGCCTCCTGTAATATTCCAAGACACATCACCTTGATAAGAAATATTATAATACAATGTAGTACTAGTATTGTAATCAGGATTTACATTTACAGGACGAAAGTCTAAAAGCTTACAAGAACTCAAGCCAGTACCTATCGGTGGTTTAACAGTAAAAGTTTGCATAGCACTAGTACAACCACCTGCATATTTTAAATCCATATCCGCATTCCATGTGCCTTCTGGGAAATTTTTAATAGTTACGACACCACTATTATTAATATCGGGTTCATCATGGGTAGCGACTGTGCCATAACCATATACATAAACCTCAGCATAAGATGGAACCATGTCATCATTCCAATCCAAATGCCCAGACCATCTAAATGTGACATCTTGATTACTTACTGAAACATTTAAAAGACATTTTGCAGAACCAGGAGTGACTATACGAGCTTCAGTTTTTGAAAGATTAAAATTTAAACAGGATAGTAGCACAAAGACAGAAAAAATAACTTGAGTAAATAATTTTTTGAATTTTATTTGTGAATTTTTTGTCATGGTATTTATATTAATTATTTCTCATATTGAAAACTTAGTAATGGTTGCAATTCTCGAGTGAGGGACATGGTGATGATGACTGTATCTCCGGCTTTACTAGCAGTGAGGACATAATTGCTATGCCTTAGATCAGCCACAGACACACTCCAGCCACTCTTGCTAAGAGTCGAGGTATATAAATTTACCAAATCTGGTATTTTCTGCTCTGATATATAAGAAAGACTGACTTGAATCTTGCCATCAGGTAAAGACAAGACGCTGGAATTCTTTAATTCAGTATTTTCTAAAATGACACCTGCTGGGAACATTGGTGGAATTTTAGAATAAATAGAAATAGTAGAGCCTGTAGGATAATTGGTAGGTGTAAAAACTTCTTTTGGTTTACGACCTAAATAAGATAAATAAAGTATACCTATAATTATTACAAGCAATCCTATAAAAATAGAAAGCTTTAGCTTAAAATTGTTTTGCATATAAAAAATTATAACACAAAAAAAGTCAAAGGTATGAAAAATGTGGATAAAAAATCACCCATAAACGAACGAAGGGCCAGTTGCTTGAAAAGCAACCGACCCATCGATGATTTTCTGCGCTAGTGACCTAGCGAGAAACTTCTCCACAGCTAGCGCTGGGAGGTAGGCGAAGTGAACGTCGCCTTGAAGGAACTACTGCGCCGAATACACCGAGAGAGGTGGATAGAGATACCGCCCTCGAAGCATTGCCTTTTCCTCGGCGGAGGGTTGAAGATCGTCCCACGGGTTGGGGTTGCAAATCCCCTTCTCGCGGTTGTCGAGAATGACACCGTTCGCTCGACAGAGCGTCTCGTGCATCACGAGGTTCTTGTCGGCCATCGCGTTAACCGACGTGAACTCGATGACGCCTCCAGTGATCTTTCCAGTCTCGTCTGTCTTCAGGGTGGTACAGGCAGCGGCGATGACTCCGCCACACTTCAAGTTCGGTGTGACCCGAACCTCGAAGTTGCCCGTCGTACCCACCGAGAAGAGCGTCTTCCCATCGAGCTCGACGTTGTTGAGCTTGACCACAGCCGCGAACGCGTCGCGAGCGGCCTGATCTGCACTCCCCGGCAGGACAAGGGCAACCTTGTCAGCCAGATAGAGCCGGGAGTCTGCCAAAAAGGCCAGACGCCACATTGTCGCACTGACACCCGCCGGAGGCGGGGCCATCACGACCGTCGACGCCGGAGTGATCGTCGACGCCGTCGTCGTGGAAGCCGTCGGCGCCGTCGGCGCCGATCCACACGACGTGAGGATCAGGATGACGACGCACAGCGCCGCCATCCGCATTGCCCGAATTACTTTCGTCGCCATTGCTCGTCGTCTCCTGACTAGAGGATAGTACCACCATGGTACCAGAGCCCCCCTTCCCTAAAAAACCGAAACCAAGTAAACCAGACATTACCTTCCTCATTGTTTTTCTTTCGAGAAAAGCAATGTCTGATTTACTCAGTCCTTAAAACATTTTATTGTCGAAGATCGCGCATTTAGTACAAACGCACAGATTTATCAACTCCACACTACATTATACGCTTTTGTAAAGACTTTGTCAAAAACACAACAGTATAAAGTGCATAACATGTGTATATCCCAAAACACAAAATATCCTTTATTTCCAACCCCAAACCTGTGCAAGGTTGAACCTTGCACAGGTTTTTTAATAAAGCTATAATGTATAAATGCCTAAAATAAAAAATCACGCAATCGGTGAATACTATCATGTTTACAATAGGGGTATGCAAAAACAACCTATTTTTGAAACTGATAGTGACCGCATGCGTTTCTTGTTTCTATTACTCACCTTTCAAGGTAAAAATTCTATAAAAAATATCAGCCGAGAAATAAAAGAAAGTATAAGAAATGAATCTTTGTACATAAAAGAAGAAATAGAGAAAGAAATTTTAAAAGATCAGATTGTAGAATTGGTCAGCTTTTGTCTTATGCCCAATCATTTTCATATACAACTTCTGGAAAAGACAGAAGGTGGCATAGCAAAATATATGCAAAAAATATCTACTGCTTATACGATGTATTTCAATACAAAATATAGAAAAAGTGGCCACTTACTTCAAGGATCATATAAGAGCATCTTTATGGAAGACGACATCCAGCTCATGCACACATCTGCATACATACACAAAAATCCAAACGAGCTTCTTATTTGGAAAAATCGCTATGAAAAATACCCTTGGTCTAGCTTGCAAGATTATTTGATAAAAAATCGCTTTGGTAAATTATTATCAACCGAGATTATAACTGGTAGATATAAAGAAGTCGGTCAAGGCTCTTATGGAGACTTTATAAAAAGTAGCACAGCAAAAGAAGATATAAAATAAAACTTAAGCTTGTGCAAGGTTGAACCTTACATAACACCTTGCATACCAGACCAGAATTCTTGCATGGTTATCCACAAACACCATACTCAAACAAAAAAACTGTATTATCATATATCTATGAGTAAAAATATAACTATTATCTTGAGTGTAGTTTTATTAATCATTGTATTAGTAGGTGGTTATTCTCTTTTTCGTATGAATCAATCAGTATCCGGAAATGCTGGTGTAGAAAATACAAATGAAAAAAAACCAAACACCTTAGAAGAAAATGGCGTAATAATAACTCCTCGAGTAAAAACTGACACCACCCCAACTCCAGCTCCTACAGAAGAGACAAGCCCTATATCTACTGTACCCACCACTAGCACAAACAGCGTCGCAAACTTTACCACAGATACTATCGTGGACACAATAAAATCTCCCACTCTCGGCGAATATCTCACAGATGTAAAAGGCATGACTCTATACCTTACTGCAGATGATAAAAATTTGACCAGTAGCTGTACCGGTGAGTGTGTAAAGACTTGGATACCATTTATGTATGACAATGAAAAAGTCACCAACTACAAAGACACTCTTTCTCAGAGAATGAATGTGGTTAAAAGACCAGATGGCACACTCCAATATGCCTACGGTGCAAAACCTCTCTACTATTATGTAGGAGATAAAAATGTAGGTGATGTATTAGGAAATGGTTTAAATTCTGGAAAGTGGAGCATAGTTCTTGTCACTAAATAAATACCCCCGAACATCTCGAGGTGTTTTTATGTGTATACAAAGAAGAAAAAATAGAAAATTCAATAAATATAGCAGACAAGAGAATCACAATAAAAGGAGGTAGATTTTTTTCATAAATTAGGCTAAGTATGCCAGAAAAACAAGCCGAAATAAATTTGCCTAAAAAACAAAATTATGGTAATGTATTCATATATTAGTCCTGTCCGAAACAGGATTTTTATTTTTTTAAGTAGGTTTTACAAGCTTATTTAAGAGAAATTAACAATTAAATAACAATAGAATATGTTAGATTTAAAGACATTCAAATCAGCTTTGGAACAGCTGGAAGAAGAACGAAAAATTCCAAAAGAAAAAATACTAGATGCCATCGAACAAGCCATGGCAGCTGCTTATAAAAAAGATTACGGCAAAAAGGGGCAAATTGTACGTGCAAAATTTGATCTAGATACTGGCAAGACAGATTTTTATCAAATCAAAATAGTAGTAGATGAATCTATCGCTAGAATGGATGGTGAGCACGATGGTGAATACTCCATCAAAGACGAAGGTGATGAACGTGTACACTTCAACAGTGAGCACCACATCATGCTCGAAGATGCTAAAAAAATAAAAAAGGGTGTGGAGCTCAACGATGAAATCGTATTCCCTCTCGAAGCCAAAGATGACTATGGCCGTATTGCAGCTCAAACAGCAAAACAAGTCATCATCCAAAAAATTCGTGAAGCAGAACGTACATCTATTATCGATGAGTATGGCACCAAAGAAGGAGAAATCATCACAGGTGTGGTTCAAAAGATAGAACGCGGCAATGTATATGTAGACTTCAATCGTGCTACAGGTATTTTGCCGGTGGAAGAACAAATCCCAGGCGAGTATTTAGAGCGTGGAGCGCGTATTAGAGCTTATCTCTATTCTGTAGAAGATACACCAAGAGGTATCAACCTCCGTCTTTCACGCACTCATCCTAAATTTATTGAGAAATTATTTGCTGCTGAAGCTCCAGAAATAGAAAGTGGCACAGTAGAGATAAAATCTATCGCTCGTGAAGCTGGCGCTCGTAGTAAAATTGCTGTTTATTCTTCTGACGATCATATTGATCCAGTCGGTTCATGTGTCGGTCAAAAAGGTACTCGAGTAAACACTATAACTAATGAGTTAAAAGGTGAAAAAATAGACATTATTCCGTGGTCAGAAGACCCAAAAGTATTTGTTACTAATTCCCTTTCACCTGCAAAGGTTTTATCTATAGATATAGACGAAGCTGAGCACAAAGCCATCGTCGAAGTAGCTGAAGATCAATTATCTCTAGCTATCGGTAAAGGAGGACAAAATGTTCGCCTCGCGGCAAAGCTCACTGGTTGGAGAATAGATATCAAGGGTGGAAATGTAGAAGAAAGTGCAGAAAAAATTGAGGAAGAAAAAGAAGTAGAAGAAAATTTATAAATTAAAAATTATTAATAATAAATAAAAAATATGAATTCATTTTTATTGTTTGCAATCGTTAGCTCTGTAATTACAATCGTTTACGGTATCATCCTTGCTTCATCAATTTTGAAGAAAAGTGAAGGCAATGAAAAGATGAAGTCTATCGCAGGTGCTATCGCCGAAGGTGCGAAAGCTTACCTAAATAGACAGTACAAGACTATTAGTATCATCGCTGTGCTTTTATTTTTCTTTCTTTGGTACGGACTAGGTCTAGCTACTGCTTGTGGTTTTATCTTGGGGGCATTCCTCTCAGGTCTCGCAGGTTATGTAGGTATGAATGTTTCTGTGCGTGCAAATGTCCGTACTGCTGAAGCAGCAAAGACAGGTATGAAAGAAGCTCTAGCTGTAGCCTTCCAAGGTGGATCAGTCACTGGTCTTCTTGTAGTTGGTTTAGCTCTCTTAGGTGTAGCAGGATTTTATGCAGCTACAGGTGATGTAAAAGCATTAGTGGGTTTTGGTTTTGGAGGTTCACTCATCTCAATCTTTGCTCGCTTGGGTGGAGGTATTTTTACCAAAGCAGCTGATGTCGGTGCAGACTTGGTAGGAAAAATCGAAGCTGGTATTCCAGAAGATGACCCAAGAAACCCAGCAGTTATCGCAGACAATGTGGGAGACAATGTGGGAGACTGTGCAGGTATGGCAGCAGATCTTTTTGAGACATATGCTGTAACCTCAATCGCAGTTATGCTACTCGGTTCTCTGCTTTTCACAGGATCAAATAATGCTCTCCTCTACCCTCTAGTATTAGGTGGAGCTGCAGTATTGGCATCTATCGTAGGAACTTGGTTCGTACGCCTAGGTAAAACAAACCATATCATGAATGCTCTTTATAAAGGTTTGATTGCTTCTGGTCTAATCTCAGCTGTAGCTTTCTATCCGATCACAAAGACCTTGATGGCAGACAATGGTATGTACTCAACTCTAAATATTTTCTACACCTCCCTTATCGGATTGGTGGTCACCGCCCTCCTTGTCATAATTACTGAATACTTTACTTCTTCAGCTTACTCTCCTGTACAATCTATCGCAGAAGCTTCAAAATCAGGACACGGCACAAATATAATCCAAGGATTGGCTATCTCAATGAAAGCTACAGCTTGGCCTCTTATTGTGATCGTAGCTGGTATTTTATCTTCTTATCACTTTGCAGGACTCTACGGTATAGCTGTAGCAGCTATGAGTATGCTCTCAATGGCTGGTATTATCGTAGCTATCGACTCTTATGGCCCTATTACAGATAATGCTGGAGGTATAGCAGAAATGTCTGGTATGGATAAAAATATCCGTGTAGTCACTGACGCCCTAGACGCTGTAGGTAACACTACTAAAGCAGTCACCAAGGGTTATGCTATCGGCTCTGCTGGACTAGCTGCTCTTGTACTCTTCTCTTCTTACACTCAAGAATTTGCAAATCACAATTTACATTTGAATTTCACTTTGGAAGATCCAAAATTAATCGCTGGTCTTTTCCTAGGAGGCTTACTCCCTTACTACTTCGGTGCTCTTTGCATGGAAGCTGTAGGTAAGACAGCTGGTAAAGTGGTAGAAGAAGTTCGCCGACAATTTAGAGACATAAAAGGCATCATGGACGGTTCAGGCAAGCCTGAATATGGTACTTGTGTAGACATCATCACTACTGATGCTATCAAGCAAATGATCGTACCTGCACTTATCCCTGTGGCTGCTCCTATATTAGTAGGTATTATCTTAGGACCTGTTGCCCTCGGTGGACTACTAGTAGGATCTATCATCACCGGTCTATTCGTAGCTATCTCTATGACCTCTGGTGGTGGTGCTTGGGACAATGCGAAGAAATATATTGAAGAAGGAAATTTTGGAGGTAAGGGTGGCGATGCTCACAAAGCAGCTGTCACTGGTGATACTGTGGGAGATCCATACAAAGATACAGCTGGACCTGCTATAAACCCAATGATTAAAATCTTAAATATCGTAGCTTTGCTCTTGGTTGCATTCTTGATATAATATTCAAGTTCTCTTATTAATAATTAATAAAAAAATAATATGAAATTATACAAAAAAGTTTTGTTAGGAAGTGCGATGATGTCGACCTTGGCTTTTGGTAGCTTAGCTCTTGCAGAAGAAAACACTACTGCAGGCACTACTACCCCAACTACTACAACAACATCTGTAAAAGATGTTCGTGAAGCAAATAAGGCTAAGATGGAGGCTGCAAAGGCAGAGGCTAAAGCTAAAATGGAGGCTGCAAAGGCAGAGGCTAAAGCTAAAAAAGAAGCAGCTGAAGCAGAAATGAAGGCCAAAAGAGAGGCTGAAAAGAAAGAGAAGGAGGCTTTTGTTTTAAAGCAAGCACAAGAAAAATTTGCTAAAAACATTGCTGAAGCAGAAGCTGCAATGACTAAAGCTACAGCAAAGTTGGCTGAAGCAAAAGCAGCAGCGGCGGCGGCTACTGATAGAACAACTTTTGAAGCAGCTCGTAAGCTATTCATCGAAGCTAGAAAAATGCTAGAGATGGGCATGAGACCTTTAGTGTCTGCTCCAAAAATATCTAGCATCGTTGGAGTAAAATTACCTACACCAACCACCGAAACTCCTACCACAACAGCTCCAGCTACAAACACAGGTGCTACTCAATAAAGCTTAGTGTTCTGTATAAAAACCCTGATGAAAATCAGGGTTTTTATTTTTTGACAAAAAGCCTAAATATATATAAGATAGTGGAATGTTAAAAACAAATATAAAGAAATTACCAAATAGTGTAATCGAAATCGAAGGTGAACTAGATGCACCCATTTTTGAATCCTACTACACTAAAGCCATCAAAAAAATCGGTGAGAATATAGAACTACCAGGTTTTCGTAAAGGTAAAGCGCCTGAAAATATACTCCTCGCAAATATAAAAGAAATGCACATCTTAGAGGAGATGGCTGAGATGGCTCTAAGTGAACACTACCCTAAGATAATAGTAGAAGAAAAAATTGATGCTATAGGGAGACCTGATATAGCCATAACAAAACTCGCTCGCAACAACCCTCTTGGTTTTAAAATCACAGTAGCAGTATTGCCAGAGATCAAACTCGCAGATTATAAAAAAATAGCTAAAAATATTTTAGCGGATATAAAACCAGAAGAGAAAGACATCGTAGTCTCCGACGAGGATTTAGAAAGTACCATCATGGATATACGTAAGTCTCGTGCACCCAAGGTTCACATGGCTGATTTATCCGCCAAACAGGAGGGTCATGAGCATGTAGAAGGAGATGGTCACACTCACCCAGAGCCAGAAATTCCAGAATTTACAGAAGAATTTGTGAAGGGTCTAGGACCGTTTGAGAGTATTCAAGATTTCAAAGATAAACTACGCATAAACATAAAACTCGAAAAAGAAAATGCACAAAAAGAAAAGACTCGTCTAGAAATAATAGAGAAAATAATAGCTGACTCTAGTATAGAAGTACCAGAGCTATTAACCAATCTTGAAATAGATAAAATCATCTACCGTATGGAATCTGATATCACTCAAATGGGTCTAAAATTTGAAGATTATTTAAAACACTTGAATAAGACAATGGAAGATTTGAGAAAAGAATTCCATAAAGATGGTGAGAAGAAAGCAAAACTGGGCTTAATACTAAATGAAATAGCCAAAGCTGAAAATATAGTAGCTGACGAAAAAGCAGTAGCAACCGAAGTGGCACATATCCTAGAACACTACAAAGACGCTGACCCTGAGAGAGCAAGAATGCACGCAGAAAATGTGCTCACAAATGAAGCTATCTTTAGATTCTTAGAAAGTATCTAAATAAAAGACCTAATATTTTGTGAGCTCATGTCGGAGCCCGTCGGATTTTGACGGGTAAAGCGACGAACAAAGTATTAGGTCTTTTATTGTTTACAAACCAAGAGCGTAGCAAAGAAGCGCCATACGAACATAAAGACCATTTTGGGCTTGGCGGAAGTAAGCTGCCCTAGAATCTGTATCTACCCCAGACTCAATCTCATTAATTTTAGGAAGAGGGTGCATAATACATGCACTCTTTTTCATTTTAGCTAAATGTTCAACCTTCAAAATAAATAAATCTTTTACTCGCTCATAATCAGCCATATTCGTGAATCTTTCTTTTTGCACACGAGTCATGTAAAGCACATCTAGTTCGGGCAGACTATCCTCTAAATTAGAGAGCTCCACAAAATTTACATTATATTCTTTTAGATTCTCTATAAATTCTCTAGGTAGTTCTAATTCTTTAGGAGACATGAAATAAAATTTATTACCTTCATACATTTTCAAAAATGGCACGAGGCTCTTGAGTGTACGGCTATTTAGTAAATCTCCACCAAAACCGATATTTAAATTTGTGACTCTACCCTGCTCTTTTTTAATAGTATAAAAATCCAAAAATCCTTGAGAAGGGTGCTGATTTGCCCCATCTCCAGCATTTAATAACACTTTAGTGGAAACCCTCTCGGCTTTTTCTAATGTCCCAGCCATAGGGTGACGAATAACAATAGCATCTGCATAAGAGCAAAGTATTTTAGTAGTATCTTCTATAGTTTCACCTTTATAAGCAGAGCTATTTTCCATCGCATTTTCTGCAGAAATGACTTTACCACCTAGTTTTAAGGCCGCTGTCTCGAAAGAAAGCCTGGTGCGAGTAGAAGGCTCAAAAAAAATACAAGCGACAATTTTATCTTTTAAAACCTGATCCACATTGCCCTTTACTACTTGCTCCTCCATCTTCTCAGCCCTAAAAATTATATTTTCTAATTCTTGCTTGCTAAATTGTGAAGAATTTATAATGTGATTCATGTTTTATAAATATTCTTTATAAGATTTTATTTCTAAATTTTGTAATTTATAACTCTTTAGAGATTTAATAAACGCTCTTGCTATATGTAAATCCGTAAACAGAGGTATCTGATTGTCTACAGTTGCTCTGCGAATTCGGAAACCATCTGTGATTTGTTTTTTAGCTATACTACCCTCTACACTCAAGTTTACTACAAAACCTACCTTTTTACCCTGGTCGCCTTTGGCGCCGTCAGAGACGGATAAACCCTCCACAATGTCGAGCACATTAGGAGATTGCTCACTAGCTTTGCGTACACTCTCGCATTCTATACCCTGCTTTTTGAAAAACTCTGCAGTAGTATCGGTCGCAAAAATTTTATAACCAAGTAAAATAAGGGTTTTCCCGGCTTCGATAAATTTTTCCTTATTTAGACTGCCTCCCAAAGAAAGAAGCACGTTCTTATTATTAAAGTCGAATTTGTTGGTAGAAAGTATAGATTTCAAAAGTGCTTCATCATAAGATGCACCAAAACAAGCTGCTTCTCCAGTGGAAGACATTTCTACACGCAATATTGGATCTGCGCCAAGTAAACGAGAAAAAGAAAACTGAGGAGATTTCACCACCACGCTCTTTGGATATACATATTGATGATTTTTTGCTTTACCAAAAAAACTATCCACAGCAATTTCAGGAAAATTCACATCCATAGCCTTAGAAAGCAATGGGAAGGTTCGGCTGGCTCGCAAATTCACCTCGATCACATATGGCTTATTATCTTTGACCAAGTATTGGATATTGAGTGGGCCAGTCACCCTTAAAGCTCTGACAATCTTTTTAGAAATTTCTCTTATCTGAAATTCAGTCGAAGCATAAACCCGTTGAGTCGGATACACGATAGTAGCATCCCCAGAGTGCACCCCCGCATTTTCGACATGCTCTGAGATTCCATACACCATCACTTCTCCATTTTGAGCCACACCATCAAATTCTAACTCTTTTGCATTTTCTACATATTTTGAAATAGTCACTGGATGTAGAGGTGAGAGCACTGCAGCCTTATTGATAAAATCAGACAGTTGCTCGTGGTCATAACAAACCCTCATCGCTGCTCCAGATAACACATAAGATGGGCGCACCAATACTGGGAAACCCTGATCCGCCACAAATTTATTAGCCTCGCTCATATTGGTAAAGCTAGTCCATTTTGGTTGATCTACATTTAATTTATCTAACAGCGCTGAAAACTTATTACGGTCTTCGGCGCGATCAATATTTTCTGCAGTAGTGCCCAATATATGGAAACCAGCATCATGAACCCTACCAGCTAAATTGTTTGGTCTTTGACCACCTACTGAAATAATTAATCCAAAAGGATTTTCAAACTCATAAATATCAGCCACAGTCTCAAAAGACAGATCTTCGAAATATAAACGATCAGACATATCGTAATCTGTAGAAACTGTCTCCGGATTACAATTGATAATTACAGACTTTTTATCATATTTCTTTAAAGCCAAGGTTGCATTCACACAAGACCAATCAAACTCTACTGAAGATCCGATATGATAAGGGCCGCTACCCAAGACCACCACTCCATTTTTACCAATTGGATATACGTCATTATGAGATCCATGATAAGTGAGGTAAAGATAATTTGTCTTGGCTGGCACCTCCCCTGCCAAAGTATCAATATTAAATATACTTGGCTTAATATTTAAATTTTTTCTAATTTTTCTTACTTCCAGCTCTTTTTTGCCAATCAAATTGGCAATTTTTTTATCTGAAAATCCATTCTGTTTCAGAACAAGTAAATTTTCTTTATTTAATTTTTTATTCTTAAGTAAATTTTTCTCCAAGTTAACTATATTTTCCAAACGACTCAAAAACCAAAGATCGATACCGGTAATTTTATGTATTTCTTTTACACCCATACCTTGTTTCAAGCTTTGAGCTATAGCAAAAATTCTTTCCCCGGTTGGAGTATGTAAGAATTTTTCTATTTCTTTTTTATCTTTAAATTTATGATCAGTTATACTCTCTGTGTTGCCGGATTGCATGCGTACAGCCTTACCCAAAGCTTCTTCAAAGCTTCTGCCTATAGCCATAACCTCCCCCACAGACTTCATAGCCGAGCCAATAGATAAAGATGCACCTACAAATTTACCCAAATCCCATCTAGGCATTTTCACCACCACATAATCAAGTGCTGGCTCAAAAAAGCTCTGGGTGACTTTGGTAATTTTATTTTCAATCTCTAGTAAGGTCTTACCAAGGGCGAGCTTGGCTGCGACATAAGCGAGAGGGTAACCAGTAGCTTTTGAAGCGAGGGCCGAAGACCGAGACAATCGCGCATTTACTTCGATCACATAGTAATCAAGCTCACCATCACGCGGATTAGGATTGAGAGCATACTGCACATTACACTCACCTACTATTTTCAAACTATTTACTATTTTTATACTTGCTTCACGAAGACCGTGATATTCGTGATTGTTTAATGTCTGAGAAGGTGCGATCACGATAGAATCTCCGGTATGAATACCTAATGGATCAAAATTTTCCATATTACAGACAGTGATAGTATTGCCATTTTTATCACGTACTACTTCATACTCTATTTCTTTAAAGTGGTGTAAATATTTTTCGATTAGTACTTGGGGTGAAATAGCGAGAGCACCTTTGGCTGTCTCCTCTAATTCTTTTTCGTTATAAACCACGCCTGATTTCTGACCACCCAGAGCAAAAGCAGCACGTACCATAAGAGGAAAACCAATCTTATTTGCCACCTTTTTAGCTTCTATTAATGTGGTCGCACTACCAGAAGGAGGTACTGGTATGCCGATACTATTCAAATGTACTTTGAACTTTTCTCTGTCTTCTGTAAGCTCGATAGAAGATACTGGTGAACCTAAAACTTTTACATTATATTTCTTGAGTATCCCACTCTCTTCCAAAGCCAGACCACAATTGAGCGCTGTCTGACCACCAAAAGAAAGCATAATACCATCAGGGCGCTCTTTTTCGATAACTCTTTTTACGAAATATTCATTTACTGGCAAAAAATAAACTTCATCTGCCAAGTTTTTTGAAGTTTGAAATGTGGCAATGTTTGGATTTACTAAAATTACTTTTATTTTTTCTTCCTTGAGAGCTTTGATGGCTTGGCTACCAGAATAATCAAACTCACCAGCCTCGCCGATCTTGAGAGCCCCTGAACCTAGAACCAATATTTTTTTAAATTTATTATTTTTCATATGATTTAAAATTGGCTTGTATGCTTGGAGGAGTCTTCGCTACGACCAATGTGTGCTTGCCCTTCCAAGATAGAGTGCGAACGACGGAAAGCATGCAAGCCAATTCTATCTAAAAAGAAATCAAACACCCAATCCGTATCTAGTGGCCCAGGAGAGCTCTCTGGGTGAAACTGTACAGACATAAAGGGTAATGTTTTGTGAATTATACCTTCATTGGTTTTGTCATTGGCATTGTAAAACCACTCAGTGAAACCTTTTGGAATCTTATTAACTGCGAAACCATGATTTTGGGTTGTTAAATAACACTTTTTAGTAGTACTCTCCACCACTGGCTGATTCTGGCTCCTGTGACCAAATTTTAACTTATAAGTATTACCACCTAAGGCAAGGGTCAAAATTTGATTACCCAAACAAATACCAAAGGTAGGAATACCTTTTTTAATTATTTTTTTGACGTTCTTTATAGTCTCACTAACTTTTTTAGGATCCCCAGGACCATTAGATATTAAAACTGCATCGAAAGAAAAATCTAATTTCGTGACATCGGTATCCCAAGGCACCACTACCACCTTCAAACCTCTAGCTAAAAGCCTACGTACCATATTCCTCTTTTCGCCACAATCGATAATGACTATAGTCTTCTTACCTTCACCATAAGAAATTATTTTTTTAGTACTTACTTCTTTTACCAAATTTCTATCATTTGGATCTTCTAATTTAACACTATTTTTACCAGCCAAAATTTTACCCAAAGTCACACCCTCGTCTCGCAATTTTTCTGTGAGCATTCTAGTATCTTTGATTTCAATCGCTGGTACGCCAGAAGATTTTAGCCATTCTCCCAGGGTCTCTTTCATTGCATGATGGGATGGAGTATCTATATAATTTGATACTACTAAACCAGAGATTTGTATTTGATCTGATTCCCAAGATTCTTTTTTGGGTACACCATAATTACCAATGAGAGGAAAAGTCATCACCAATATTTGCCCACGGAAGGATGGGTCGGTAAAAGCCTCAGGATAACCTACCATACCTGTCGCAAACACTACTTCGCCTGAAATACTTTTAGGTGCTCCAAAAGAATTGCCTTCAAATTTACTACCATCTCTCAATACTAATTTTATTTTTTTATTTTGCATAAATATTTTTCTTTACTACTCCTTTTATTATGGTCATAACCACACTACCAGGGAAAACAAATCCTTCAAATGGTGACCAGCCAGCTTTGGTTTTTAAATTTTTTTTACTGATTTTTATTTCTTTATTCATATCAATAACAGCCATTGATCCGACACAGCCTTCTTTTATTTCTCCATATCTATCTTTTGAAAATTGGTTTAAAAAACGCCCTGGATTTAAAGCGCAAACACGGATGATATCTTGCTCGCTAAAATTATGCTCTTTCATAAGCCAAGTAATGAAGTAGCCATAAGTATCTAAATGAGTAAGACCAGAAGTACCTTTTTGTTTTTCTTCTATTGTATGAGGGGCGTGATCGGTGGCAATGTAATCTATATCACCATTCTTAAGCATCTCGATCAAAGCCAGCCTGTTTTCTCTACTCTGACGGATGGGTGGATTTACTTGGAAAATTTTTCTATTATCTTCAATCATACTTTCATCAAAATATAGATGATGTGGGGTGACCTCTATGGTTATAGGTAAACCCTGAGCTCTAGCCTCTTTTACTTTTTTTATTCCCTCTATAGTAGAAGCATGACAAATCTTGCCGTTAATCTTGTATTTCTCTATTAAATAGATAGCAAAATCTATAGCTGATATTTCAGCAGTCTCTGGACGAGAAAGCTCATGATTTTTTGCATTTTTATTTTCTTCTAAAATCTTTGGTTCTTCGCAATGAAAAGACACAAACTGATGGGAGTAATTTGCGATAACTTTTTCTAAATCTTCACGTGAAGTAAAAAATAATTCCCCTACTGATGGACCCATAAATACTTTATAGGGCACGATTTTAGCAAGAGGTTTGGTGTTTGGGCCTATACCAGCATATAGAACCACAGTCACCGAGGATTTTTCTTTCAATTTATTCTTTTCTTCATAACTCTTTTCATCTACTGGTGCTATGGGATTATTTGGCATATCTAAAAATGCCACTACCCCACCATTGATAGCTGCCTCTCCAGCTGAAATAAAATCTTCTTTGTATTCTTGAGTGTGACTCACGTCTTCCCTAGCATGCACATGGAGATCTACAAAACCAGGAAAAATTATTTCATCTTTTAAAACCACATCAGCTACCCCAGTGACCTCTCCAATTTTAGAAATCAAACCAGTTTGAGTATCAACCTCAATCCTTTTTCTTCCTCCCGTATTGGCGATAATTCCTTCAATGCTAAACATGTTTAGGCTTGTCCGCCCTCTCCGGTGGGCAAAAAAATAAACCCTTTCGGGGCTTTAATAATAAAAACAGAAATATTATAGAAACGATTTTGCGGGGTGAGTAATTTGTTTCTATCTTTATGCATTAGGATGATATTAGCATGGCTTGAAAAAGTTCGCAATTTGACTATACTATAGCTATGCTTATACCAACAGTTATAGAAAAAAGTCAATTTGGAGAGAGAGCTTATGATATTTACTCTCGCCTTTTGCGTGAGCGCATCATCTTCCTCGGTGGACCAATAGATGACAATACTGCAAACATCATCATTGCTCAATTACTCTTCCTCGAATCTGAAGATCCTAAAAAGGATATCTATTTATATGTGAACTCTCCAGGTGGCTCTGTCACCTCTACTATGGCTATCGTAGATACTATGAACCATGTGCGCCCTGATGTCTCTACTTTTTGTGTAGGCCTAGCTGCTTCGGGTGGAGCTATCATCCTATCTGCTGGTAAAAAAGGTAAAAGATTTATCTTGCCGAATGCAGAAGTCATGATCCACCAGCCCCTAGGTGGTGTGGAAGGCCAAGCTACTGATATAGCCATCTCTGCAAAGCACATCTTGAAGACCAGAGATAATCTAAACAAACTTTTAGCAAAAAATACTGGCAAACCTTTGTCACAAATAGAGAAAGATGTAGAGCGTGACTTCTTTATGGATGCCGAAGAAGCCAAAAAATACGGAATAGTGGACGAAATAGTCACTAAATCTAAAGCAGTAGCAACTAAATAAAACAAAAAGGGCCTGTAATCTTACAGGTCTTTTTTGTTGACAAATAACAACTAAAATGATGAACTACGTGTAAGTAGTACATCGTTTACGCAACAATTCTGGGGGGATTGACCATGAAGATCAAACTGCGTGAAGTCGGCAACGTCACCATCATTGAGCTCGAAGGCAACATGACCCTCGGTGAGGGAGACGAAGAGCTCGGACAGCACATCCAAGTGCTGCTCAAGCAGGGCAAGAACAACATCTTGCTCAAGATGACCGAGTGCCCCTACATCGACTCCGCCGGTCTCGGCGAGATCGTGCGCGGCTTCATCAACCTGTCGCGCCATGGGGGCAAGCTCAAGCTTCTCGACCTCAGCAAGAGAATCGAAGATTTGCTGATCATCGTGAAGATGCGTGACCTCTTCGAGGTCTTCGACAACGAAGAGGCTGCACTCAAGAGCTTCTCCTGACAACAAGTTCGGCGGGTGGGGGCTAAGATAGCCCCGCCCGAGATATAAATATCAAAAAGAACAACCGCTAGAGGACCCCGTCCTTTGGCGGTTTTCTAGTTCTAATAAGACTTGACAAAAAACA
>CAZFKY010000005.1:0-20257 GCA_964519485.1 uncultured Candidatus Saccharibacteria bacterium | reverse complement strand
TCACGCACTATTTTTATTTCTTTTGGATCCTTGAAGCCTTCGCGGAATATGGTCAGGGTCACAGTAGTGCCCTTTTCTCCACGGATGAGCCTAACTGCTTCTTCATTGCTAAGTCCAGCAGTTATTGTCTTGTCTATTTTTAGTATTTGATCACCGGAACGAATGCCTGCCCTTTCTGCAGGAGTATTTTTGAGTGGTGCTATGACAGTCAGTATTTTATTTTTTAAACCTACTTCCATACCTACTCCTGTAAAATTTCCAGCGATTTCTTCAGTAAAAGCTTTAGCTTCCGCTGGAGGGAAAAATACACTATAAGGGTCATTTAGAGAGCCTACAAGGCCTTTTATAGCCCCATATACTCTATCCTGGTCTGTTATAGCATCTCTATCTTTAGCCTTTTCATCTATAGTATTCCAAGCTTTCCAAAAAGGTGAAAAGTCTACCTGAGTATCCACCTTGGTTTCTTTATTTGAGAGTGAGGTCACTTTTTCTATCTCTGGCCTATTGGTGACACCAATAAAAACACCAAAAAAGAATGCAAAAGCAAATGTAAAGATTATGAAAATATTTTTTCTACCTTTTAGAAATTCCATATTATTGATTTTCAGTTAGCTCTTCTTCAGTCACCATCACTTCTTCATTGAAGTCAGTGTTTTCAGAAAAGTTTTCATAAGTAGGTTTTTTGTTCGCAGTATTTTGTCTGTATAGTACATAACTAAAATAAATAACAGAAATTCCAGACAAAGAAATTAAAATATTTTTCAGAAAATATGGAAAACCTAAATATGGCAGTAAGCTTATAAATACACCTAAAATTAAAAGCGTTCTTATTTTTCGCATAGGTTTATTATATTCTATATTCGGTTTAATGCAAACACTATTTAAAGTATTCTTCGGTATTGATAGACATCCAATCTGCCAAGCTACGCATGACCGAAGCTGCGCTGACGGCACCGCTAGTAGGCCCTGATTCCATCAAAAGAGCAAAGGCATATTTAGGGTTTTCGTAAGGGAAAAATCCTACCACCCAAGAGTTCACTTTATTTTTTGCTAGTCCGAGTTGGGCGGTACCAGTCTTGGCTGCAAACTTTACATAAGACACATTGAGTGGTGAAGCTGTACCATAGGTCACGGCTTGCCTCATGCCATCATGAATGGTATCAAAATAATCTGGTGATATACCTATATTCGTTTTTAGATTTTCTTTATTGGTGTCATCTTTGATCAGGTGCGGAGTCACCAAGGTGCCACCATTTGCAATAGCAGCAATGGCGCGGACTACTTCCATTGGGGTCACTTGAAAACCATACTGCCCTACCGCAGTGTGATAAGTGTCTCCAATGCGCCAAGGGTCACCATTGAAATTTTTCAATTTCCATTCTGGGCTAGGTATGGTGCCTACTTTTTCATCTGGTAGATCCACGCCAGTCTTATCCGCAAAACCAAAAAGTTTTGCATATTTACCTAAATTTAAAATACCTAGACCTTTTTGACCTTCAAAACCTCCACCAATAGTATAAAAGTATACGTCAGAAGAGACTGCAATAGCTTGACCCATGTCTGTCCAGCCATGAGCTTTCCAGTCTTTGAACACGGTCTTTTGTGTTTTATCATAAGGGTTCGGTATGGAGATGGATCCAGTCGAAAGAATTTTCTTATCAGGACTAATTATTTTTTCATTTAGAGCTCCGATAGCAAAAAGTGGTTTTACTATTGAGCCTGGTACATACAAGCCAGAGATTGTCCTATCCATAAATACTTTTCTTTTGTCATTGAGGTAGCTTTTAATAGGAGAAGAATCTTTACCTAGAGATAAAATACTAGAATCATATTCTGGATAGCTGGTGTCTACTAGGACTTCACCATTGTTAATATCGATTATTACTCCAGCGCCACCGGTAAAAGAGCTGCCTTGGGCGGCAGATTTGATCAGCGTAAAAAGCTCTTTTTGTATCCTAGAATCAATAGTGGTCACGATATCTTTACCGCGCTCTGGAGCATTTACGGTATTTTCTGAATGAACCACATTTCTAGCATCCATCTCCACTATCTTGGAGCCATTTTGGCCTTTTAGATCGTTATTATACTGTTTTTCTAGGCCGTCTTTACCTATAAATTCACCCTGCCAATAATTACCGGTTTTATCCATGGCTGGATAACTCACATAGCCTAATATATGAGCAAAGCCTGGAGAGATATAATCACGAGTACCAAAAACTTCCTCTTTCTTTTCTTCAGCATCTTCTTTTTTTACGCTACCCGCTTTTTTATTCCAAGCGAGCTCCAATTTGTTTCTATCGTAGATTATCCCTCTCTCTGCAAAAAGGATAACTTTCTCTAGGATATTATTTTCACTTCTTTTATAATAGGCATCACCCTTCTGTATTTGTAAATAAAATAATCTAGAATAAAAAGCAAATACCATCACACAAAAAGCTAGACCCAAAAATAAAATTGTATTTTTAGAAATTGGTTTTTCTATTCTGCCTTCGAATTGCTGACGATCAAAATTTCCTATATTTTTTGAATCTAGGAAAATCTCGTCTGGTTCTACCATTATGTTTTTTCTTTTATTGCGGCGCAGTTTTCTAAAAGTCATTTTGTTTGAGGATTAATCTTTTCTTTAGTATTTCAAGAAATATAAAAATAATAAGACAAATAAGAAAACTCACCAATCTTATGTTCCAAAATTTGTCCATTTGTACACCAAAAATTAGGTCAGACAAGAGCATGAGTACCAAAGCCTCTAAAAAAAATCTAAAGTAAAAAATGAAAAGAATGGCTAGAATTAGAGAAAAGTAAAAAGGCATAGTGATGAGAGATGCACTCAGGATTAAGGACGCCAAAATTCTTAAGATCATAATCTTATACTACATTTTTTACTTTTAAATTACAAATTAGAATATTTTCCTCCAAATAAATCGCAAGATGAAGAATATGATGATGAGGCAGAGAGGATAAAAGATAAATTTATTGTTGAAAATAAAAGAAAATAGATATAAGAAGAATAACTCTACGTATTTGAAAGGTTTCATTATTTTATTATCTGGTGTTTTCTTTTTTTCTTCAGTTTTAGGATTTAGTTCTTGTTTTACTTCAGCTTTAGTTTTTTCTATACTATTGCCGATATTTGAGCGTAGGCTATCTACGCCTGATGCTGTAGCTACTACTGGTTTTACTATAACGTCGGGAGTCTTGTCTTCTATTATTTTTCCGAAGTCAGGTATGGTTATAGAACTGGTATCAATCAGAGATTTATTAGAATTAGAACTATTGGTAGTTATTTTTTTACTCACACTACGCTCGCTAATACCGGTCTGATTGCCGGCAGTATAGTAATCTTCGTATTTACCAGTAGATAATAAAAATTTTGCATTTTCTATTTTTGCATATATTTTATGATCACCGACTGTGGCTGTCCAATTTATAAAAAAATCATTAGCCTCTTTACTGTTTAATTTGAAATCTTTTTTACCCAAGAAAGTGGAATTGTCGAAAAATATTACCGTACCTGAAAATTCTCTAGAATCAGGATTAAATAGCATGGTATAAATCTGAATCTTATCCCCTTCTTCAAAAGGATCTTTAGAATACCAAATATTGCCCGGTACAAAACCAGCTACAGATTGCGCCAATATTTTTTCAGTCGGCAAAAGGCTCCAAACTATTATTAAAACGATAAAAAACTTTCGCATTTATATATTATACCAATTTTGAGGCGAGGCCGGTATAGTTTTCGGGTGTTATCTTTAAAAGTTCTTTTTTAAGATTATTACTTACTTCGAGATTTTTAATGAAAGTGTGTATATCTGCCAAGGTTATTTCTTTGCCTCGAGTGAGTTCTTTTAATTTTTCATAAGGCATAGAAGCACCTTCTCTGCGGAGTATAGTCTGTATGGCTTCAGCTATCACCTCAGGGTGATTATTTAGATCTTCTTTTATCTTATTTTCATTTACACTGATCTTACCCAAACCCTTAAGCAAAGATAAATAAGCTAAATAAGAATGACCAAAAGCTGTGCCAAAAGATCTCTCCACGGTAGAATCTGATAAATCTCTTTGTAGGCGAGAAATAGGTAGCTTGCGAGCGAAGAATTCAAATAAAGCATTGGCTAGGCCTAGATTACCCTCACTATTTTCAAAATCAATCGGGTTTACTTTGTGGGGCATTGTGGAGCTACCAGTCTCACCCTTTTTAGGTATTTGGCCGATATAATTATCTGAAATATACCTCCAGATATCTTGATTGAGTCCTATCAAAATAGTATTTATGTGTTTTAAGTTGTCAAAAATTTCTATATAGCTATCGTGGCACTCTATTTGAGTGGTGTGTGTGTTGGCTTTTAGTTTCAAAGCTCTAGCCTTGGTATTGAAAGATTCAATATATTTTTTACTAAAATTAATCCAATCATTTTTAGGATAAGCAGCCAGGTGGGCATTGTAGTTGCCGGTGGCACCATTTAACTTCGCTTCTATTTTTATGGATTGGAGTTTTTCTAATTTTTTCTCTAGTCGAGCTACGAATACTTTTATCTCTTTACCAAATGTTGTCGGTGAAGCACTCTGGCCGTGAGTACGTGCTAGCATAGGCAGACTCTTGTATTTTTTAGCTAGGTCATTTAGCTTTGAAATTACTTCTTTAATTTTAGGTACTATTGTTTTATCTAGTGCATCAGAAAGCAAGAGTGCGTAGGCCACATTGTTTGTGTCCTCAGAAGTTAGGCTAAAGTGTACCCACTCTAATTCATTTTTTAAAGTAGTTTCTTTTAATTTTTCTTTAATAAAGTATTCTACGGCTTTGACGTCGTGGTTTGTGGTCTCTTCTATTTTTTTTATTTTCTCGAAATCTTTTTCAGATAGATCGTATAATTTCCTAATATTTTTTATTTCAGTCGGATTGAATTTTCTTAATTTAGTTTTACCATAAGAAGATAAAGCTATCAGGTATTCCCCTTCCATCATGACTCTATATTTCATGAGAGCGTATTCACTAAAGTAAGGGATTAGATCCGCTACTTTATCCTTATATCGTCCATCTAGAGGATTTACAGTGTGCATGTTATTGTTTTAAGTTCTTTTTAATTCTTTCTACGGTAGATTGAGAAAAATCGTGATCAAATTTCTTTCCAGTTATAGTCTCATAGATTTCAATATATCTCCTTGAAAGCTCTGCTACCAATTCATCAGGGGCTTTAGGTAGGACTGCGTCCTTGTATGGATCACAATTATCTTTAAACCATAAACGCAAAAATTCTTTATCAAAAAATTCTGGGTCTTTACCGGCATCAAATCTCTCTTGATAAGTGTCTGCTTTCCAATATCTAGAAGAGTCTGGGGTGTGCACTTCATCTATCAAGGTGAGCTTGCCATTTTCATCTAAGCCAAATTCGTATTTAGTGTCTACCAAAATAAGACCCTTAGAAGAAGCTATTTCTTGGCCTCGCTTGAATACTTCGATAGCTTTTTGTGCCATTTCATTCCAAATAGATTCCTCTACCATACCCTCATTCACAATCTCAGCTGGGGTGATAGGTCTATCATGTTCATCACTCTTGGTAGTAGGAGTAAGTATTGGTTCAGGTAGCTTTTGGTTTTTCTTTAGGCCGTCTGGTAAGGTGATGCCGTACATGTTGCGTTCTCCTCTCTCGTACATAGGCCAAATCGAAGTATTGGTAGAGCCGGTCATGTATCCTCTCACTACCATTTCTATAGGTATTACTTTACATTTTTTTACCACTACCACATTTGGATCCGGACAGCTGATGATATGGTTTTGGATGATGTCTTTGGTTTGTTCAAAATAAAATAGAGACACTTGAGTGAGGACTTCACCCTTGAATGGTATCTCTGCTATTTTTCTATCAAAAGAGGTGTGCCTGTCGGTAGATATCAATGTTATTTCTTTATCTCCCACATACACATCTCGAACCTTGCCGACCTTCTTTGTGCCTAGATTTGTAAAATTTGTCTCTACTAAAACATCGTGCAAATGCTTTTTTATTGTCTCTATATCCATAAAATTATTTTAATATTACTTTACCATGACCTTTTATAATTTCTCCAAGCCAATACTTTTTATATTTTTTTAATATATTTGCTACTTTATTTTTTTGATTTTTTGGTATTACCAATACTAAACCTATACCCATATTAAAAGCTCTGTACATTTCTTCTTGGCTCACTTTACCTACTTTTTGCATATAAGGAAAAATAGGTAACATTGGCCAAGAGCCTAGATTAATTTCCACATCTAAATTTTTTGGTAATATTCTGGGAATATTTTCAGTAAAACCACCACCGGTGATATGGGCTATGCCTCGCACATCTATATTTTTGTCTAACAATGAGAAAACTGGCTTGCAGTAGTTTATATGTACTTGGAGAAGCATATCTCCGAGAGAGCCAATACCTGCAACTTTAGTTTTTACAGAGTGACCAGCTTTTTTAAATAAAATATAGCGAGCAAGAGAGTAGCCATTGGTATGTAGACCAGAAGAAGGAAAACCCAAGATCAAATCCCCTTCTTTTATTTTTTCGCCAGTTATTATCTTGTCTTTTTCTACTATACCAGTGATAGCACCAGCTATATCATGCTCTCCTTTTTGGTAAGTACCTGGCATTTCAGCAGTTTCCCCTCCTATCAAGGCTACACCATTTTCTCGGCAAGCTTTGGACATACCACCTACCATGGCTTCCATCACTAAAGGGTCTAATTTTTCGTGAGCTACATAATCTATAAAAGTGATAGGTCTTGCACCCATAGCGAGTAAATCATTGCAACAATGGTTTACTATATCTTCTCCTACGCTATCATATTTTTTCATCATTTTAGCTACAGAGAGTTTTGTGCCTACGCCATCTATGCTCTGCACTAAAACAGGATTCTTGTATTTTTTTATAATTTCAGCCAAAGAAAAAAGGCCACCGAAGCTACCTATACCAGTGAGTACATTTTTATTGTGAGTGGAAGCTACACCCTTTTTAATTCTTTGCACAGCTTCATTGCCTTTATCTATATTTACACCAGATTTTGTATAAAGGCTTTTCATTTTATTTTTCTAAATATTTTACGAAACCAATTTTTGATAATTTTTCGTTTTTGGTTTTAATATCAGATTCCATTTTTACTTTATAAGCCACCAACTTTTTTTCGAGAGCTTTGTCGGAAGTAGCCAATATTTGCATAGCTAGCAATCCAGCGTTTTTAGCTGCATTGATGCCTACAGTAGCTACTGGAATACCTGGAGGCATGCCCACAGTAGATAGTAAGGAATCTAGGCCGTCTAAGGTTTTAGCTTTTACAGGTACACCTATTACTGGTAATGTGGTAAGAGATGCAGATACTCCTGCGAGGTGGGCTGCACCTCCTGCACCAGCGATGATAACCTTTATACCTTTTGCTATAGCACCTGTGACGTATTTATGAGCCAAATTAGGGCTACGATGAGCTGATAATACATTTATTTCATAAGAGGCACCAAATTCTTCACACACTAGAGCTGCTTCAGACATTACACCTAAATCCGAATCCGACCCCATAATGATTGCAACTTTTGGGTTTTTATTCATGTAGCGATTTTAACATTTTTAATTTGAAAGTAAAAGTGTAGCTTTACCGATATCTTTGCGGTATTGCATACCCTCAAAATTTATTTTTTTGATTGCAGAGTAGGCTGTGTCTAATGCTTCTTGTAGATTTTTACCAGTAGCTGAAACGCCGAGCACTCTACCACCATTGGTGACCAGTTCTTTTCCGTTTACTTTTGTTCCAGCGTGAAAGACGACTACATTTCTACTCAGTTCAGCTTCGTCTATACCAGTGATGATCTTACCTTTTTCATAATTTTCTGGGTAGCCACTTGAAGCCAGTACGATAGTG
This sequence comes from uncultured Candidatus Saccharibacteria bacterium, assembly GCA_964519485.1. Classification (GTDB taxonomy): domain Bacteria; phylum Patescibacteriota; class Minisyncoccia; order Phycocordibacterales; family UBA9973; genus UBA9973. Next base: position 12,378 of record CAZFKY010000005.1, on the reverse strand, counting down.
CAAGCTGATAAATCTTTCCATTTGATTTCTATTTTATTTAAGGTGCCATCAATACAAGCGTCTACTATATCTAGTAGATCAGTATCAAGTAGTCGCATGTAGGTTTGTGTTTCTGGGTCACCAAAGCGAGCATTGTACTCAAGAATTTTCGGCCCCTTATCTGTCATCATAAGTCCTGGGTAGATCACTCCTTGGAAAATAGCACCTTCTTCTGCCATGTGAGATATAGTAGGAGCTATGATAGTATCTTCAATGTTTTGCATAATTTCAGTTGTGACAAAAGGTATTGGAGCTATGGTTCCCATACCGCCAGTATTTAGCCCAGTATTATTTTCACCAATTCTTTTATGGTCTTGAGCTGGTGGAAAGATAGAGTAGTGTTTGCCATCTGAAAAAGCATGGGTAGATATTTCTACGCCGGACAAAAATTCTTCTATCACTACTTCTTCCCCCGCTTTACCTAGAGATTTATTTTGCATGATATTTTCAAGAGCAGAAAGTGCTTCTTCTTTATTTTCTGCAATTATCACACCCTTACCCAAGGCAAGCCCGCTAGCTTTGATGACTAGTGGATACACTTTACCTTCTACAAATTTTTTAGCGTCTTCAAAAGAGGTAAAATTCTTAAATTTTGCAGTGGGTAGACCATATTTTTGCATGAACTCTTTGGAAACTGCTTTAGACCACTCTAATTTTGCAGCTTCTTTGGTAGGGCCAAAGATGCGAAGTTTATTTTTTTGAAACTCATTTACTATACCCAGAGAAAGTGGATCATCTGGTAGAGCCAATGTGAGATCAATTTTTTCTTTCTTTACAAAATCTAGTAATTTATTTATATCAGTCGCAGGTATGTCTACATTGGTGCCTATTTGCATGGTGCCAGCATTACCAGGAGCAAAAAAGACTTGTCCTGCACGAGGACTTTGTAGTACTTTCCAGCCTACAGCATGCTCCCTACCCCCACTACCTACTATTAGTATTTTTAGCTTGTTTTGCATAGTTTTTCTAAAACCTCGACATATAGGTCATTTTCCTTCTTTTTTAGTCTAGCATATAAAGACTCTACCGTATCCCCAGATTCAATTTTCTCAAATACTCTACCTAAAACGGGGCCAAAATCAAACTCTTTTGTAAGCAAGTGCAAAGAAGATCCAGCATAGGTATATTTTTGATTTAAAAAATTCTCTACTGCTATGTCAGCGTACTTTTTTCTATTCCATAGAGCTAGAGTATCATCCGGGTTTAAAATTACACCATCTACCTTGTCTGGGATTAGGCCTGGGTGTATATTTAAAATTTTATACTTATCAATCAATTCATTTGGAATTATTTTTTTCCAACCAGCTAGGCAAATATAATCTGGAGAAATTTGATCTAGATTAGTAGGTAGATCATCTTTATCTGAAACTACGAGTGATATTTCAGCGTCGATTCGATGATCTTCGATAGCTTTTTGTACCGCCTTTAAATTGCTGTGTGAACTATTTTCATGAATTAAAAAAACTAATTTAATTTTAGTCTTTTGGGACGTCATAATTTACTTCTTTGGCACGTTCTTTTATATCGATAGGATAAACACCAGTAAAGAATGAAGTAGACAGATGTTCCTTTGGTAAACCGATAGATTTAATAAGGCCATCGAGAGATAAATAATGTAGTGATGTAGCACCCAAGAATTTACGTATCTCTTCGACAGTTTTATTTGAAGCTATAAGGTCGCGTTGTTTTGGTGTGTCGATGCCATAAAAATCAGGAAAACGTATAGGTGGAGATGAAATTAAAAAATGCACTTCTTTTGCCCCAGCTTTGAATAATGATTCAATTAATTTTCTACTAGTAGTGCCTCGCACGATAGAATCATCTATCAAGATTACCTTTTTACCTCGCAAAGTTTCTTTTAGGGGTATTAATTTTAGAGCTACACTATGCTCTCTAGATTTTTGATCAGGTTCGATAAAAGTCCTATGTACATAGCGGTTTTTTACCAAGGCCATTTCCATAGGTATTTTTGAAATTTCACTATAGCCGATAGCTACTGGTACAGCTGTGTCAGGCACAGGCACCACAATATCTGCTTTTATTTTAAATTCTTTTGCGAGTGTTTTACCAAAGTTTTTTCTTACATCATAGACTAATTTTCCAGATAAAGTACTATCAGGTCGAGCAAAGTAAACGTATTCAAAGACATCGTGTTTGTGCATAGATTTTGCTAGCTGGATGCTTTGTAGTCCTTTTTTATTTACTACCATCATCTCTCCTCCTGCTACTTCTCTTACAAAATTTGCTCCGATAGTAGCTAAAGCACAAGTCTCAGAAGCAAAAACGAAACCTTTACCTAGGGTACCAAAAGCAAGTGGACGCATGCCATACATATCTCGCACAGCTACCAAGGTATCTTTGGTCATCATCACTAAAGAAAAGGCACCCGTAATCAAAGGGAAAACTTTTTTTACAGCATCTTCTATTTTTTCACCTTCATTTAAATAATATTCGATAGCGAGGGCTATGAGCTCAGAATCGCTTTTATTTTTGTGAGATACTTTTTTACTAGATAAGAATTTTTCCAATTCTTTTGTGCTGGGTAAATTACCATTGTGAGCTAGAGCAAAATTTTGTTTTTTGTTTAAAATAGGTTGAGCATGCTCGAGTGCGCCACCACCAGATGTGGAATATCTATTGTGACCTATACCTAAGTGACCCTTGAGCCCTTCTATGGCCTTCTCAGTATATACTTGAGCTACTAAGCCAGCGCCTTTATGAGTGTGTAATTTTTTACCATCACTGGTAGTGATACCGGAAGCTTCTTGGCCTCTATGTTGTAGAGCAAATAAACCAAAAAATGCCAATCTGGAAACATCCGAGCCCTCGCCGTATATGCCTACGATACCGCATTTCTCTTTGAGCTCACTCATTATTTTCTAAAGTAATTAATTGCGTTTTTAAAAATTTGTAAACCTGCCCCGTCTTTGCCAGCTATATATTTTTTATTTTTTTGCCATAAAGGATTTTGGTAGATAAACATCGCTCGCTCTGGATGAGGCATCATGCCAAAGACTCTACCATTATATGCATTTACTCCAGCAACGTCAAAATTTGCACCATTAGGATTTGCTTCTAAGTTTTGAAATTTACAGATTTCTCCTTTTTCATAAGTTAGGGATATCTGCTTTTTCTTTTTCATTTCTATGTATTCTTTTTTAGATACAACATAACAACCCTCGCCATGAGCAATAGGTAAAGAGATCTTTTTGATGCCTGTCAGCCATGGACTTTTGCCTCCTACTTTCAAATCCACCCAGCGATCTATGTATTTACCACCTTTATTATAAGTAAGGGCACCAGGTAGAATGCCTAAATTTGTAATAATTTGGAAACCATTACAAATACCGATGACCAAGGTATCACGTTTTAAAAATTTCTCGAGCTCGTATTTTAAATGGTTTTTAAATTTATTTGCATAAGCTTTACCACTGCCAGTATCATCTCCATAAGAAAAACCACCTGGAAAAGCCAAGATATTATAGTTTTCTAGCATGTGAGGTGATGCAATGAGATCATTGATATGTACTATATCAGCCTCGCCACCTGCACGCTCAAAAGCAAACTTTGTTTCTTCTTCGCAATTGAGGCCGTACCCAGACATGACTATGATTTTTGGTTTTATTTTTTTCATTTATTTGTTTCGATTAGAAAATTTATGGTAAGTATCATGAAGTTTTTTTATACTTAAATCAGCAATTTTTTTATCTTTGTCATATATGGTTATTTTAGAATTTTTATTTATTATTCCCAATTTGGTGTATGGTATGTTTTTGACTATTTTTTCAAAAAGATTTTTCTTACGAGGATTTATGGATACCAGAATTCTTCCTTGGCTCTCGGAGAATAATTTCTCAGTATTATTTCTGGCATTTCCAGTCATACAATCCAGGTTTATCTGGCAGCCTAGCATGCCACCTATGCAAGCCTTGGATAGAGCAATAGCTAAACCACCACTATTTATGGAAATGGATGAAGATAATATATTTGTAGCTATCAATTCTTCTATTTTGTGATAGGTTTTTAAGTTTTTATTGATATCTACTTTTGGCACAGAGTTACCGATCATACCTAAGGTTTTAAAATACTCACTGCCACCTAATTCAGTATTTGTATCACCTAATAGATATACTAGATCACCTTCATTTTTAAATTCAGGAGAAATATTTTTCATTAGATCTGGCATGACACTCATACCAGAAATGAGCAAAGTGGGTGGGATAGAAATAAGTACAGGATTTCCCTTTTCGTCGTAGCCTTTAAAATCATTGAACATGCTATCTTTACCTGAAATAAATGGAGTACCATAGCCAATCGCAGTATCATAACAAGCCCTGACTGAGTCTACTAATTCCCCCAAGCGTTTTTTGTCATTGGATGAACACCAACAAAAATTATCTAAAATAGATAGATTTTTTAAAGTTCCACCAGAAGATACTATATTTCTAATCGTGGTATCAATAGCACAAGAAGCCATATCATAGCTACTAATATCACCATAAGATGGATATAAAGCAGAAGATACTGCTATTCCTTTATTAGATTTTAGTACTGGTCTGAATATTTGAGTGTCAGTATTTATGCGACCTCTACCAGAGATCGGTTTTAATACAGAAGAAGATTGAACTTCGTGATCGTATTGTTCTGTGATAAAAGCAAAGCTAGCGATATTGTTATTCTCTATGAGATTCAAGATATCTTGATTATAAGATTTCTTATTTTCTATTTTCGGTTCGATATTGTTTTTAATTATTTTTTCTGTTTGTAGTTGATGTTTTGGTAAGCCATTGTGTAGAAAATCCATATCAATATCCATGATTTTTCTACCTTCATATTTGACTATGCACTTTGGTGTGGATGTGAATTCTCCTATTATAGTAGCTTCTACTCCTCTACTATCCATTAATTTTTGAAAGACTGGCCATTTCTTTTTAGGGACAGACAACGTCATACGTTCTTGGGATTCAGAAATCCAAATTTGCCAAGGTTCTAGTCCAGAATATTTAAGAGGTACTTTTTCCAAATCAACAATAGCACCGCCACATTCACGAGCCATCTCAGCCACAGAGCAAGATATACCACCAGCACCATTGTCTGTGATGCTATTGTATAAATTCATAGCACGTGCTTCTTTTACTATTACATCACTTAGTTTTTTTTGAGTGATAGGATCACCTATTTGTACTGCGGTTGCAGGTGAACCAGAATCCATGGCGACAGAAGAAAAAGTCGCCCCATGAATACCATCTGCCCCCACCCTACCACCTACCACTACGATATAATCTCCAGCCAAAGCTTCTTTTTCATGAGCTAGACGTCCATTAATTTTTCTTGGTATCAAGCCTAGAGTGCCTGCAAATACAAGAGGTTTACCTCTATATCTATCATCGAATTTTACAAAACCATTTAATGTAGGTATGCCAGAAGTGTTTCCACCGTGATTGATGCCTTTTATTACACCACCCAGTATCCTCTTAGGTGAAAACATTTTTTGCTTTTTTTCTTTATCACGATACAGAGCCCTTGTATCTGTAGGTTCTCCAACACAAAAACCATAAGTATTTGCTACGGGTTTTGCTCCTAGGCCAAAACCTATACTATCTCTGTTTACCCCTACTATACCTGTGATTGCTCCACCATAAGGATCGAGTGCCGAAGGGCTATTGTGAGTCTCTACTTTGTGAGTAATTAAAAATTCTTCGTCAAAAGCTACGCCACCGGAATTGTCACTAAAGACAGAGACACAAAAATCATTTTTTCCTTTTCTTTTTCTTATCTCATTAGTAGCCCCTTTTATATAAGTTTTATACAGCCCATCTTTGATATCGTCGATAGGATTTGCAAAGATTGTGTGTTTGCAATGTTCACTCCAAGTCTGAGCTAAGCTTTCGAGCTCTATATCAGTGGGATTGCGGTCTAATTTATTGAAATAGTCTTTTATGATTTTCATAGATGCTAGATCTAGAGCTAGTGGCCCGCGTCTTTGTTTTAAATTATCCATTACTCCTTCTTTACCAATTCTAGCCAATTCTTCATCACCTACATCAAGTGAGATGTTTAGGACTAAAGACTTTTTATCTAAAATTACTTCCGGAAGTACTAGAGGAAGCTCTTTGTTTTTTTGCAGGTCATTTTTATTAACGATATAAGATCTTTCTATTAAAGAATTATGTAGAGAATTTGATATTTTCTTTATGTCTTCACTTTTTAATTTACCTTTTAATACGAAAATTTTAGAGGAGAAGACTTTTATATCGTCTTTATTTTCGATGTGTAGTAAATCCAAGATAGTTTCTTTGGCTGTATTACCTACATTATCAGTAACTCCTGGCAAGAAACCTATTTCAATAAGGTTGTCCATCCCTTTAGAAAAAGGAATTAGGTTGTTTATAGAATAGGTTTCCAAATTTGGATTGGCTAGAGTGCTAGCAACTTTGCAGAGTTCTTCCTTGGGAAGATTGTGAGAGATTAGATAGCAATCAATAATAGTCAGGCTTTTTACTTTTCCCGAAAGGTCTAAATTTGAGAAAGATTTTAGGTAGACTTGCTCACGGTTATCTTTTACTTTCGGTATTACATAAATCCTGTCAGTCATAGCTCTATCTTACAATAATTTTAACCTTAAAGACAAATGCTTATTTTGTGATATATTATTCTGTATGAAGAAAATCGTGACTGTGGGAGGTGGTACAGGTAGCTTTACCGTACTCTCTGGTCTTAAAAATATTGAAAATATCGACATTGCAGCCATAGTTTCTATGGCAGACGACGGTGGTTCTACAGGAGTTTTGAGAGACGAACTCGGCGTCTTGCCCCCTGGAGATGTAAGGCAATGCTTGGTGGCTCTCTCACTCCACAGCAATGCTGTCCGAGATCTAATGAATTATCGTTTTAATGATGGAGCATTAAAGGGACATAGTTTCGGTAATATATTTTTAGCTGCTTTGGAAAAAACTACTGGAGATTTTGTATCTGGTGTAGAGGTAGCTTCTGAAATTTTAAAAGTAAAAGGTTCTGTGATACCAGTGACTTCTAGTAAGGCTGAGCTACTTTTTGTCTTAAAAGATGGCAGTATATTAGAAGGAGAAAACAAAATTAATCATGCCGATTTACAAAATACAGGAATACAAGAAATAAAATATAAAGAAAAAGTTTCGTTAAATGAAAATGCTGATAAAGTCATCGGAGAGGCGGACTATATTATCCTAGGGCCTGGAAATTATTATTGTTCCCTTGTGCCGAACCTTATCATAGGTCAATTTAAAGAAGCTATAAAAAACACTAAAGCTAAGATCATATTCCCTATTAATCTTACAAACAAACATGGCCACACCACTGGTTGGAAAGCTAGTAATTATCTAAATGATATTGAAAGATACTTAGATAGAAAAGTAGATTTTATTTTAATCAATAATCAAAAACCCACAGAAGAGCAGATAGAATCCTATGAAATAAAAGAGGGTGATGGTGTATTAGTAGAAGATGATTTGGATAATTCTAGAGTTTATCGTGAGGATTTGCTCTCTACAGTAGTGCACGAGAAAAATAAAAATGATACTTTTCAAGCTAGTCGTGGCTTTATCAGACATGATAGCTCTAAATTAGAAAAAGTAATCGCAAAAATAATAAATTCATAGATTATGAAATATATTTTTGATTTTGATGATGTAATTTCTTTTACTACTAGGTACCGCAAAGAATTTATGGTGCCTTTTTTAGAAAAACATGGTATTTCTACTGAAGTTGTTTCCGAATATTATCAAAAAGCTCGCATTACCGGGTTTTCTTTGAAAGATTTATTATCTTCTCTCAGAAGAGATGATTTGTATGAGGAAATAATGGCTCCTTATAAGGATTTTCGTAATGATGCTGTTATTAAAGTTATAGAAAAATTAGGTAAAGAAAATTGTTTCTTGATTACTCATGGAGATGAAGAATTTCAAAAAGATAAGATTGCGAGAGCTGGAGTAATACCACTTTTTTCAGAAATAATTACTTTAGTAGGCACTAAAAAGAATGCTGTGGCAGATATAGCTGATAGATATCAGGACGAAGAAATTTTCTTCATAGATGACAAGAGTAAATATTTTGAAGATATAGATTTTTCTAAAAATCCAAATATAAATACTCTTTTATATACAGGGCAAAATTTGGAAAATTATTTCCAATAACGCTCTACTACATGATGGTCTTCTGGTCCTGTACCAATATAGATTATCTTTGCGTTCAGTGTTTTTTCTAAATATTTAATGTAATTTAGGGCTTCTATAGGGAGCTTATCTTTATAGTGTGAGAGCTTGCCCTTCCAAACAGGAAAAGTTTTGTAGATTGGTGTTATTTTTGTTCTAGATAAATCAAAAGGTATAACTTCTGTTTTTTTACCATTAATTAGATAGTGAGTGCAGACTTTTATTTTCTCAAAGCTATTTATGATATCGAGTTTTGTCATCACTAATTCTTTCGCATCATTCATCTTTATAGTGTGCTTGAGGAGTGGTATGTCTAGCCAACCAGTACGGCGCAACCTACCTGTGGTGGCACCGATTTCATTGCCGAGTCTACGTAGAGCAATACCTACTTCGAAATCATTCTTACTATTTGGATTTGGATTAGGGAATTTATTTAATTCATCTACTGATTTTTTATCTCTACACCAGACTGCAGATTTTAAACCACCTAATTCTGTAGGAAAAGGGCCTTCACCCACTTTGGTCACATAAGCTTTCATAATACCGATAGATGATCCTATGAGTCCTGGTGCAATACCAAGACCAGTACCTACCCCAGCGGCTATGGTGTGAGAAGAAGTCACATAAGGGAAATGGCCAAAACGCACATCTAGGAGTGAACCTTGGGCGCCTTCAGCTATTACTTTATGACCAGACTCAATAGTTTTTTCTACTATAATATTCGACTCTACTACTTTTAAAGTAGAAATAAATTTTACACCTTTAAAAAATTCACTTTCGAGTTTTTTAAACTCTTTCTCGTCTACCACATAGGCGAATTGAGTTCTTAGAATTTCCTTGTGCTCATTGCAAAGATTTTGATATTTTTTTTTAAAATTTTTATCACTTATATCTCCTACTCTTATCGCGCGACGCAAGGTGAGGTCAGTATAAGACGGAGAAATCCCCTTTCCTGTTGAGCCAATTTTTTTCTTGCCTTTACTTTTTTCTGAAATCGAATCGAGTAACAAATGGGTAGGCATAGTGAGGACTGCATGCGGAGATACAGTCAGCCTATTTAGGAAAGAAACATTTCTTGGTATATCTAAAGTTTCTTTTAGTAGAGACCATGGATTTATCACCATACCAGCACCGAGATGTATTTGAGCTTTCCCAAAAACACCTGATGGAATAAGGTGAAAAACGAAACATTTACCATCGTGCCAGATAGTGTGACCTGCATTATTTCCCCCTTGAAAGCGCACTATTAGGTCATCTTTAGATAAAGTATTTGCTATGCGGGCAACACCTTTGCCTTTACCCTCATCGCCCCACTGAAGGCCGATTATTGGAGTAATTTTGTTTGTAGTATTTTTGTTTTTCATTTTTATTGCTGAGTGTAGTTAGGACTAGGGCTGACCATGAAGATATCGTGCACATGACTCTCCCTTAGGCCTGCATTGGTAATAACATAGCAAGATGAATTTCTAAGAGCAGAGATATTTTTCGCACCAAGGTAACCCATACCAGCACGGAGACCACCTACAAATTGGTGGATGACACCAGCGAGTGAACCCTTGTAAGATACATGAGCAGAGACTCCTTCTGGTACTAATTTTATCGGATCATATTGATCATCTTGGAAGTATCTATCTTTACTACCAGCTTTCATGGCATCTACTGAGCCCATACCTCGATATTTTTTGAATTTTTGATTGTTGCTGATTATAGTATCACCTGGAGATTCATCTGTACCAGCAAAAGTACTACCTGCCATGACTACATCTGCACCAAAAGCGAGCGCCTTTACTGCATCGCCACTATATTTTATACCTCCATCAGCTATGAGAGGCATGCCGACTTTGGCACAAGCTTCATATACAGAATGAATTGCAGAAAGTTGAGGTACTCCTACACCTGAAACTACACGAGTGGTACATATAGATCCAGGGCCGATACCCACCTTTACAGCACTAGCTCCAGCTTTGTGAAGTGCGAGAGCTGCAGAACCTGTAGCAATATTTCCAGCAATAATATCTAATTTTGGATAAGCTTTATGAATTTTTTTCACCATTTCTATCACACCCTTAGAGTGCCCATGAGCAGTATCTACACATACCACATCTACCCCAGCTTCTACGAGAGCCTGAACTCTTTCCATAGATCCTGCACCCACGCCGACAGCAGCACCCACACAGAGCCTTCCCTCTTTGTCTTTGGTGGCAAAAGGATATTCTTTACTTTTACGCATATCACGGTATGTAATCAAACCAACTAATTTGCCTTTTTTATCTATCAAAGGGAGTTTTTCTATGGCATGCTCCTTAAATAATTTATTAGCTTCATCTATGGTGGTACCTTGTTCTCCGGTAATTAAATCTGCTGTCATTACTTCTCTGATTGGTGTATTGTTATCATTTTCAAAACGTAGATCACGATTGGTGACTATACCTACTAACTTACCGGCATCATCCACCACTGGCAAACCACCGATATTGTGCTTCCTTTGTATAGCGAGTGCATCTCCTACTGTGGCAGTGATAGGTAGAGTTATCGGATCAGTAATTCTACCAGATTCGTATCTTTTAACTCGAAAGACTTCGCGAGCTTGCTCTGCCACTGATAAATTCTTATGAATAATACCTATACCACCTAATTTTGCCATCTCTATGGCCATAGGCGCCTCGGTGACTGTATCCATAGCTGCAGACATAAAAGGTATATTGAGAGTAATATTTTTTGTGAGCTTGGTACTAGTATTTACCTCTTTTGGTAAAACTTCGCTATAGTTTGGCACTAGCAAAACATCATCAAAAGTCAAACCTTGACCTAAAACATTGGGTTTAGAAATTTTTTTTGCCATTGATTCCATTATACATGGAAAGTAAATAGCGTCAAAACATACTATGGAGTGACTTCGGGTGTAGGATTTTCAGGTGGTGTACATACTCCGCCTGTGTCCACACCTGTCTCATCTTGGTTTTGAATTCCATCTGTACAAGATGGTGCTGGAGGTGTTTCAATCACTGGTGGATTTTCTGGTACGGGTGCAGGCTCTCCTGTAGGAGCTGGGGCTGGATCACAAGTGCCCGGCTCGGAAGCCAATACTCCAGCCACCATAGATACACAATACGGAGCCTTGGTGACCTTATCGTAAATCATAAAGCCAGTAGGATTTTCTGTGCTACCGATAGTGAGATGCTCTACTACTATGCTCTTCATATATACCACACCATCTGCCACACTTTGGATGCAATCCCTAAAGAAAGCCACTGCATAATCTCCAAGAGAAGAAATGCCACCGTTGTTGTTGTTTACAATACTTTCAAGCGCAGTGATCCTGTCTTCATCACTAGTTATTTTTAAATTAAGTTCTTGAATACCTTTTACTAAATAAAGAGGAAGATCTGAAAGATTGGTGTCAAAATACTGTGTACCATTTATAGTTGTAGTGCCTACCATTTCTGGAAATACAGCTTGTAATTCTTGAGCAATAAAACCAGAGATTCTGCGTGAGCGAGTCTCTTCGTCATAACCAGTCAAACTATTGTAATTGTAAGTCACCGGACGCAATTGAGTTATCTTGTCTAATACTGAATAATTACCTGTGACTAAATCTGTAACATTTTCCTTCAACCTAGCATCTGAATAATTTGTGAAGGCTGTATATCCATTAGCTGCAGGCTGACCATTGACTTGGAGTTTATATGTAGGATTTGTAAGACCAATACCAACATTGTCTGCCATAATTGCTAAGTTCTTATAACCAACTCCAGTGTGAACAGAATCAATAAAACCATAACTACCACTAATGTTGTATCCGACTGCAACTCCAGCAGGTGCACCGTCGTTTGGATCTAAAACACCATCAGTAAATAAGCCTCTACCTGCTACCTGCAGCTTTTCATTATTAAACGGACTTGTTGTACCAATACCTACATTACCACTTGAGTTGATATACATAGCAGAGTTAGAACCACCACCATATTGGAAATTCCAACCGGTTGGATACACACTTCCAGCATCAGCAGTCACTATTCCAGTCAAACCACGGAAACCGTAGGTGTTTGAATTGTTTGCATCTTTAAAGATGACAGAGCCTTGAGCACGAATATCACCATTCACTTCTAATTTTGTACCAGGATTTGTCGTCCCAATACCTACGTTGCCA
>CAZFKY010000004.1:1397-21572 GCA_964519485.1 uncultured Candidatus Saccharibacteria bacterium | reverse complement strand
ATCGAGACCTTTGGCTCTAGCTTCTGGTAATAAGTAAGATAGTCTAGCTATAAAACTTTTAAGTTGTGATTCGGAGAATTTTGAAAAATTCTTTTTCAAAATCATATCTTTGATTTTCCAAAAAAGCACGCCGGATAGTTCTTCCATCACTACCCCTAAATCTACTGCTTGCCTAAAATAAATCCATAAATTCAGCTTGTCTTTATTGGCAAAAGCATTGGCTAAAAGAAAATTGTCGAATTTTTCTTTTTTCTCTTTTGGAAGTTCAAATACATTCAGCTCGGCTCTGGCTTTCTTAAATTCATCCATGGTAGCCTTGGTGAGTTTGCTTTCTAGGAAAACAAAGGCATTACTAGATGCTCCCAATATTGCTAATTTGTCTAAAAGAAAATCTCTTTTCTCTTCATAATCAAAAATATTTATAAACACAACCAAAGATTTACCAAAAAACAAACCATCTCCCCCAGCAAAGCTCATTATTTGGTTTTCATCAAAATCATTCCGATTAAATTTAAAAACAGCTACATTTTTAGATGCTGTTTTAATAAAGTTTTCATAAGCTTTGTGCTTATTTTTTGTATCGTCACCGGTAAAAAGATATATCATCTTAAAACTTAACTAATTTTTTATACTCAAGATAAGCTTCCCCGTATTTTTTTATCAAAATAGCTTCTTGTTTTTTTAAAAAAACAGAATCAGTAATAATAAAAGAAATTAAAGTAAACAGAACCACAAAGAAAGAATTTACCATAAAACCAAAACCGAGCATCAAGATAAACAAACCCCAGTGGGTTGGCTTTCTAGTATAGCGATATGGGCCCTTGTGAAAAGATTTGCTATTTATATTTACTACGTCTAAATTTCTAGAAGTTTTTTGAGCCCAAATAATAATAAAAGTAGAAAACAATAGAAAAACAATACCCACACTAGAAATAAAACCTTGATCTGAGACCTTTAATGGATAAATAAAATTAAAAAATAAACCCAATAAAAAGGCCATAAAATAAAGAGAATATGAGTGCGCCAAAACATTATGCACATTATCCCCCATATTTAGCTTATTATCCTTCATATCTTTATATGATAGCACAAATACCTTATTTTACCTCTCCCAAATTCACCCCTACCCCAGATTGTACTAAGAGAGGAATGTCAGTTTTATAATTCAAATAAGACCTCTGTAACACATTTTCCATAGCCTGTTTGATCAATTTATCTGCTTTTCCAATGACACTTTCTTCAATCTCATACACTAACTCATCATGAATCTGGAGAACAAGGTGAACTTTTTCTTCTAAATTTTCTTTCTTTAAATCTTCTTCCACAAAACGAATAGCTAATTTTATGATATCAGCTGTGGCTGTACCTTGGATCGGTGCGTTGATAGCGGTACGCTCTGCCATATTTTTTAAAAAAGGAATTCGGGAGTTTATATTTGGGAAATACCTTCGTCTACCAAAAAGAGTCTCTACAAAAGAATTTTTACTAGCATTTACCTTTACATTCTCTAAATAATCTCGCAAGGTAGAAAATTGATTAAAATAATCGTTGTAAAATTTTTGAGCCTCCTCTCTAGAACCACCTAAATTTTTACGTAAAGCAGAAACACCCATGCCATAGATAATACCGAAATTGATTACTTTGGCCTTGCGTCTCATCTCAGCATCTACTTTATCTATCGGCACACCAAACACAAAAGAAGCCACTCCTGCATGAATATCCTTTCTATCTTTAAATATTTGAGTCATCTTTTCATCCCCAGATAAAATAGCTGCAACCCGGAGTTCTATCTGGCTATAATCAAAAGCTGCTAATTTATAACCTTTTTTAGCCACAAAACCAGAGCGTATACGCCTACCCAGCTCGGTTTTAATAGGCAAGTTTTGTAAATTAGGATCCACAGAAGAAAACCTACCAGTGGTAGTAGCATTTTGTAAGAATTTTGAATGCAGCCTGCCATCTTCCGCTACCATACTAGGTATGACATCCACATAAGTAGAAAGTAATTTCTGAAGCTCTCGATAAGCTAAAATATCAGTCACTATAGGGTTTGCTTCTTCTAATTCTTCCAGGACAGAAACCTTAGTGGAGAAATTTCCACTAGCATTTTTCTTCAAACCCTTGCCTGCTGGCCGAATACCCATCTTGTCAAAAAGTACTTCCCCCATTTGCTTGGGTGAATTTATATTAAACTCAGTCCCGGCCTTGGCATATATCTTTTTAGTGAGTTTATCTAACTCTGTGTGGTACTCTTTTGATAAATTTTCAAAATATTTTTTATCAATTAAAATCCCGTAGTCCTCCATTTTTTTAATTATTGGAATAATAGGTTTCTCAATTTCATTAAAAACTTTATCTAATTTTCTTTCTTTTAATTTTTCAAAAATATAATTATAGGCTTCTTCAAAAGATTTTTTACCTGAAAAAATAAACATGTCTTCTAATTTAGGTGTAGAAATATCAGAGTTGATCAACCACAAAGCTATGCTAGCTTCTTGAAGTTTATTTGGATTAATGTTTGAAAAAAGTGATTGTGAGTGCTCGGAGGAATCTTCGCTACCAAACATAGGTACTTGCCCTTCCAAGACAGAGTGCGAATGACGTAGAGCACTCTCAGTCACTTTTTGATTACCAAAAAAGGTTTTTAGCCTTGAAAACAAAGAACGAAATTCAAATAAAATAAAAACTTGTTCTATTTTGCCAATCTCTACATTTTCCCAAAAAGATTTCTTTGGTAAAGAAAAATCAATCTTGGCGTCGGTACGAATAGTGGCCAGTGTTTTTGAAAAAACTGCCTCTTCTTCGTTTTCTTTGATTAAATTGATAATCCTATCTGTCAGACCTAAATCTTTAAAAACTTTGGTGTCTTTTTTTATTTTTTTATAAATTTCCTCTATGGTATTAAAATGACTGATCAAGGTGGTAGCGGTCTTCTCACCTATTCCTTTTATACCGATAATATTATCTGAAGTGTCCCCGCGTAGACCTTTATAATCTGGCAAAAACTTTGGTTTAAATTGAAATCTAGAAAATACCGCATCTTCGTCGTATAAAATAGTGTCAGTAATTCCTTTTTTAAGAGTATAAATTTGAACTTTTTTACCATCTACTAACTGCATGGTATCCATATCTCCTGATGCAATAATAATATTGATGTTTTTATCCTTTTTTAATTGATGAACGATCGTACCTAAAATATCATCGGCTTCAAAACCAGGAGCATCATACATGGGTATGCCAAAAGCTTCAAAAATTTTTCTAGAATTTATCAACTGCTCTACCAAAGCATCATCAGTCTTTTTTCTGGTAGCCTTATAGCCATCATAAGCTTCATGTCGAAAAGTTTTATCTGGCAAGTCATAACAAGCCACGATATAATCTGGCTTTAAATCACTAATGATTTTCATTAGCATATTAGACAGACCATAAAGAGCACCTGTAGGCTCACCCTTGGAAGACAAAAAATCCGGCAAGGCATGGTAAGCACGATGAATTATAGCGTGAGAATCCAGCAATACTAGGGTTTTCTGTTCTTTCTTTTCTTTCGCCATAAAGAAATTATACCATTATAAATTAATGAATTTCGATCTCACGGCCACCCTCTTTAGTATGTGAGATACTTATTCTTTTTGCATATTTAGGGATTACATTTTTTACAATTTCAGGCCATTCAATAAATACAAGGTGTTCTTTATTGTTTATAATTTCATTCCAGCCTAAGTGAAGCAATTCCTGTTCATTTTTAAGACGGTAAGCATCTATATGAAAAAAGTATTTATATTTATCATTCTTCAATGAATATTTTTTAATAAGAACAAAAGTCGGGCTGTTTACTTTGTTTTTTATGCCCAAACCTTTAGCTACAGCTTGAGTAAAAGCAGTCTTACCAGCACCCAAATCTCCGGACAAGGCTACGACAGTAGCACCAGTCAAATCATCTTCGTTTTTTAGAAGCTCGTTTAAAAAAATCTCAGCTATTTTGCCACTTTCTTTGATGTCCTTGGCGATCTTTTTCATATTTTGATATTAGCATATTTTCACATTTTGGAGTAAATAAGCTATAATTTACCTAACATGGCTTCATTTGACGAAGAAAAACAAAACAAACAACTGGATGAATTGAGAAAAGAAGAAGAGGAGCAACTTACTGCAACACTAGCAGAATCTAAGTACGGTTTACCTTATATAAACTTGTACCAATTCGTAGTGGACAATGAAGCATTACGTGCAATACCTGAAGATGAAGCAAGGCGTTTAAATATAGCCCCCTTTAAAATCATGGGTAAAAATATATTTATAGGTATGCGTAGCCCTAGCCCAGAACTAATGACCACCATCAAGGAAAATATGCAAAGAAAAAACCTAATTGCAAATTTCTACATGGTTTCTAGTTTTAGTTTGAATAAAGTCTGGGACAGATATAAAGAAATATCTTTAGCTGAAAATTCTAAAGTGGGTGGTATAGATATTTCAGGTGAAGTCTTGAGAGAGATTGGAAAAGATATACAAAAGATGCAAGACATCGACAAACTCCTAAAAGGAATCATGGAAGGTAGTAGCATGCACCGTGTTTCAAAATTCTTAGAAATAGTTTTGGCTGGTGCTATCGCAATCCAAGCTAGTGATATACATATAGAAGCAGAGAAAGAGCAAGCTAGATTAAGATTGCGCCTCGATGGAGTCCTGCAAGACATTACTTTTTTTGAATTAGACTTATATCACCTGCTAAATTCACGTATAAAACTCCTCTCTGGCATGAAGCTCACTTCTCACATAGCCCAAGATGGTAGATTTAATATTATTGAAGGTGATGAAGAGATCAGCATACGTTCCTCTATGATACCTGGAGCTTATGGTGAGGCTATTGTGATGAGAATACTCGATCCAAAATCTATCAGAGTAAAAATTGAAGAGCTCGGCATAGAACCAAATCTTTTTGCAATCATGGAACACGAAATCTCAAAACCAAATGGTATGATCCTAGTCACCGGACCAACAGGATCTGGAAAAACCACCACATTGTATGCCTTTTTGAGGAAAATTTATAACCCAGAAATAAATGTAATCACAATTGAAGACCCAGTAGAGTACCACCTAGAAGGCATAACCCAAACCCAGGCAGATGAAAGAAAAGGCTACTCTTTTGCTGAGGGTTTACGCTCAGCTATGCGCCAAGACCCAGATGTAGTGATGGTGGGAGAAATACGTGATGGAGAGACAGCCTCTATCGCAGTGCAATCTGCACTTACAGGACACATAGTCTTCTCTACTCTCCACACTAACAACGCTGCAGGTGTGGTCCCCCGCCTTATAGACTTAGGTGTAAATCCTAAAATTTTAGTCTCTGCCCTCACCTTATCTATTGCCCAAAGACTAGTACGCAAACTTTGTGTAGTTTGCAAAAAAGAAAAAATATTAAATCCTGGGGAAGATAAATCTATCCAAGTGGTTTTAGAGAGCATGAAGCAAGAAAATAAAGATCTGACTAAATATGGAGTAAATCTGACTAACCCGATCAAAGTCTACGAAAAGGTTGGCTGTGATAAATGTAATATGACTGGCTACAAAGGACGCCTAGGTATATTTGAAGCCATCAAAACAGATAGCGCTATAGAAAAAATCACAAACGAAAATCCTAGTGAAAGAGAAATCAAGAAAATTGCTCGCACCCAAGGCATCCTCTCTATGCGCCAAGATGGAGTGATCAAAATCTTAAATGGTATTACTTCTATAGAAGAAGTACAGAGCGTTGTGGATCTATTGGAGGAATAATTAGTGTTTTTAGAACCTTTGCGAAAGCGACGGCTTGAGCACGAGGAATTTTTTAGTAAAAAAATATCCGTGTTATAAAAACACTAATTATTCCGTATAAAGAAAAAAGCACTAATCTCTAAACAATCCTTTCGGAGCTGGGCCCCGAGAGTAACAAATTATTATAGGATAGCCCCAGTGATCTATAAATAGTACCAGAACGTCCTACGCAAAATCGTATAACCGATGGCTGATTGCTTAGAGATTAATGCCTTCTTTTTAAAAGAACAGAGGTCTTTACCTCATGAAATGATTATACTATATACCAAAACTAACAAATGCTATAATGTGTATAGCCATGTGTATACTGTGTTGATAAATGTATAACATAAGTAGTATAGCATATTGCGATATAAATGTCAACCCTGTCATTCGCGAATGACAGGGTCAAGCTCAAAAAAATGAACAAAAACAAGGGTAAAAATGAAGAATCTGTTTTAGACCAAGCCTTGCGCCCAAAGGCCTGGGAAGAGTATATCGGCCAAAAACACATAAAAGACAACGTAAAAATACTATTACGGGCTGCCAAGGAACGTGGCCATATACCTGAACACATCCTATTTTATGGCCCCCCAGGCCTAGGTAAGACCACCCTAGCCCACCTTATAGCCCATGAGACTGGACGCCAAATGAAGATAACCTCTGGCCCAGCTATTGAAAAGGTTGGGGATTTGGCCTCTATTCTTACCAACCTCGCCCCAGGAGATATATTGTTCATAGATGAGATCCACAGACTAAATAAAATGGTAGAAGAGATACTCTACCCTGCCATGGAGTCCGGAGTGCTCGATATTATTATCGGTAAGGGCCCTTCAGCTCGCACCATCCAGCTAGACTTACCACCTTTCACATTGATAGCTGCTACCACTCGTGTGGCTATGGTGTCCTCTCCCCTTCGCTCACGTTTCTCTGGTGGGGTTTTCCGTTTAGAATTTTACACTGATGAAGAAATAGCAGAGATTGTGCGTCGAAGTAGTAAGCTCCTCGAAACCAAACTCGAAGATGAAGCTTTAAAAGAAATTGCCAAGAGAAGTAGGTTTACTCCTCGTACTGCAAACTATTTTTTGAAAAGAGTTCGTGATTTTGCCCAAGTAAATAAAAAAAATTTAGATAAAAAAACTACCAAAGAAGCTCTCGACATGCTCGCCATAGATGAGATCGGCCTCAATAGTGGTGATAGAAAGTTTTTAGAAGTACTCATAGAGAAATTCCACGGTGGACCAGTAGGATTAAAAACTATGGCGGCTGCAATTTCTGAAGAAGAGTCCACCATCGAAGAAGTCATAGAGCCTTATTTGATTCAGCTCGGCTTACTCGAGCGCACTCTCCGCGGTAGAGTGGCTACTAAAAAAGCTTATGAGCATTTAGGCTTTGACCCCGTCACTCACGAGTGACTGGGTAAATATACCAGAAACTTTTAACCTTATACTTTAAGAACTTTACAACTTATCTATATGGCAGGACATAATAAATGGGCACAGATAAAACATAAAAAGGCTATTACTGATGCAAAAAAAGCAAAAGTCTTTTCTAAATTGGTGCGCTTTATTGCAGTAGAAGCTAGACTCTCAGGTGGTAAAGAATCTCCAGGCCTCAGGGCCGCAATAGAAAAAGCAAAGAAAGTAAATATGCCAAGTGAGAACATCGAACGTGCTATAAAAAAAGCGAGTGAACCATCTAGCCAAATGGATCCGATCACCTATGAAGCTTATGGCCCAGGAGGTGTAGGTATAATTATCGAAACTCTCACTGATAGCAAGAACAGGACAGCACAAGATGTAAAACATATCCTAGCAGAAAACGGCACAGCTTTTGCTGGTATCGGTGCTGTGACTTGGGCTTTTAAAAAAGAAGTAACACCCGAGGGTTTAATCTGGGTGCCTACCACTACTGTCTCCCCAACTGAAGAAGAATTAAATTTACTTGATAAGCTCGTAGAAGATCTTGAGAATAACGATGACGTTCAAGACGTATACACAAATGCCGAATAATCAATAATACAAGATGCTTGCCCCGCAGTGAACTCTGTTCTACTGCTGGGGTCTACACAAATGCAGAATAGTGTTAAAATTTATATATGAGAATTTTAGGAATAGACCCTGGTTTTGAGAGACTCGGTATAGCCATACTAGAAAAAAATATGGGTGATAAAAAAGAGCGTGTGATTCACTCGGAATGTTTTAAAACATCTCCAAAATTAGAATTCGGGGAGCGGCTCTCTCTAATAGGTAAAAAAATTAGTGACATAATAAAAGAATACAATCCAGAAATGCTCTCGATCGAGACTCTCTTCCTCACTACAAACCACAAGACAGTAATGCATGTAGCTGAAGCCAGAGGTGTGGTGATATATGAAGCCACTAAAGGAAAATTAAAAATATTTGAGGTTTCTCCTCCACAGATAAAGATGGCAACCACAGGCTACGGTAAAAGCGACAAGACACAGATAAATAAGATGGTAAAAATGCTAATAGATATAGATAAAAACAAAAAATCTGATGATGAACTCGATGCCATAGCCATCGCCCTCACCGCTTTTGCTTATAATAAGATATAGTTATCCACACATTTTATTGCCAAGCTTTATAGATTTTGGTACAAAATAATAAATTAAAAATAATTTAAAAAAATATGGACGAAGAAGAACAAATTTTTGGAGAGGACACAGATCTAAATGATGATCTAATGGAACCATTAGATGATGATATGGATTTTGCTGGTCTCGATGATGACAACGAAGACGACCAATTTGATAAAGACCACTAAAAACACCCCGACCCAGGTCGGGGTGTTTTCTTTTTATTATTTAACGACAACTTTCACAAATTTCTTTTTACCGATCTTGAGAGTTAAATCTTCCTCTACTTTTAAATTTACATCTGTGATTTTTTGATCCTGACCCAAATCATGAGCACCTCCCCCATCTACTAGCCTTCGCCACTCACTCTTAGAAGACAATATTTTATTTTGGACTAAAACATCACTGAGTAGATTACCTTTTTCTGTCTTTATTTTTTCGATCTCTTCAGGTATTTCTCCTTTTTGGAAAGTGTTAATAAAATTTTCTTTTGATTTATCAGCTTTTTCTTCTCCATGATAAATCTTTACTATCTCTCTAGCTAAAATCATTTTTATATCTCTAGGGTTCACACCACTATCAAGTTCTTTTTTAAATTTTTCAATTTCCTCTAAAGAAAAATCTGTGCATAAAGTAAAATACTTCATGATAAGCTCATCTTTTACTTCCATAACTTTAGAAAACATACTATCAGGAGTATCAATAATAGAAATAAGATTACCCCAAGATGAAGACATCTTTCTACCGTCAGTGCCTTCAAGCATTGATAAAACCATAATATCTTGCTCTTTCTGACCATATCGTCTTTGTACTGTTCTGCCAGCTTTTAAATTAAAAAGTTGATCAAAACCACCTATCTCAACATCAGATTTTATAGCCACACTATCATAACCCTGTAATGCTGGGTACATAAATTCAACCATAAAAACATCTTCGCCTTTATCTAATCTTTCTTTAAAATTTCTTCTTTTTGTCATTTGTTGCACAGTAAAACACTCAAGAAGTTGGCCAATTTGAGGAATGCTCATACTAGCAAGCCATTCGGAATTATATCTAACCTCCACATTTTTCATATCTAAAATCAGAGCAATCTGTTCTAAATATCTTTCCAAATTACTTTTTATCTGCTCATCATTCAACATTGGTCTTTTTTCCAACTTATCAGAAGGGTCTCCTATCTTCGCGGTAAAATCACCAATAATTAGCACCACTTGATGACCTAAATTTTGAAAAGCTCTTAATTTACGAAGAGTTATGGCTCTACCAAGATGTATAAAAGGGCTAGTAGGGTCGATACCTAGCTTAATTCTAAGCTGTTTACCAGAGGCAAGCTGCTTCTCTAAATCTTCTTTTATAAAAACGTCTTCCACGCCTCGAGTTAAAACCTCTTCTATTTTATTCGGGTCAGTTATGACTTTCATAGCTCGAATTGTAGCATAATTTTTGTTATGATTAAAGAAATGCGTAAACACCTAAAGAACCGCCATTTTGTAAAAAATATAATATTCTTTTTGGCTGGAATTTTTGTTTTAATGTCTGGTTTTGTTGTTTTATGGTTGGCGACACTAAAAATCCCAGATTTCTCTTCATTTGAAGAAAGAAAGGTTATAAATTCCACAAAAATTTATGATCGTACTGGACAAGTAGTCTTATACGATATAAACAAAGATATCAAAAGGACCAGTGTGCCTTTTGCTGATATGGGAGCAAATATTAAAAATGCCACTGTAGCAGTAGAAGACTCTGATTTTTACAATCACAATGGTATTCGAATACTTTCCATAATAAGAGCTACAATTTTAGCCAAACTTACAGGCAAGAGTGTCACCGGTGGCTCCACTATTACCCAACAATTAGTAAAAAATACACTTTTGACTTCTGAGAGAAGTATAAGTAGAAAAATAAAAGAGTGGGTACTGGCAATAAAAATAGACCGTGCGATGCCAAAAGAAAAAATATTGGAACTTTATCTAAATGAAGTTCCTTATGGTGGCACTATCTATGGCATACAAGAAGCTAGCCGAATATATTTCAATAAAAACCCTGCGGATTTGACCTTGGCCGAAGCTGCTTATCTAGCTTCCATACCACAATCCCCTACCACTTTGTCTCCTTATGGTAAAAATAGAAAAAAACTAGATGATAGAAAAAATTTCGTACTCTCTAGGATGCATGAATTAAAATTCATAAATGATACAGAATACAGCCAAGCTAAATCTGAAGTGGTTTCTTTTGCACCCCAACAAGTAGGTGGTATAAAAGCACCTCATTTTGTATTTTTTATTAAAGAATATTTAGCTCAGAAATATGGTTCAGAAATGGTAGAGCGCGGGGGGTTAAAAGTAATCAGTACACTAGATTATGATTTAGAACAAAAAGCAGAACAAATAGTAAAAGAAGGTGCACTTGAAAACGAAAAAACTTGGGATGGTAAGAATGCTGCTCTAGTAGCAATCGACCCAAAAACTGGGCAGATCTTAACCATGGTAGGATCGAGAGATTATTTCGATAAAAATATTGATGGTAATTACAATGTAGCTACTGCGGAAAGACAGCCAGGATCTTCTTTTAAACCTTTTATTTACGCCACAGCCTTTAATAAGGGGTTTACTCCGGACACTGTACTGTTTGACCTACCTACAGAATTTCAAAGCACTTGTGACGCTTTAGGAAAGGCGCTACCTGGCCACGATCAGAAAAATTGCTACATGCCAGACAACTATGATGGTAAATTCCGTGGACCGATGAGTTTACGTGATGCATTAGCTCAATCTATAAACGTACCAGCAATAAAATTATTTTACTTAGCTGGTTTGCCTGATTCTCTAAAAACCGCAG
This sequence comes from uncultured Candidatus Saccharibacteria bacterium, assembly GCA_964519485.1. Classification (GTDB taxonomy): domain Bacteria; phylum Patescibacteriota; class Minisyncoccia; order Phycocordibacterales; family UBA9973; genus UBA9973. The sequence continues at coordinate 10,345 of CAZFKY010000004.1, read as the reverse complement.
AAGATATGGGTATAAATACCCTCGGTGACATAAATCAATATGGTCTTACTTTAGTGATCGGAGGTGGTGAAGTATCTCTTCTTGATATCACGGGTGCTTATAGTGGTTTTGCAAACAATGGAATTAGAAATCCATACACAGGTATATTAAAGGTTGAAGATATCAATGGAAATGTCTTAGAGGAATACAGCCCAAAACCACAAGAAGTCTTACCGAAAAATACAGCCTTGATGATTTCTAGTATTTTAGATGACAACAAAGCACGCACACCGACCTTTGGAGCAAATTCTGTATTACAAATACCAAATAAGGACATAGCAGTAAAAACAGGTACCACAAATGACAACAAGGACGCTTGGACAATAGGATACACTCCATCTATAGTCGTAGGGGTTTGGGCTGGAAATAACGACAATAAACCAATGAAAAAAGGAGGTGCTGCGGTGGCTGGACCAATTTGGAATAAATTTATGAACCAAGCCTTACAGGTATTACCAGATGAAAAATTTGAAAAACCAGATCCAAGCCTAGATGTAAATAAAAAACCAATCTTGCGTGGTTTCTGGCAAGGAAATGATAATTTTTTCATAGACAAAATATCTGGTAAATTGGCAAACCCGGACACACCACCTGAAACCAAAGAAGAAAAAGTAATTACTAATGTTCACTCAATTTTATATTGGATAAACAAAAAAGATATTCTAGGGCCACAACCAAACAACCCAGAAAACGATCCTCAGTATTATCATTGGGAAATTCCTGTCCAAAAATGGTGGGCTCAGAACAGCTGGAAATATCCTCAGATAAAATGGGAAGATAAACCAACAGATGTAGATAATATTCATACTAACTCTACAAAACCCATAATCCAGCTATTAGAGCCAAGCCAGACAGATACTTATAGTACTGATCAAAAAATACAAATTAAGGTAAGTAGCCTAGGACCCTACCCTCTACAAAAAATAGATATATTTATAAATGGATCTTACTTAGGGACCACCCAAACTCCATTTAATTACTCATTTATTCCAAAAAATTTAGATAACTTGAGAGATGTAAATGAATTGAGGATAATCTCATACGATACCTTATATAATAGGAGTGAAGATACTTTTTATTTTAAAGTAAGTAACTAAAAAATCTTTGAAGGTGATTTTTTCCCTAAGCTCAGATCTATTTTACGCATTATCTCATCCTTTTTTATAAAAATTTCATTTTTATAAATAGGCTTAGTATTTAAAAATAAAACTCCATTTTTAATTTCTATATCGTTGGTGGAAATTTTTAAATGAACTACTTCGTATAAAACTTCAGAAATAATTTGTTTCTTTATTTCTTCACCTAAAAGAACATTTCTAAAGTTAACGAGTAAATCTTTGATCTCTATCATCCCAGTATTAAAATTTAAAATATTTATTAAAAGTGGTCATTGTTTTTTAGTTTAAATTTAATACGGGACAGGTTATCTATTCATTGGCATTATTAGATAAGTAAAAGAAGTGTCAGATACAGGGTTAATGAGTATGGGCCTGGACGCATCTGTAATTTTAATACACACACTATCAGAATTTATAGATTGAAAACAATCCAAAAAGTACTTGTAATTAAAGCTTAATTCTACACTATCCCCCTCTAGGGCTGCATCGACTTGAGTTTTGTTTTCACCCACATCATTGTTTTGAGATGATATTTCAAAAATCTTTTCTCTAGGAGATATTTTTAGATTCACTTGGTTAAATTTATCTGAAAAAGTGTTGGATAATTTTAAAGCATTCACTAAATCTTGTTTTAATAGAGTCGCTTCAGTTTTTGGATTTTTAGGAATTATTTGTCTGTAATCAGGAAAAACTCCGTCTATTATTCTAGAAGTTAGGTAAATATTGTCACTAGAAAATGATATTTGGTTTTTATTAAAACAAACCTTTATACTTCCTCCGAAATCTCCGAAAATTCTCAAAATTTCAGGTATATTCTTGAATGGAATTATTATTCCATGCATATCATCTAATCCTTTTATTTTTATTTTCTTTTCTGCCAACCTAAATGAATCTGTAGATACGAAGTATAAGAATTCCCCGTCTTTATATATATAAACACTAGATATTTCTGGTTTTATATCTGATAAAGAAGAGCTGTAATACACAGATTTTATACCATCAATTAATTTCTTTGCTTCAATTTCAAAACTTTGACCTTCTACTAATGGAATAGTTGGAAAATCTTCATGTAGGCCACCTTTTATTTTAATTTTACTTTTTTTAGTCTTGATCAGTATATTTCCATCCTCACTCTCTATCTCTACATTTTCATTTTGAGAAATATTCGAAAAAATTCCAGATAAAACAGACCCAGTGATAGCCACCACTCCCTCTTTTTCTATTTTTGCTGGTATTTCTATTTCCAAACCAAGAGAAAGATTAGTAGATCTTAGTTTGAGAGATTTTTTAGAAGCAGTTATTAAAATAGAATTTAAAATAGGTAAAGTTAGATTTTTACCAGTCACTCTCTCTGCTTGGTTTATGGCATTTTTTAATTTTTCAATCCCTGTTTCTATTTTCATATGTTTATAATTCTCTTTATATAATCTATTAATGCTATTAGTCCTGTTGATAAGTGTATAAGTATATTTTATCCTTTATTTTCAATCTATTTTTGGAATTATTTATTGTGAATAAGTTTGATAATTTTTAATAAATTGTTGGTAAGTTTATATTTTTGTTTTTTCATCAATACTTATTATTTTTTATTCATAACTTTTCCACAGTATATACAAACTATTTAAACATAATTCTTATTTGCTCCACTTCTTGGATCAATTGAGGATCGTTTTTTAAATCATTTTTTATCTTCAAACAAGAGTGTATGACTGTAGTATGATCCTTACCACCCAATTTTTGACCAATAAGTGGATAAGATACATTAAAATCTTCACGCAAGAGATACATTATCACCTGACGAGCTTTTACAATCTCTTTTTTTCTAGTTTTTTCATAAATAGACTCCTCTTCTGTCTTGTAGTAATCACTTACAATCTTCACCACATCTTTTATCGCCATATTTTTCTTTGGGCGCATGTTGTTTTTGAGGAGATTTTTTACTTCCATTAGACTAGGGGCTTTGTTTTTCAGACGATATTGCATCACAATAGTATTCAAACTACCCTCTAATTCTCTTATATTGCCTTGTATAGCACTTGCCATATATTCAACGATATCTTTATCTAGATCTAAAGCTAGTTCCTCTAATTTAACCTTTAAAATAGCCAATCTAGACTCATATTCTGGCTCTGATACATCCACTATCATCCCTGCGGCAAACCTTGATTTTAGACGATCTGCGAGTTCTGGGATGTAGTTCGGGTGTTTATCTGAGGAGAATATTATTTGTTTATTATTTTCATGGAAAGTATTAAAAGTATGGAACAATTCTTCTTGAATTTTTTCCATTTTACCAATGAATTGGATATCATCGATAATTAATAGGTCATATTTTCTATATTTTTCTTTAAAAGAGTTTGCTTTATTGGATTGTAGAGAATTTATAAAATCTGTAGCAAATTTTTCCAAAGTCATATAATGCACCTTCTTGTTTGGGTACTTTGTTTTTATGGAATTCCCTACTGCTTGGAGTAGGTGAGTTTTACCTAGGCCAGTACCTCCATAAATAAAGAAAGGATTGTATTTTGTACCTGGATTTTCGATGATAGCTTGAGCTGCGGCATAAGCAAGCTCATTAAAACCACCAACTATAAAAGAATTGAATTGATAACGAGGATTTAGGTTGTCTTCAGGGCTTATATAAAGATCTTTTAGAGGCAATTCTTTATTTACTACAATTTCACTTGTATTTTCAAGGTTTTCTGCCTTATGAGCTTCTATTTTAGTGATAGTGTACTCTACCGCACGCATATTTTCATAGGCATCCGCGATAGTTTTGGTGATTAATTTATGGTATTTATTCTTTAACCAGTCACGCACAAACTCGTTTGGCACACCTATATATACGATACCCATCTCTTCTTTTAAGATTGAGGTGTTTTTAAACCAAGTACTAAAGTTTGCTTTTGATAAACCTGACTCTATTTCCGCAAGGCAATTTTTCCAAAGTTGTTTTGTATCCATGTTTGGAGATTATACTATATCCACAACTTAATAAGCCAAAATAAAATGTATTAACTCTGTTGATAATCTGTGGACAACTGGGATAAGTCTAACTTTTTATAAAATTAAGACAACTTGCCAGACACGTCTTTTTATTATAGTATGTATTTATGTCATTCACATATAAACCAAACAAAAGAAAAAGAGCAAAATCACACGGATTTTTGGTTAGATCTAAAACAAAGAACGGCAGCAAGGTTTTAGCACGTCGTCGCCGAAAGGGACGTGCGAAATTGACCGTTTCAAAATAAGGCTTTTTCATGCTCCCAAAGAAAAATAGAGTAGATAAGAAAATTATCGACCAGATTTTTAAAAAAGGTCGTTTTTATCTATCCCCTCACCTGACTTTTAAGTTTATTTCTTTAAAAGATGGTTCTAATACTCAAATATCCTTCACTGCTCCTAAAAGTGTAGTCAAAAGCGCTGTAAAAAGAAATTTGTTGCGCCGTCGCGGTTATAATATTATTGCGAAATATATAACAAATCTACCTAAGGGTTTAAAAGGTGTTTTTATTTTCAGTAAAAATAGCTTTGAATTGTTTGGGGGTAAAAATAGTAAAAGGGAAATTTCTAAAAATAACTTAGAAAATGAAATTCAAAGAATTATCTCTCAAATTAATTGATTTTTATCAAAAGTATATTTCTAGGTTTAAAAAACCTTCTTGCGTTTTTTACCCTACTTGTTCATCTTATACCAAAGAAGCCATACAAAAATACGGCCCACTCAAAGGGTTTTATTTGGGTTTTAGACGTATTTTACGTTGTCATCCTTGGCAAAAAAACCAAATAGACCTTTTAAAATAAGGGTTTTCTAGGTTTTTAATTTAAATTTTGCTAAAAAACCCTCTACAAGGTAGAATTAACAAATGTCATACTTATGGAATGTTTTTCTATATAAACCACTCGTAAACGCCCTCGCATTTTTCGTGTCTGTCATACCTGGAGGCGATGTGGGTTTTGCTGTTATTTTACTCACTATTTTAGTAAAGTTAATTCTCTTCCCTCTTTCTCAAAAAGCTATAAAAAATCAATTTGCTATGAATTTGATGGCTCCAGAGCTTGATCGAATTAAAAAAAGTGGAGCTAGTAAAGAAGAACAAGCTCGCCTTACTTTTGAGCTTTACAAAAAACACAAAACCAATCCTTTTTCTGGTTGTTTATTACAAATACCAGTAATTTTTGTAATTATTGCTTTGTATAAAGTTTTTATCACAGGTGTAGACTTCAACAGCTCTCTTTTATATCCATTTATCCATGCCCCAGAGCATGTAAATATGCTTTTCTTAGGTTTGGTGGATCTTAGTAAGAGTAGTGTCGTGCTGGCTGTTTTGGCTGGTTTATCCCAATACTTTCAAGCTTATTATATGCCTAAACCAAATAAGGTTTCCAATAGTTCCAAAGGCTCTTTTGGAGATAGTTTTGCTCAAAGTATGAATATGCAGATGAAGTATATCCTACCACTTATGATTTTCTTTTTCGGTTTAAAATTCTCAGGAGCAGTTGCATTGTATTGGATTATCAGTAATATCTTTACTATAGGCCAGCAGATATATGTAAATAAGACCGAGCAGACTGTCCTCGAGGCTGAAATAAAAGTATTATCTTCTTAATATGAATAAAGATGAAATTAAAAATTTAATAAAAGAAGTAATAGAAAAAACAGGAGTTTTGGTCAAAGAAGTTTCTGTTGTGGAAGAAAACAAAAACCATACTTGGTTTAAGGTTGATGTGGATCAGCCTCATTTGTATGTCGGACGTGAGGGTGAAGGTTTGCACGCTCTAAATCATGTCGTACGTAAAATAATTGAGAATAAATTATTCCCTACCGGTATTTCTATGGAAGATAAAGAAGATGCACCTGAAATATTGATCGACATCAATGAATTTCAAAAGAAAAGAATTGATAGTGTGAGGGCTGTAGCTCACATGATGGCTGAACGAGCACGATATTTCAAATCTAGTGTAGAAGTAGACCCTATGTCAGCTTTTGAGCGCAGGATAGTGCATGAATTCTTGTCTAATGAGACAGATCTAAAGACTGAGTCTACGGGTTTTGGTCCCACTCGCCGTGTGGTTATAAAATATTTAGGCTCTATTTAATTTCTCAAGTCTAATTCCCAAAGGAAAGAATCTTTTTTATTCACAAAGAATAAAAAGTTTTCATTTTGGTCTAGCATTAATTTTATACCATCTACTTCTTCCCCTGTCACAGTGCTAGGATCTATTAAGAAATTTGCTGTATTGGTGCTGGTATCTATTTTCCATATTTGATCATTAAAAGAAGTTTCACCTTGATACCAAGAATCTGGATATGAAAATGATCCAGTATTTTTTGGTACTGCGCAGTAAATATTTACACCCATTTTATCCCAAATACATTTTTCTGGTAGTGTATTTACACTTAGGGTATTACTTTCTCTAGTTGATAAATCATAAGTTTTGGTTGATAAGGTGTTGTCACTGAATATAATGCTTTTACCATTTGGATTTGCCAAGCTGGTAAGGCCATTTATAGCACCTAGGGTTTTCATAGGTACTTTTTTATTTATATCTATGTTGTAAACATATCCTCCAAACACACTCGCTGCTTTGGTGGTGAGATTTACATTTTTATCTCCTAGCCAACTAGATAGCCATTCTGTAAAAGGTGAATCAAAAATCTGAGTTTTCTTTGAATCAGTCAAATTCATTACAATACCCACCACACCGTCATTGTGCTCTAAAAGGTAGAAAGCCTTTGTGCCATCAGGTGAAATACTAATATCAGATATATTGTCTGGCAAAAATGTGCCTTGGACATCACTCGTGATGATAGAATCATCACCTAATTTTTCAATTGGTAAACTACCGATAAAAGTTTGGATAGTTCTATTATCAGCTTTTAAATATCTCATAATCACAGTATTGCCATCATTGCCAAATAGAGCTTCGTAAACTTTTGGGATCAAAGTGTTAGAAAATTTTCTTTCTTTTACATCATCTGCGAAGGTTTGGTAGATATTGCCTGTAGCTCTATCTACATAGCGAAGTGCGGGGTGAGACTCACCCGCTACTTTTTCTTTTGGAAACACAGTGTAACCTGCGATAGGCATGGTAGAAATTTTTATTAGCTTGATTGGGGTCGTTTCACCTTGAGGTGTATTTGGAATATTGTTGTCACCTGTTTGATTTGTAGGAGTTTTTGGTTTTACTGCTGTGGTTTTACCAAAAGGATTTAAATTTGAGAAAAACCCTCCCCCATTATCCCCATTGTTTTGGGAAGATGGGTTTATAGCAAAAAGGAATAAGAGTATAACTCCTATTACCACTAAAACTATTAATAAAAGTATAAAATTTCTTCGTGACATATTATTTTATAATCACCTTAACTCCAGATTTCATGTAAGGAGCTAGAGCTTTTAAATCGTCGTTACTCATTCTTATACATCCGTTCGTTGTTCCTAGTCTGGAGGTTGTGTCTGCGGCACCATGAAAACCTATGCCTCTGTTTGTTCCAATATTTATAAAAGCAGGACCTAAATTAAATTTACCAGAACCGTCTGTAATTGAGTTATTGCTATTTGATATATAAGTATTACTTATTGTTGTGGTGCCTTTTGGTGTTTTTCCATCACCGGGTACACCTTGGGATATTTCAGAAACTCCATTAAAACCTACGTTTATAGGTACTGCGACATAAGTACTCCAATCACCTTCAGGTCCTGTATAGAAATATGCTGTTTTGGTGTTTGTATCGACTGAGATTGCCCTTAAAGACTCTCCTTTTTGTAAATGGTTTGTTATAAATTGATCAACTCCATTGGTAGTAGAACCTTTTAATTTAAATCCTGATCCTGATGTAGCTACAGTTTGCTCAGTTTTTGCAAAATTTACAGCATCTAGAGAAACTTTTACTTCTTGATCAGTGATACTACTCAAATCACTGTTTATTAATTTTGGATTTATTGTGTAAAGCAAAGCCCAAGAGCCGAGAGCCAAGAGTAAGCCGAGTACAGCACCAGTAATTTTTTGCTTACCGCTTTCTTTACTAGAGATGAGCTCGCTAGTCATGTACTCTAGGCCACCCATGACTATCATTATCATAGCCAAGACGGCGCAAAGACCGATAAATATTCGGAGCATTACATTAAGATATGTACCGATAGCGTTTTGGGTTTGGGAGGCTTTGTAGCTAGTTATTTGGCCATTTGTATCACAATTTGGTGTTCCCACTTCACAAGGTAGTGGTTGTAAAAGCACATAATTATCTACTGGATTTGCTTCTTTTGTGGGTGCATGTGTAGGAGCTGGAGTGGGTGTAGGTGTATTACTTATCCATTTATATGGTGAAACACATTCTGCTTGTGTTTTTATGCCAATAGCAGGTTTGTCGTTTTGAGGATTCCAACATGAACCAGAGGTTGTATTTGTAGGTTGTGTTAGTGTTGGTGTAGGGGTAGTTGGTGTAGGTGGAGTATTGCCTAACACTTGCCACTGGCCTCCTGCCTGAGTACACTCCCCTGCAGAATTTATTGGTTTTGAAATAGTGCTTGTTATAAGTAAACCATTTTTAAAACAGCCATATTTTACCAATACTTGAGCACCTACGTTATTTATCGGAGTTAGTGTTGCTAATAGCATTACCAGTATTGATATTTGTGAAAGTATTTTTTTCATAAATTAAAATTGCACATTAATTTCTTTATTTGCTGTTTGGAAAATTTTATATTTATTATTTATCTCTACTCTTATTTTAGCATTACCCGATGCTCCTCCTGCTCTTAGGGGTATGATATTTTTTATGAAGCT
>CAZFKY010000004.1:0-1297 GCA_964519485.1 uncultured Candidatus Saccharibacteria bacterium | reverse complement strand
TAAAACCCCAAACTAGTGTTGATAGTATGGAAAGTATTCCAAAATTTACGAGCAATACCTTACGAAACATATGGTAATTATACCATTTGATATCCACTTTTTGCTAGGGTTGTTTTATGTTAGTTTGGGCTTGTTCTAGCTCCATGCGTTCTTTTTTGTTAGATAAAATTTGGGAAGGGTCCGAGGTTATTATTTGATCTTCTGTGTAGGAAGCTATGGTTTTTATAGCTACGTGTTTTAGACCAGCAAAGAATATACCTTCTCCTACCCCAGACTCTAGAAGTAGATATTTTTCTTCATCTGTGAGGTTGAAAGTCTTTTGTAGTATGTCTATGGTTGTAGGAGATTGCTTTAAGAGTAATTGGATAGAAGAGTTGGTTATTATAGGTACTCCATAAGGAGATTTCATAAAGTCTGCGGCATCTTGGGTGATAGTAGCTAGCCCTAGGTAATACTTTCTACCTCTTTTGGCCATAGAGTATAGGAAAGATGCTGTATCTTCGCTTTTCATCATCCACCAAGCTTCATCCACTACCAAGAGTCTCTTTTTTAGATTTTTTCTTACAGCATTCCAAATATAATGCATGATGATATACATAGCCACTGGCTTGAGCTCGTCTTCCATGTCTCGCACAGAGAAGACTACAAATTTTCTATTGATGTCCACATTGGAAGGTCTGTTTAGGAAAGTAGACCAAGAACCCTTTGTGTATTTAGAGAGTTTTTGCACTACAGAGTCACTACCCTCCATACCAGACACCACCATTTCAAAATCAGAAAGTAGCGGCGGTTCGATATTTGAGAAATCTGAATCAGGAGTGATATCTTTCATAGCATAGGTCTCTGAAATTGCTCTATCCACCATAGAATCTTCTTCTGGTGTCAGGCCGCCTAGCATGAGTCTAAATAGACCGACTAGATTTATAGTATTACTACGAAGTACATCTTCAGCAGTCTCATCTTCTCTTGGTATCGGCAAATCAAAAGGATTGATGTGGTGATCAGAAGAGAGTGAGATATTAAAATATCTACCACCGACAGACTCTGCTAAATACTCATACTCTCTTTCTGGATCTATCACTATCACATCTACATCAAACATAAGAGAACGTAGAATTTCTAATTTCGTAGCATAACTTTTTCCAGAACCAGATTTTGCGAAAGTTACTGAATTGTAGTTCTCGAGGGAGAAGCGATCAAAAATTATCAAACTAGAATTGTGTCTATTTACTCCGTAGAGTATACCTCTATCAGAAGTGAGGTCAAAAGATACGAATGGAAACACGCTCGAGAGTGG
>CAZFKY010000003.1:9756-28444 GCA_964519485.1 uncultured Candidatus Saccharibacteria bacterium | reverse complement strand
AAGCTCACCTGGCTTCGGGTCTTATGCATACTACCAATTACGCGCTATTAACACTCGGTTTCCCTGTGACTGCGTGGTTTTAGTCCACTTAGCCAGCAGCATGCATAAACTCGTTGGCTCATTCTTCAATAGGCACGCCGTAGCCCGCACGAATGCGAGCATCGACTCCTTGTAGACATACGGTTTCAGGTCTATTTCACCGTCCTAACCGGACTGCTTTTCACCTTTCCCTCACGGTACTAGTTCACTATCGATCTTTAAGAATATTTAGCCTTAGCAGTTAGTTCTGCTAGATTCCCCCCGGCCATTTGTGTCCTGAGGTACTCAAGAATAACAACAAAAGAGATAAATTATTTTCGTTTACGGGATTATCACCCTCTACGATGTAACTTTCCAGTTACTTCAACTAATAATTTATTTTTTGACTCCTCTAGAAATCTACGTTGTCATCTTACAACCCCCATGTATTGCTACATAGGTTTGGGCTTCTTCCTTTTCGCTCGCCGCTACTTAGGAAATACATATTTGTCTCTATTCCTCCTGGTACTGAGATGTTTCACTTCCCAGGGTGTGCTCTTTTAACTTACGTTAAAAATTATCAAGGTATACTTGATAGGGTTTCCCCATTCGGAAATCACCGGATCAAAGGTTGCTACACACCTCCCCGATGCTTATCGCAGCTACGCCACGTCCTTCATCGCTTCTTAAAGTCTAGGCATCCACCGTACGCCCTTAAAATTTCCTGTTAAGAAATTTATAAACCACATTCTCTGTTTTTTTCAGAGAATTTTAAGAGATCTTTTCCCAACCGCTTGGTACTTCGATTCTCTTCCCTTATTTCTAATCTTGTAAGAGGAAGACCCTCTACTTGGTTTACACCAAGATAAAAGACCTCTTCAAGTCTTTAGAACAAGGATTCAATTTTCAAGGTTACATTCGTGCTGCCTTTTTAACAAAAAAACCGCCTTTTAGGCGGCCAACAGACAATATTAAAAGTCTGTCCTACGGCCGGCCTTTTAAACTGTTTTTTGTAATATTCATACTGATTGGACTAGTATAATCTAAAGCAAAAAGGATGTCAAGCGACATCCTTTTTGCTTATAAACTATATATAAAATACAGCTATTAGTGATGCATTTCCTCACCTATCTTTGCGATAAAGCGAGCAGCTGCATCTCTACCACCAAGACCAAAAGCCAAAGCTCCACCTAGTGAAACCATGAAGATGATTCCTGTGAATAGAACACCCATGTAGTATTCAGCTACTCCGAGTTGACCTAATGCAATTATAAATGCAAAGATCCACACAGAATACTTAGCTACAGTACCAAAAAGACTAGCAGTAGAAACACCCATACTCATTGCTCCTGCTTTTACAGCACGAGAAATAGCAGAAGAAACTACAGCAGCAATTATCAAGATAAGAGCAGCTACTACAACCTTTACCAAATATCCTAGAACTTCAACTTGCAAGAATGAAGCTACGACATTTGTACCAGTTGCTGGATCGTTTGGGAAAACCAAAGACAGTGATGGTAGTAAGAAGACGATGATTACAAACCATCGTACAACCTCACCTACAAAATGTCCTGAGTTTAAATTCATACCAGCTTTTCGGAAGAAATTATCTGCTCCGATAGCTTGGAATAATTTATCTACCTTCAAAGAAGCAAAAACTTGTGAAATAGCTTTTGATACTATTGAAGCGATGACCCAACCCACGATAAAGAAAACGATGGCGAGTATCAATTTTGGTGTAAATTGAATAAAACTCATCCACAAACTTTTTAGTGAAGCATTAAATACCTCACCCCATGAAAACCAAATACTGTCAGTCATAATAAAAAATTAATTAATAAATACTTTTAAGTTTCGACCTTATAAGTTTCTATATTAATTATATCAATTTCTAGCCTTTTTCTATGGTTTTTTGAGTATTTGTGTGGATAACTCTTTACCCTGTAAAATGACCTCATGAGGGAAGTCTAGGATGTCCCGGACTAGCTTGTCGTACATATTTAAACGATAAATAAACTCTTTTGTATCAAAAACGGCATAGGAAAGCTCGGTGCCTATCTCAGCCTCCATCTTGTGCACACTCTCCTCGATATGGCTCTTTTTCATCTTATCCCCCACTATGAGCACATCCACCCTAGAATCCTTATTCTTTATAAAAATACCTGATACTACTAGAAGCTTGATCTTGCCCGCTTTTTTAAAATTACCCAATATAGCATCTTTATCTAGGGTATCTGTAGTGATGAGTAGACCCTCCATTTCTCTAGCGTATTTAAAATTGTAGTTAAAGACATAATCCTTTGGACGCTTTTTGATAAAACCAGCACTGTCCAAAAGACGAAGCTCTCTGCGGACAACATCCATATTTACCCTACTTCTCTTTGCTATATCTTTAGTAGTAAAAGCAGTGCTTTTGTTTAGCAAAAAAAGTCTCATTATTTTCACCCGAGCCGGGCTACCTAGTATTTTCCCCAAAATTTCCATTCCCCTATTTTAGACCTTTTAAAACAAAAAACAAGCACCTAAGCAATACACTATTTTAATATATTTATAGTAAACCTCTGGCTGGCATATTTGCCACCTGAAGACACATCCACGTTGAAGCTATAAATACCTGGAGTGGTCGGAGTACCGGATATATAAGTAGGCACGTTACAAGAAGATATAGTGGTGCAGGCTACAGAGTTTTGATATAGACCTGGTGGCAAGGTGCCACTAATAGACCAAGAATAATTATCCCCTCCTGTAGCGATAATTTGCTCAGAATATTTTGCACCCACCTTACCATCCGGTAATGAAGAAGTAGAGATACTTAGAGTAGTATTTGAATTAGTCACACTGCCCACCTTTACAGTCAGGCTAGTGCTAGCACTCAAACCCAAACTATCTACAACCTTGAAAACAATATTATATAGACCGGCTTTAGAAAAGCCGCGAGTAAAAGTGCCAGTCTGCACATAAGAAGCGTCTTGTCGTGGACCAGGTGTGCCTGAAGCTTTGGTATCATCTCCCCAATCAATAGTATAAGTAAGAAGGCCCGGATTAGGATCGGTAACTGTCACCACCCAAGTACCATCTTTATTTAGAGCCAAGGTCTGTGGACCACTAATTTTACTTATCACAGGCCCACTATTTACTGTGTTCTGATCATTTTTATTACTACTAGAAATAGTATTGGATTTAGATAAATACTTATTCACAAAAATCATAGTATTCTTATCAAATACACCACTGGTGGTGAGATTATTATCGGCTTGAAATTCTTTCAAGATTCTAGATACTTTTTTACCAAAAATACCATCTATTCTGCCTGTATAGTAACCTTGGTCTTTTAAGAATTGCTCTAAATTTTTTACATCTGTACCCCTAGAGCCAACTTTCAAGGTCTGATTAAATACAATGCTAACATCTTTTGCTAAAACAAAATTAGAAAATACAAAAAATCCTAAAAGAGCAACAAAAAACAGAGTGTATTTCTTCATACATAAATTATACTACTATTTTATATTTAGAGAAATTATTGATTGAGCAAATTTTGTACCCCTTCACCCACCACCCCATCAGCCTTGAGGCCGTTGTCTTTTTGATATTGCATGACTGCTTTCTTTAAAGTATGACCAAAAACACCGTCAAAATTACCTGTCTTATAGCCCAGTTTATTTAGCTTTCTTTGTAGGGCTTTTACATCAGCTCCAGTAGAACCTACTTTTATCTTTTTAGTAAAATTATATTTATCACCCACGATCGGGGTTTTAGCCTCCTCTGTACTAGAACCTACCGCATCGATAGCATTCGAAGTGAGCATACTACCCAAAGATGAGACCTCTGCACGACAAGAGTCCACGCTAGCACTCCAGCCTTTGTAATCAGAATAAATAGTACAATCAGTGCCGAATTCTACGTAGCAATCGTGTGTACTCTTTTCATATTCACAAGCATTTGCATTCATGGATGAACAGTAAGACAAACAAGCATTTTCAGTCTTTTTGTAAACTGGAGTCTTTTCTTGATAATTATTGCAACTGCGAGCAATGGAATTTTTAAGCATTGGTTTGCACAACACCCTCTTGTTCTCTGCATGAGAAAATCCTACATTTAAAAACATAGTTAGTATAAATATAGAAGAGAACAAAAGTACCTTTTTCATAAATAAATTATACTACTCTTAGAGTGTTAATCAAAACTACTTATTCAAGAAAGTTCGCATTTCATAGCCCACCAGACCATCAGCCTTTAAGCCATTGGCTATCTGAAATTTTATTACTGCACTTTTCAAACCAGAACCAAAAACACTGTCGATAGCTCCAGTATAATAGCCAGCTTTAGCTAAAACCTTTTGTAATTCTTGCACTTCCACACCATAAGAACCCTGCTCTAAGAATTGGGTAAATTTAAAAGAAGAATTATTTACCGCTGGTGCTGTGTTTTGTTGGATAGCAGAATTAAAAGCATTCAAAGCACTACCTTCCAATCCAGGCATTGGTGGTGGTATAGAGATACCATCAAGAGCATCTATGGAAACCTGGTCAAAGGCAGTATCAGTGCCAGGAGCACCATAACACCAAATTCTAAAACGAGTGTAAGAAGTTATATTTACAGATTTACTACCACTAAGCCCTTGCCACATCAAAGTACCAGCATAAGAACCATCTCCTTGGTATACATAACAAGAGCTAGCACTATTTGAAGTCCAAGCTACTGTGACAAGAGTATTGGATATGACAGCACTTGGTGACTCTTCCCCATTTATGGTAATAGAAGCATTTGGACTAGGGTTAATAATTATCGGATCTACAGTAAGAGTGAATTGCTTAGTTGCCGAACGGCCAGTTGTTTCTGTAAGTAAAACAGAGAAAGTATAAGTGCCGGCTGTGGTAGGAGTACCACCAATAGAACCAACACAAGATAAAGTATTACAATTTACATTTGCTTCATGGTTGATACCTGGGGGAAATGATCCAGAAGCTAGTGTAAAAGTAGAACCTACTGATGGATCTGTGAGACCACTAGCATAAAACATCGCTGAATAATAACTGCCAACTTTTGCATTTGGAAGTGGAGATTGGGTAGTAAAAGATAGGGTTGAAGTTGTAGAACTTATAATCTTAAAGTAAGAAGAACTCTCACCACAGACAGATGTGCCTGTTCGGCAAACTTGGACAGTATATGATCCATCTAGTACTAATGAAGGTGAGTCAGTATTTTGACCTACATTCCAAATATAATAAGAAGAATAAACATTGGTAGCTAGAGTGTAAGGCATACGATAAGCTATCATCGGACAAGCGTATGTATTACATGGAGGGTAATAAGGAACAAGCTTTATATCATAACTATTACCACCATAAAGATCGTACCAGCTTATAGTCTGGCTAGTACCTTTAGTCCAGGTCTCCCCTCCTCTCGGAGAATTTACAGAAAGAGTTTTAATTTCTATTACCTCTGGGTCCACCACTAGAGTAAATTGCTTACTATCACTTTGATAATTTGAAGAATTATAAACTTGTAAGGTAAATGTATAGCTTCCAGCTATAGTAGGCGTACCGGTAATAATCTCACCCACATCACTAGCAGACAAATACATACCATTTGGCAAAGAGCCAGAAATAATTTTCCAATTTAATTGCTGAGTAGGCATACTATCAGGAAGAACATGGAGTGTGCCATAAGATACTGGGTAACTCGTACCTACTTTTGCATTTGGGAAAGATGTATTGGTTATAGACAAGCTAGTATTTGTGGTGCCTGAAATTTTAACTTCAGAATCTGCTCCTGAAAAAGCCATATTTGTTGAATCATAGTAATCTATTTTTGCAGAACCATAGCCATAACCAGTCAAAGCAAAACGGTATTTTGCACTACTAGCGTCAGATACTACATCTGCTTTCAATGTCATCGTAACACTCCTATAAGATGTCAGGAGGAAATCAACTCCGGAAAAATTAATGACTCCATTAGAATCAGCAGAGTAAGTCTGAGCTTTATTTACCCCATCCACCCATAGAGAAAAATTTCTGAAGTGGGTTGGATTACTTGCGGCATATTGATAATAATTACCATTGGCATCTGCCATGTAAGGCCAAAAACTACCTATAGAAAAAGTCTCATTGGTACCACTAGAACCTGTAAATTTAAACTCAGCTAAGGTCACTTCTCTTTGTCCTGGAATGTAATTTTTTATTCTATTGGTTGGGCGAATAGTAACCACATTATCATTTGAAGTCGCAGGATCTACTACTAGAGTAAATTCTTTAGTAGTTTTTTGACTTCCAGCGGTCACAACCAAGGTAAAGCTGTATGTACCAGACTGAACCGGAACACCAGTGAATGGTCCACACACTGTGCCATCACATTTATTACCCCAACGAATATCTTTAAATGCATAATAAGGTGACAGATTTGAAATTAAACGCCAATTATATTTATAGTATTTTGTACCAATATCATTGGCTTCAAAAGACACAGTATAAGGCACACCCACCTTTGCATTTGGAAGGCTAGAAGGTGTGAGGATAGATAGGGTGTTTGTATCTGTATTGCCGACTTTTACTGTGATACTAGTCTGTGCTGTACCTCCATTTGTAGGACACGGAGTAGTAATACAATTTATAGTGTTACTACTACTTACTGTAAATGTCGCTGTGTAAGTGCCCGCTCTAGAATAAGTATGATTAAAGGTAGCAGACTGTTGGTCGGGAACTTTAGGTATAACATTGTATCCATATTCAGTAGTGTAATTATACTCATCTCCCCAGCTGACTGAGTAAGACAAGTTGCTATTATTTTTACTAGAAGCTTTTACTGTCCAAGTACCTTGCTGATTTACATTAAGATTTTGTGGACCAGAAACTCCGGAAATCACAGGCAGATTTGTATTGTTTTGACACATGTCTAAATCTGGGCGTAATTTACATGGATTTTCTTTAACGATTGGTGGAGTAGTAGTATCATCGCCATTATCGTTTGCTACCTGATTTATCATAGCCAAAGTAGCACTGTCTACTACACCAGTAAGAGGTAGATCATAGTCATCTTGAAATGTCTTTACTAGTCGAGCAGTCTTTTTACCATACACGCCATCTACCCTACCTGTGTAATATCCTTCATCTTTCAAGAATTGCTGTAAAGCTTTCACTTCAGATCCGCGAGAGCCGATCTGGAGTGTCCTATATATAGCGACATTATTTGAACTAGGAGCAATAGTAGGCAATGTAGCGCTAGCTATGTTTAAACCAAAACTAAAAAATCCAATAAATAATAAAATAGACAAAAATACCAATGATTTTTTCATATCCAAACAATACCATTTTTTAAATTTTTTTTCAAGACTAGTGTTGATAAAAACCCCGAGCTTCAGTATCAGGTAGCATTATTAGCTCTACTCCTTTTTCCTTACAAAGCTGTATTATTTTTTCATCATTTACAGAACCTGAAGTAGAAAAAATAGTCTTTATCCCCTTATCTATTAGCACAGCTGGCGCATCTGGAAATGGGAAGAAGCTATCTGAATACGCCACTGCACCATTCAAATCTTTATCTCCTGCGCGCATTATGGCTAGCATAGCTGCACCTACCCTGTCTTGCTGACCCACGCCGTTTCCCAGCATACCTCCATCTTTTACTAGAGTAATAGTATTGCTATTTGAAGTACATCCTACAGCCCAAGCCAAAATCACATCTTTATTTTTTAATTCTGGCAAGAAAGTATAGTTTGGTTGAGTAAGAAAACCTCCTCGCACATAGCGAAACCTAGGAGAAATATCGAGTGAATCTAGTCCGGCTTTTTCTATATTTGGATTTGTTAAAATTCTACACTTACCTTTTTTACGAGCCAGTATTTCGACAGCCTCAGGTGTAAAAGCTGGCGCAGCCACAATGTCGAGCAATCTCCTACCACCCCCTTCTACATATTTGTGAATCAGCTCTTCGGCTATCTTTTCATCTACTTTAAAATTGAGCATCACCGAACCACCAAAAATTGCTCGCAAGTCCCCGAGAAGCATTTTATCTACAGCCTCTATCTCACTATCGGCAAACGAAGCTCCGCAAGCATTACCATGCTTTGCACCTATAGCGATATGTGGCACACTCTTAAAATTCTTATCAAAACCAGCACCGATATGGGTCATAGTTTGGAGCATGCGATCCACATCACAGATATTGTTGTAGCTCATCGGACTACCAGCCACGAGTTGCCAATTATGTATGGCCAACTTATCGTCTTTTATATTTAAATTTTCATATAGGCTAGCAGGCTTTTGATAAGCGTTTTCTCCATAAGCACACTCCACCTTTCTCTCCCCCAACAAGCCTGTATATAAATTATTACTATGATATTTTGCAGATAGTAATGTATACCTAGAGATAGTCATCTCAGCTTTGGCAGCCAAGTTATTCAAAAATTCTTCTTTATCCGGCTCACCATTTTTCAACCACTCTAAAACTTTGGTTCTATCTTCTACATTACAAATAGTGATGCGCCTACCTTTTTGAGCAGAGCGGATCATGGTAGGACCACCAATATCTGTCTTTTCTATCACACTCTCCCTAGTAGCACTCGGTTTAGAGATTTCTTCTTCGAGTGGATATAGGTCCACACAAACCATATCAATCCAAGGTATACCATATTTTTCCATCTCAGCTCTATGCTCGGGTATATCAAGAGCCATGAGTCCTCCGTGAATTTTAGGATTGAGGGTCACCACACGATGAGACAAAATAGCTGGCATACCTGTAATCTCAGCCACACCTGTATTTTTTATTCCAGCTTCTGTGAGCGTCTTTGCAGTGCCACCAGAAGAAACAATATTCCAACCCAAATCTACTAAACTTTTTGCAAAATCTACTATACCCTCTTTATTGTAAACAGATATTAAAGCAGTTTTTTGTTTGTTCATAAAAATTAAAACACCCATCTCTGGGTGTTTTAATTTTAGTACGTTTCTTGTTGTAAAGCAATTTGTTGTTTTATAGAGCCTTTGCGAGAGCGACGGCTCGAGCACGAGGAATTTTTCAGTAGAAAAATATCCGTGCTATATAAAATTACAAATTGCGAAACAATTATTTCAATTCTATTTTTCCGCCAGCTTCTTCGATCTTCTTCTTGATATCTTCAGCTTCAGCTTTCTTCATGCCTTCCTTGAGTGTAGCAGGAGCAGCATCTACCAAGTCTTTAGCCTCTTTAAGACCAAGACCTAGGGCTTCCTTTACTACCTTCATAACAGCAATCTTTTGCTCACCAGCAGAAGCGAGGACAACAGTAAAGGCATCCTTCTCTTCAGCAGCAGGAGCACCTGCAGCTGCACCAGCGCCACCAGCTACTGCGACAGCAGCTGCAGACACGCCGAACTTTTCTTCAATAGCTTTCACAACCTCGTTCAATTCGAGAGCTGTTGCTTTATCTAACCATTCTAACAATGTATCTTTATTCATAAATTTTTTAAATGAAGTAAATTAAAATTTTATGAGTCGGCGTCGGAGCCCGCTTGCGGGTAAAGACGCGAATAAAATTTTTAATTTACGAAATTAATAATAATTACTTCTTTTTTGCTACCTCATTGATAGCGATAGCCATACGCTGCATTGGACTCTTGAACAAGAATGCCAATTTTGACAACAATACTTCTTTTGAAGGTATTGTAGCCAACTCCATCATATAAGCTCCATCTACAAACTTCCCATCAAAAATTCCTCCGATAATATTTAGGATTCCTTTATGAGTTTTTTGGAAATTGTAAACTTCTCTAGGGCTAGCGATGTCATCTCCTGAATATGCTATAGCCACCTCACCAGCAAGCTCTGGCATTTCGCCTGTAGCTTTACCAGCAAGAGCACGCTTGAGCAAAGTCTTTCGAGATACGCGGTAGCCTACGCCTTGTGCACGGAGATCTCTACGAAGCACTGTCTCGTCCGCAACAGTCATACCATGAAAGTTTACGAAAACGACAGATTTACTCTTATTGAGTGCTCCTTCGATCTCTTTTACCATCTCTTCTTTTCTTGTTTTATGTAACATAATTTGTTTTTTCTTATTTTAAACGAAAAAAACGGCTTACGCCGCCAGAATTCATTCCTCGTATTCGAGGATATATCGACCCACTAAATAGGACTTATTTTTATGCCTATCTTCTCTGCGGTATATCTAATATACCATAAACATCTTATTTTGCAACACTGGCACCTGTAGAATTCTCAGTACTCTTTAAACCATAGTGATTGACCAAAAACATGCCTACCAAACCGAGCAAAATCATACCTACGAACAAAACCAAGGTCTTAAAAAAATGTTTCATCATTAGAATCATTATACTATTTCACCTGAAATAGTAAAAGCCGTAAAAGCGGGGCTTTTACGGCTTGATATAGTCTGCTGCGAGCTTGAGTCTCCTGTAGCATGATGGGCCCTAGGGAGACCTGGCGACGGAACCATCCAACAGGGTTGGAGAAAACTAGGGTTCCTAGCTCGCAGCAGATATATACTATTACATAAAAATCTATTTCTGTCAATAAACAAAAACTCCCCCGCCAGAGGCGGGCAAGCCTTCTGTGGGGGAGTTTTTGTTTTAATTTTTATTTATAACCGAGTAAAGCTAAGACAATATAAGCAATAATGAGTGAGACTAGCGCACAATGCCAAGAATCCCAATGACTATATATTTTCTTCTCTTTCAAAAATTCTGCCAGCATATCATTGGCCTCGTGGAATATAAAAGTCGGCAACACAAAACCTATATACCAAGCAAAACTTATAAATATTTCCATTTATTTTTGAATCAAGATAGTAGCTACGTTTTGTGATTGATCACAATCTACATACCAAGTATCTGGAATATTAGGCACATCAAGCTTTACCACTACATAATCCCAAGGTTTTATATTATACATAGTACCCACCTTTACAGTGCGAGTATTGCCAGATCTATTGTCTACCATAATGCTAGAGCCAGCTTTGAACGCAGGCATATTTGGATTTGCTTGGCAGTCTACTCCGAGCTGAATCCTCTGATCTTTAAAGAAGGCCACTGCTTCATTATAAGGAAGCTTTGGGGCTACTTTCTTTGCAACCTTTGTATTAGTAACAACAGGAGCAACCAAAGAAGAAGAATCCTCAGGTGCTGTGACCTCAGTATCTACATCTTTATTTTTAAAAACCTTATGAGTAAAGAGCACAATGACCAAAATAGCCACGATGCCGATAGCTGTCCAGACATTTTTATCAATATTTTTCATAACAGTATTATACCAAATTTTTAGAAAAAAGCAATATTAGAGGCCGAGTTGTTTCTTGAGATCTTCTAGGGTCGCTCTCCTATCAGCTGAGACTTCATAATCCCAAATATAGCCCAGATTATTTTTTGCAGAGTTTAAATCTTGATTATTTATATTGGTTTTAATTTTTGAAATATAAATATCTGCCATGAGGTTTGCACCTTCAGGGCGATACATCATCTTCAAGATTTGATTTGCATAATCTTCTGCAATTTTTAAATCACCTGCATTAAAAGCATTGCGTCCGTATTTTTCCAAAGTTACTATTCTCAAATATCTAAAACGCCAAGCCTCAGGAACTTTATTGTAAACAATATTTGAAACTCGGAGAGAATTTTCTAAATCCCCTTTCACCCAATAGGTATCGGTAGCGTAAACATAGAGTGCACTCTCTAAAGTAGTAAACTCTTTTTTATTACCCAATTGATTCTTATAGACTGTAGCTAATACATTTGCAAAAGATTCGAAATCTCTCGCGTCCACTGCCTTTTTCAAATCAGCTAGGAGCTTAGCTTCTTCATCACTCACTATATCTACCGGCTTCTTTGCTGGTGTATTGGTATCATTCTTACCATCATCTTTATTGGTGCCATCAGGATTGACCACGGTGGCATCTGTGAGCTCACCTGGAGTAGGAGCTTTTACCTTTTTTGTATTAAAAATCACCAAAACTGTAATAAAAAAAATGATAAAAATCAATATAATATTCCTTTGTAAATTTTCTTTCATCATAATTAAATTATACACAAAAAAGTCTTAAGAACAAACATTATTTAGTGAGGTAGGAGTAGACGATAGAGCTAATGTTTTTAATGATATTTTTGTCTTTATCGAGAGATTTGGTGTGAGTCATCACACATAGGAAATACGGATCGTTCGGCAGATATATTATGCCACAATCATGGAGCTCCACAGAGTCCACCACACCCTCCTCTCCATGAATATACTCGCCGAATTTGTGAGCAACCACTGTCCCTTTTGGCACACCAGATACTAAACCATCTTGAAAAGAAGCACGGCTCAAAATACCGAGAGCTTTCTCAGAAAGACTGCGAGAGAGATATGTAGCATTGTATAAAATCCTAAAGAAAAGAGAGTAAGCTTGGGCAGAAATATCGTAATAACCCTCATCCCCTGGTAGGGGTAGGCTCAAATCTTTGTAAACTTTATTTAAAAAACTATCATCTAAATGAGTAAAAAGTAAATTCGTAGCTCCATTGTCTGAGTCTATGATCATCTTTGAAATCAAGCTATCTACGCTATAAGAAACATCGGTTTTTAAATCTGAAGGATCTTCAAAAGGAATACCTTCGAGCAAAGTCTTTAGATTGGACTCATAGGTGAGCTGCTCCGACAAAATACCCGGATTAATCTCTGCCTTTTTGAAATAAGCTATCATGATCACAGTCTTTAAGAGTGAAGCCGGTGCATAGCCCTTGTCTTGATCTATGCCAAACCACTCTCCTTTATTTAAATCTCGAAAATATACAGATACTGTATCCCCTGTTCCGGTATTGCTACTGATAAAATTATTTACTTTATTTTTTAAATTTTTAAAGTTATCAGATTGTGTGTCTTTATCACTGGAGGCAAGATATGGAGCAATAAATTTATATTTATCACTGTGTTCGCGCAAGGCACTAAGAGAAGAAGACGAAGTCGTGGAAACTTTATTTGATAAAAAAAGGCCGGCAAAAATACCAATCACTAAAAATAGCAAACTATACCATAATTCCCCCTTTCTCATATATAAAAAGTATAACAAGATAAGAAAAACAAGCAAACCACGTCGTTCGCGAACGACGTGGCAAACCCTGTCATTCGCGAACGACAGGGTAAACAAAAAAGCCCCCGTGAAGGGGCTTTTTTGCGCTTGTAGCGTTAGCTACTTCTATGACATGTATTAGATGTTTCCAGAAGCGTTAACTGCTGAGTCAGCCAATAGGTTACCGTTAGCATCCTTAACTGTTGTAGTTAAGCC
Source organism: uncultured Candidatus Saccharibacteria bacterium (assembly GCA_964519485.1). Lineage (GTDB taxonomy): Bacteria > Patescibacteriota > Minisyncoccia > Phycocordibacterales > UBA9973 > UBA9973. The sequence goes on along the minus strand of CAZFKY010000003.1, from coordinate 15,177 downwards.
TGTAACATCACCAAATGATTCAGCACCTGACAATGCACCTGAAGCTGAAGCTCCAGCTAGTGTAATTGTCAATACTGTACCTGCAGAGTTCAATGTTGCTGAAGGTGTGTATGTTGTAGCTGTTGCAGCACCACCGTCAACGTCAGTTGTAGCGATGTTTGCAATAGTAACTACACCAGAACCAGCAATTGAAACGTCTCCTGTACCACCATCAAGTGATACTGATGAACCGCCAGGGATCAATGTTGAAGCTATTGTAGTAGGATCAATCATTTCACTGAATGTAATAGCGATTGTATCAGAGTTTGCAAGAGCGTTATCAGCTGTACCACCGAATACCAATGAAGATATTGTTGGAGCAGTTGAATCAGCTGAGCCAGAAGCTGCAGTTGTAGTCAATGATCCACCTTGGATAACTGTTGTAGGTTGATTTACCCAGTATTGAGCTGTAGTACCATCTGTCCAATAAACAGAGTTTGTTGAAGTTGATGAAGTACCAAGAGCTGCAAGTGAGAAGTCAACTGAACCAGCACCTGAGTATCCGAGATCTGCACGGAAGGTGTAACTTCGTGAAGAGTTCTCGTCAACTTGGTTTGTAGAACCAGTTGAACTCAAAGTACATCTCCACTTTGTTTGGCTAAGAGCCATACAAGTAGTAACGTATGATGAGTTTTGGTCGTACTCAGCTGGGTAAGCTACCAAGTTTGCTACTGTAGCAGCAGACTTAGAAACTGTGACATCAATGTAAGTGATAGTTGCAGTGTTTGTAGCAGAATCAGCACTGTTATTAGCAGCTGAAGCTGTAACACCGAACACATACTTACCAGTACCACCAGTAAATGCACCAGATGGTGAATCAGACTTGAGCGCTAGGCCAAGCTTTGTATTCAACACTGTAACTGCATTTCCAACGATACCAGCTGTTGTAGTCATAGTAGCTGTAGCCAAGCGGTAGATGTTCATAGTGTTTGCAGTGTAAGCAACAGCAGTTGTGCCGAATGCTCCACGCATAACAGTAAGGTTTGCACCACCGTCAGCTAATACAACCATGAGTTCCTCAGTAGCAGGATCCCAATCACCACCGTTGTCCTCATCAATGAAGAGAACATCGCCTGGCAACCATACTAGTGAGTTACCAGTAACCAATGTAGTAGCAGAGTCAGTCATATCAGCAGCTGTGTTGTTCTCTGTTGAGTCAACATATGTAGCTGAACCACCAGACTTTACTACGATACCAGTTGAGTTTGTAAGAGCAGAACCACCAGCAGTCAATACTGCTGTACCTTCAGCTTCGATGTTTCCAAGGAAGAGTGTAGGTGTAAGGCCTGTTACAGCTGTTTGACCTGAAGAAACATATGTAGGTGTAACTTTCAAGTAAACAGATCCGTTCTTAGCAACAGTTATGCGGTTTGCACCTGTAAGGTTCCAAACAGCATAACCAGGATTTGTACCATCGTTAGTGAGAGTTTGATCAGCACCAACAGTAGTAAATGTTCCATTTGATGTTGTAGACATTGCAAGATTCATTGAAGCAATTGCAGCTGAGTTAGCTGAAGTGTTCACATAGATCTTTACAGTCTTAACATATTGATCTTCGTTAGTACCAGCAAGTTTGATCTTGAGGGCGCCGACTGAATCAGTTGTACCAGCAACTACTTGCGCAGCAACTGGAGTATTTGTATCAAGAGTGACTGTTAGGACACCTGATGATACAGCAGTCATTGTCTGACCGTTTAACACAGCATTACTGTTTGTGTTAACAGCAGTACCTGAACCAGAAGTACCAGATACCAAGAGTTTAGATAGAACAGTGTCTCCGCCAGCTGTAACAACAGCGCCAGAAGCAATGTTACCGTAAACCTTGAATGTCATAGTAGTGTTTACTGGCATAGTCTCAGAAATTGACCATGAGTTTCCAGAAGCAGTAACTGTAGCCTTTGTTGAAGTTGTCTTAGAACCGTACATTACATATACGTTTGTAAGATCAGCAACATCGAAGTCACCAGCGACTGTGAAGTCTGCTTGGATTGTATCCAAGTTAAGAGCTTCGTTTGTTCCAGATGTCAAAGTCCATGAACCAAGAAGTGTACCTGTTGTAGGCACAACTACAGATTGATCTCCGTAAGACTGATCTTTTGCAAGAGTCATACTTCCGACACCAACTGTAAGTTGATTTGCAGAAACAACAGCACCAGGAACATCAAGATCAGACACACCAGATGAAAGACCTTGTGCGTTGTTTAATGCACCAGCACCGTAAAGGCTAACTTGGATAGTAGAACCGTTAGCGAATGATTGTGTACCATCGTTATCGTATACATCTCCACGAACCTCAATAGTAGATACGCCAGGGACCAATGTAGTGTTTACATTGAATGATGTACCAGTAGATGCAGGGTTGATAGTTGTTGTAGAACCAACTTGTGCACCATTTACCAATACACGTCCGTTGCGGATTGTAGCTGTAACACTTGAAGTAAAGTCAACTGTAAGAGTATCAACTTTTACTTTTTCACCATATGTAGTTGCCTTAAAGCGAGCAAGAACTACGTCTGTACCAGAAAGTACAACTGTACTTGATGGAGAGTCAGTAGCCTTCTCAACTGTAACGTAACCAGTAGTAACTGTTTGCATTCCAGCTGTTAGTGAAGTTGTAGAAGTCAAAAGACCTACACCGTATTGGCTATCAACCAATCCGATATCTGTTCTGTTCTTAACAGAGAATGTGAATGAAAGTGATGAACCACCCATTACATCAGCCATTACTTTGAAAACGTGTGAACCAGTCTTAAGTAGAAGAGGTGATGTAGGAGCAAATGTTGCATATCCGTTTGCATCAGGATTTGCAACTGTACCTACAGTAACACCGTCAACCATCAAGCGAAGGTTTGCTAAGTCAGTCTTTGCAACTCCACCAGTCTCACGGATTGTGAAACGAGTAAGAGAAACATCACGTGTAGTGACAGAAGCTGTTGATTGCCATACGACAATGTCAGCAGCTGGAGTCAATGCACTGTTTGCAGAAGGAGTAATTGAACCGAAAGTTACAGAAGCAAGACTTGCTGTTGCAACAGTCATCAAATTACCTGAAAGAGGAGTACCTAGAGTAGCAGCAGTTTGACCCAAAGCTTGGAATCCAACCAATGCGACACCGATAGTCTCACCTGCTGAACCAGCCATATCAGAGCGAACAGAGATAGTCTTTGAACCAGCGACTGTAAATAAGCCGTTTGGATCATTGAAAGTGATCATACTGTTACTTGATACAGAAGCAGCATCTGTCAAACGAACAGCTCCATCATAGAGGTATACGTTTGATAGTGATGAATCAGAAGAAACACCGACACGCTTCAATGTAACACTTGTAACTGTTCCGTTACCTGTGAATGCGAAGTGTGCAAGATCAGCACCAGCTTCTGTAGAAACTACAGAACGAGCTGCAGGATTGTCAGTAGCAAGAGCAACTGATACAGGACCACTAGACACTACAGGAGTAGTAGGAGTAGTTGGGGTTGAAGGTGTTGAAGGTGTTGAAGGTGTAGAAGCCATGTCAGACCATGCTGCGCGTGACTTTGCACCAAAGATACCATCAGCTCCTAAACCTTTTGATTGTTGAAAAGCAACAACAGCAGCCTTGGTCATTTTACCAAAGACACCGTCAGCCTTTAATCCAAGACCAGCTTGCAAACATTTTACGTCTGCGCCTCTTGAACCAACTCTCAAGGTTGTAGTGATTGTACAGTCAGCTGCAGAAGCAGAAGTTGCAAAAGCAACTACGCCTACGAGCATAACTACTGCAATCATAAAACCAAGAAAGATTTTTGATTTGAATAAATTACTCATAAATATTTTTAACTTTTTATGCCATTAATTAGTTTCGACAAAACTAAAAGCATATTTTCCCATCACTACCTCACCTGCTTTAATTAATAATAAATAATAATGTAGCAGAGATAATAGTGAACAGAGATAAACTAAACAATGAAAACAAAACATGAAAATCTCTTGCAAAATATCTTTAGATATTTCGAAGAATTTTCTATTCTATTTTCAATGACCTTTCCAGATTTTCATTCAAATTTTTTTCGACGAAAATGTGAACGAAAATGAAACGGATTTTGTATTTCACTCATACGCGAAAAAGCGCCTAGTGAAACACATGTTTATTATAATATACAGCCCTACAAGAGAACAATATATTATGTGGATAACTGGCCAAAATGACCCAATAAAATAGGCCATAAAAACGAGATATCCAACAAAAACATACTAGCATAAAAGAGCCCTAAAAGCAAATGGGGGTCAGGGGCTAGGTTTTAGGGGCTAGGGACTAGTAAAAAACTGGATTCTAACACCTAGAACCTAGCTACTAGAACCTGACTTTAAGAGACCAAAAAATACCTGCTCCAGCGCTTCTCCCCGGTCTTTTTTAGGACGCCGTCCTTTAGCATTCCGATGAGCTCTCTTTGCAATGTCTTTTCTCCGCAGGATGCCAATGTCCCTGAAGCTTTGGACTTGATGTCCGTTATGGTAGCACCTTCGGGTGTGACCTTTATGATAGATATAATATTCGCTCTACGATCCTTTTTAAGGGCATCAAAGTCAGTGGATGGTGTAGATGTCCTTTTTGTAGAGATAGGTGCCTTATCGGACATATTTACGCCTCGTAGAGCCTTTAGCAAAGTGCTTCCCTTTTGGACACCTATGCGAGTACGAGAGACCTGACTTGGAAGAGTTTTCTCTGGTGAGAAAAATTGAGAACTAGGGAGAGAAAAATCACCACTAAATAACTCAGAAATTGATACACTGCTCTCTTTTGTTTTAGGTATGTTTAGAGTTTCTTCTATGGCACTCCGTAATTCAAAAAATTCTTTACGCAAGATGCCAGCATTCATATCGGACACCAAAGATACCATACCAGCTATGTCTAAAAAGGACATTATCTCAGCTATTTTAGGTAATGCATCGGCTGGTTTTGCGTATGTGTCCGATACGATACTAGAACCTAAAGTCCTTAATTTAAGCCTTATAGGTTCATCTTTGTCCATTATGTCCGTGACCATATATAGCGCAGTTATGAGCTTGGTTGTCTTTGTGTAAGAGAGAGGTGTAGGGTTGTCTTTTACCACAATTCCTAGGGGGTTATGAGAAGTGTCTTTTAAGTTATTATTTTCCCCAAACATGCTGTCCATTATATATAGGACGTAATAAAAAGCAATAGCCTGAAACGTAAGCAAAAATGCTTTTTTAAAACCTTACGCAGGCGGACGCGCCGAAGTCCGAGCGAAAAATTCAGTAGAATTTTATCGCGTGTTTTAAAAAGGTGTTTTTGCTGAAGTGATAACTTTATTTACGAAGCAAAAATACTTTTTTAAAACCTTACGCAGGCGGACGCGCCGAAGTCCGAGCGAAAAATTCAGT
>CAZFKY010000003.1:0-9656 GCA_964519485.1 uncultured Candidatus Saccharibacteria bacterium | reverse complement strand
AGAATTTTATCGCGTGTTTTAAAAAGGTGTTTTTGCTGAAGTAAACTGCAAAAAAATATGCTAAAATTAGGGCATGGCAAAAGACAAAAATAAAAAGAAAGAAAGAGGCGATGGAGAAAAAAGTTCTACTCTCAAAACAGAAACAAAACATGGTATTCTAGCTGTTGTTTTTTTTGTTTTAGCATTATTTTTTTTAATGTCCGCTTTCAATATGGCAGGTCCTGCGGGAAACTTTTTTTATGACAAACTTTATTATCTCCTCGGTGTAGGCTACATACTGCTTCCCTCTCTACTTATACTACTCGGAAGCTCTTTTATAAACTCTGTCACTCCTTCATTCGGCTGGACCAGAGTGGTGAGCTCTGTATTATTTTTACTCTCAAGTTTGGGTATGATCGATATTGCTTCTGGTAGCCATGCTGGAGGAATATTGGGAGAAGTTTTATCTATACCATTCGTAGCTCTATTTGATATATACGCTAGTATAGCTTTCCTAGGAGCAATCCTGATAATTTCTATACTTGTAATGTTTGACGCAAAATTAGAATTACTCGAGATTTGGAGAAAAATACTTGGCTTATTTAGGAAAAATAAAGATAAAAAAGAAGAAGAAATAGAAGAAGCAGAAGATGAAGAGGAGGAAATAGAAGAAGAGGAGGAAGAAAAAGAAACAAAGTCAGAAAAGATCAAAAAGGCTTTGGGTATGACTAAAAAAGAAGAAGCTCCTGTAATCACAGCAAAAGAAGAGGAGGAAGAGATGCCGATCAAGAAGAGAAAAACTGGACTAGTATCTACTTATACTCCCCCACCATTATCTCTACTCGAAGAAGATAAAGGTAAACCAAACACGGGCGATATAAAAGCAAATGCAAATATAATAAAGAGGACACTTGCAAACTTCGGTATTGAAGTAGAGATGGATGAGATCACTGTGGGCCCTACTGTCACCCGCTACGCCCTAAAACCAGCAGAAGGTATGAAGCTCTCTCGCATTGTGGGCTTACAAAATGATTTGGCTCTGGCTCTGGCTGCCCACCCTATCCGTATCGAAGCTCCTATCCCAGGCAAATCTCTCGTAGGTATTGAAATACCAAACAAAGTAAAATCTACCGTGGGCTTAGCTACTCTCCTCGCAGATGAAAAATTCCAAAATGGTGCAAAACCCCTGCTCACTGCCCTCGGTCGCGGTATTTCTGGCAAAGCAATCTTCGGAAACCTAGCTAAAATGCCTCATGTGCTCGTGGCTGGTACTACTGGATCTGGAAAATCTGTGACTATACACTCTATGATCACCTCTCTCTTATACAGAAATGGTCCGGATGACCTCAAATTTATCATGGTGGATCCGAAAAGAGTGGAATTGACCTTGTATAAGAACATCCCTCACCTCCTCACTCCTGTGATCACTGAAGCCAAGAAAACCATCCTCGCTCTAAAGTGGGCTGCAAAAGAGATGAACCGCCGTTATGACATACTGGAAAAAGAATCTGTGCGTGATATCGAGTCTTACCACAACAATGTCTACGGTAAAGGAAAAAAGAAAACTGAATTAAATGAAGAGGGTGTTGAAGTCGAAGTTGCTGAAGAGCGTATGCCATATATCGTGATCATCATCGATGAGCTCGCAGATATCATGAGCTCTTACCCTCGCGAACTCGAAGCAGCTATCGTCCGCCTAGCTCAGATGTCTCGTGCTGTCGGTATCCACCTCATCCTTTCTACCCAGCGCCCAGAAGTAAATGTAATCACTGGACTAATCAAGGCCAATGTCCCTGCGCGTGTGGCCCTCAAGGTATCTTCTCAGATCGATTCTCGCACCATACTCGATGCTGGAGGTGCAGAAAAATTACTCGGTGCTGGAGACATGCTGTACTCTTCAGGTGAAGCTCAACCAGAAAGACTCCAAAGTGCTTTTATCTCCGAAGCTGAAGTGAAAAAAGTAGTGAAATATTTAGCTGACGCATACAAAGATGAAATCTCTGAAGAGATAGCTCTCACTACTGGATCAATATCTCCTGATAAATCTATATTTGAAAGCTCTCTCGAAGATGAAGAAGGTAGTGATGACGATGATGAAATGTATGAAGAAGCTAGAGCTTGTGTGATAGAAGCAGGCAAAGCTTCTACTTCGTATCTACAAAGAAAGCTCAAGCTCGGCTACGCTCGTGCAGCTAGATTGATGGACAAGCTCGAAGAGCGCGGTGTCATCGGCCCTGGAGATGGAGCAAAGCCTCGCGAAGTCTTAGAAAAAATGGAGCACACTGAGAGTGGTGAAAATGTAATCTAATGGCAAAAATAAGAGATATAAAAAAAATAGTAAAATGGGTATCACTATCTTTACTATTTGTTTTTATCGTAGGTTTCGCTTTTTTTAATTCCCGTAGTTTGATCTTTGGAGTAAAAATACGAGATGTAGAGCTCACCCCCGGCACAGGTGATGAAATAAACGTAATCAAGATCACTGGAAATGCTAAAAATGCCAAGGTTTTAACCTTAAATGGCCGTGAAATATCGATAGATCAGGCTGGAAATTTCAATGAGACAATAGCTCTACTCTTGGGGTATAATATAATAACTTTAAAAGCCGAAGATAAATTTGGCTATAAAGATGAGAAGGATTATCAATTAATGGGAAAATAATTTATGCAAAAGAAAAAAGAAAAGACAGAAGACAAAGCAAGTAATGGAGAATTGGCAAATACACTCAAAGCCATCCAGACAAAATTCGGTGAAGGCTCGATCATGATGCTAGGCAATACACCTAAGGTAAATATCAATGTCATCCCTACTGGATCACTCGGCCTAGACATGGCTCTCGGTGTAGGTGGTATACCTCGCGGAAGAATTATAGAAATCTTTGGACCAGAATCTAGTGGAAAGACTACCCTCTCCCTCCATATCGTAGCGGAAGCTCAGAAGATGGGTGGTGTCTGTGCATATATCGATGCCGAGCATGCAATGGATCCAGAATATACAAAAAAACTCGGTGTAAATATCAATGAACTTTTGATTTCTCAACCAGACAATGGTGAACAAGCATTAGAAATAGTAGAAAGCCTAGTCCGCACTGGCAAGATCGATGTGATCGTGGTGGACTCTGTGGCAGCACTCACTCCAAAAGATGAAATCGAAGGTGATATGGGTGCACACCATGTGGGCAAGCAAGCTCGCCTCATGAGTCAAGCACTCCGCAAGCTCACTGCTATCGTCTCCCGCTCTAAGACTGTGGTCATCTTTATCAACCAAATCCGTATGCAGATCGGTGTGATGTTCGGCAATCCTGAGACTACTCCAGGAGGTAAAGCTTTAAAATTCTACACTTCTGTACGTATCGATATACGCAAAATTGCTCAAATTAAAAAAGGCGAAGATGTCGTAGGCTCTAGGACTAGAGTAAAGATAGTAAAAAATAAAGTGGCTGCACCGTTCAAACAAACAGAGTTTGATATCATCTATGGTGAAGGTATATCCCAAGAAGGTGAGATAATGGCACTCGGTGAAAAATATAAAATCATAGAAAAATCTGGCAATTCATATTTCTATACTCCTGCTGGAGAAAAAGAAGAGAAGGTAAAACTCGGTGTGGGCTATGATGCCACTCGTAAATTCCTAAAAGAGAACCCAAAAATCACCTCCCCTATCCTAAAAGAAATTAAAAAGAAATTCGCAGAAGAGGTCTAGAAATAGCCTCACCCTACCCTCTCCGGAATACTGGAGAGGGGCTGGGGGGTGAGGGTATTTAAAAAAATCGTCTAAAAACAGTGAGACCGGTAGTGCAGGTCTCGCCTGCCTTACCGGTCGTGATTATTCGAGCTTTTCCTGACACTCCCTGCATCGCAACGCCGACGGCTTTGCGACAAGGCGACGCTCGGAGATCTCGTCTCCGCAGTCGACGCAGTTGCCGTACTGACCGAGGTCAATGCGCCCGATGGCAGCCTCGATCTCCATCAATTCACGGCTCTGCCCCTGAAGCATCTGGAGCTCGACCGTTTCCTGACTCGTGACTCCCCACTCGCCTTCAACCCGGGTGCCATGCTCACCGGCACGCGCTTTACGAATTGAAGCCAAGAGCCTACCTGAGAGCTCCGCATGGCGAGCCATGAGAAGAACTTTGAGGTTTGAATACCGCTCGGACTGGTCGGCGCTGGTCGGCGCCATGTCAACCTTGCTCATGTGCAATTCTCCTTAGGCGACACAATAACCCATAAAAAGAATAATGTCAAATGTGTTTTTCCCAAACAGGGTTGATTTTATTAAATGATTTGGTAATATAAAACACATGTCACAACTTCAATACAATGAAATCCGCGAGAAGAAAATCATCCTCCATAGTGATGAGCCTTGCGAAGTGGTAGAGAGCCATGTAGCTCGAACCCAGCAAAGAAAGCCTCAAAATCAAGTAAAACTAAAAAGTCTTATCTCTGGTAAGACTATTGCGGCTACTTTTCACGTATCTGATACAGCAGATGAAGCTGATATCGAAAAGAGAGAGGTAAAATTCCTTTATCACAACCGTGGAGAATACTGGTTCTGTGATCCAAATGATCCAAAGAATAGATTCAAGCTAGATTCTGCCCTACTCGAAGATAGTGCAAAGTTTTTGAAAGAAAATAGTAATGTCACTGCCCTAGTCTGGACCAACGATGACGAAGAAGAAAAAATAATTAAAATTTCTCTACCTATCAAGATGAATTTTGTAGTCAAAGAAGCTCCTCCTGCTGTACGCGGAGATACTTCAAAGGGTGGTATGAAGATTATCACTCTCGAAAATGGATCTACTATCAATGCTCCGATGTTTATCAAAGATGGCGATGTAGTATCTATAAACACCGAAACCGGCGAATACGTCGAAAGAGTCTAGTCATAAAAAACATTAAAAATTCGCCGCTTTACCCGCAAGCGGGCTCCGACACGGTCTCATTTTTAATGTTTTTTCTTCTAAGGCTGAAAACAAAAAGCCCCCATACGGGGACTTTTTGTTTTGTTTTATTTAGCTACGAATGGTAGGAGTCCCATGAAGCGAGCATGCTTGATAGCGTTTGCTAGAGCTCTCTGGTTCTTGGAAGTAACCCCAGTTCTCTTGTGGTTCATTATCTTTCCTGAACCATTGATGAACTTTTTGAGGATTTCTACATCCTTGTAGTCAATGTATTTTATATTGTTTGCTGAAAAATAATCTTGTTTCATATATTTATTATTAATTAAAATGGTATATCTTCTGGGTTAATGTCTTCTTCAGGGTATTCGATCTCATCCCCTTGACCTGCTACTTGCTCTTCATTTGGAGCCTTGCTTGAGCCACCTGATGGGGCTGCTCCGCCTTTTGGTCCAAATTGTGTTCTATCAGCTACGATCTCAGTGCGGTATTTCTTTTCTCCTGAATTTTTATCGTCCCAGCTTCGAGTCTGCATCCTGCCTTCGACTAATATAGAATTTCCTTTCTTCATGTATTGGGCAACTGTCTCTGCTTGGCGTCCGAATACCACGATATTGTGGTAATCTGCAGATTCTTGTCTTGCTCCATTCTTGTCTTTCCAGACACGATTGGTAGCTAGAGAGAATGTGCAAACTTTTATGCCAGAAGGCAAAGAGCGAAGCTCTGGGTCACGAGTAAGGTTTCCTATTACGATTGCTTTGTTTAGATACATACTCTAATGATATTAGACTGCTACCATCGCGTCAATCTCTTTATCCACCTCTTCTTTATTCATAGGTGCTGCCTCCTCACCCTCTTCTTTCTTTGCGTTCTTTCTATAAGCAGAATCACGGCCGACGAATTTCTTTGCAGCCATAGTATTTTCTTTTACAGTCTTCAAAATTAAGAATCGAATTATATTTGGATCGAAATCAAGCTTTTTCTTGAGTTCTAGAACTTTCTCTCCATCCATGTAGAACTTTACCCAACCAAAATAACCATTGTTAAACTTGTTACGCACGTTTGATACGACTTTTAGCATAGAATAGGCTAAAGGTATCATTCTTGGCATCTCATCAGAAATCATTTCCCCACCAAAAGAGGAGATCAAATCTTTAAGAGCTGCGTATTCGGCAGGGACATTTTCCTCTGCCATTGTAGGCACAAAAAGAAAACCGAGCTCGTAAACTCGCTTGTCTCCCTCGCCTTTATTTACTTCTAATTCCATATCTTGCATGAGTCTCATACTAACAAAAAGTCTTTAAAAAGTAAAGCGTATGTGTTTTTTAGGCTATATACCAAAGACCCGTCTTGCGTTTGCCACTATAGCCCCTGCCACCTCTTCTTCCCCTAAACCCTTTAATAGGGCTATCTTTTTCACCACTTCCCGCACATACATAGGCTCATTTCTTTTACCTCTATATGGTGCTGGGGTCACATATGGGGCATCCGTCTCTGTCATGAGCATGTCTAGCGGGGTCGCTTTTATGACCTCATCATAATCAGTAGTAAATGTGATAACCCCAGTAAAAGATATAGTAAAACCAAAATCAGTAAAAGCTTTGGCTTCGGCTAGGCCCCCTGCAAAAAAGTGAACGTCACCCTTAACCTTCGCATGTTTTTTCAAAAGTTCTAGTGCATCCATATAAGCATTCATCTCAGGATTTTCTTTATTGTTACGAATATGAAGCATGAGGGGTTTATTGAACTCATTCGCAAGTTCTATCTGGGCAATAAAAGCAGCTTTCTGACTCTCGACATACTCCACATCGCATCTGTAATAATCTAGTCCACACTCACCTATAGCAACCACTTTTTTAGATTTAAAAAGTTCTCGATATTTATCTTTATCAAATTTTTCTCCACGAGAAGTGAACTCTTTGCCACCCTCACCGAGCTCCTTCACATCATGATATGAAGCGCCTGTGTGGATAGGGTGGAGGCCTATGATTGCATATACTCCGCTCTCATATTGTTCTGCCATTTCTACAGCTTTGCGAGAAGTATCTATTTGAGTGCCGACATTAAAAACCCAAGTATCATTTTCTAGTGTCCTCTTTAGCACCTCCTCCCTATCAGCATCAAAAGCTGTGAAGTTCACATGACTATGAATATCTATATATTTAGGTTCTTTTTGCATTAATCTTTTCTTAAGAATAATGGGCTCTCTGGTTTTTTGTTTTGCTTGATCAACTCTTTTAGTTTTAAATTTGTTTCAGGCATTACAGGATTTAGCATACGAGCAATTCTATAAAGTTTCTTCACCATATTAGAAATCAACTCTTTTCCTTTTTCAGGATCTACTTTTACCACTTTAAATGGTTCAGTCTCTTGGATAGATTTATCTAGCTCTGCAATTTCAGCCCAAATATAATCCAAAGCTTTAGTGATTTCAAAATTTTCATAAAATTTAAAATACTCTATAAAGTCTGAAACCTCTTCAATTTCTGGGCATTTTTCTAAATATTGTTCAGACAAAGTTAAAATACGTGAAGACAAATTTCCTAAACCATTCGCGAGGCCTGAATTATAAGCCTCTTTGAATCTCTCTTTGGTAAAAGGGCTATCTTCAAAGTTTGAAATTTCTTTAGCGAGGAAAAATCGCAGTGCATCTGTGCCATATTCACGCACGATCTCTACCGGATCTACTACATTACCTAAGGTCTTACTCATCTTCACTCCCCCATCTGCAGTGATAAAACCATTGATCACGATTTGGTGAGAATTTGGCAAATCTGCCGCCATGAGCATCGCTTGCCACATCGCAGATTGAAAACGTAAATTATCTTTACCACAATACTGAGTAGGATTTCCATTCACCCAATATTTTTCAAAATTATCTTTATCTTCAGGCCAACCCAAGGTAGAAATATAGTTCGTAAGAGCATCAAACCAGACATACATGACATGGTTTTCATCCCCTGGCACCGGTATACCCCAAGGCATTTTACTCTTGAGTCTAGAGATAGAAAAATCCTGTAAACCCCTCTCTACAAAGGCTTTTATCTCATTGAAGCGGAAGTCTGGCACCACAAAAGATGGGTTCTTTTTGTAAAATTCTAAAAGTTTTTCACCAAAAATACTATATTTGAAAAAGTAATTTTCTTCTTGGATGGTTTCCAATTTTCTACCAGGGTGGATAGAGCACTCCCCGTTTACAATCTCGCTATCACTCTTGGTCTCTTCACAACCCACACAATATTTAGCTTCATAATTTTTTTTGTAAATAAAACCATTTTTATTTACCCTATTCCAAAATTCTTGAGCTGATTTTATATGATGCTCATCAGTAGTCCTCACAAAGTGAAGCGTCTCCTCATCCATGCCAAAAATTTTTACAGACTCTTTAAAATTCAAAAAGGAATCATCTACAAAAGCTTGGGGTGTTTTATATTCATCTTGAGCTCGTTCATAAATCTTCATGCCATGCTCGTCGGTGCCAGTGTTGAAATAGACATCATAGCCAGCGAGCTTCTTATAACGAGCGATAATGTCTGCCCGCACAAACTCAAGAGCATGACCCATGTGTAGGTCTGCGTTTACATATGGCAATGTAGTAGTGAGGTAAAAACTTTTCTTATTCATTTTTAGTTCGAGCTAAAATTTTATCTTTCTCTATATCACTAAAGAATTCCATCAAGATTATAGCTATAGGTATTGAGAGTACCACACCCCAGAAAGATGCTAATTCAAAACCTATCAAAGCTGCGAGGATAATGACAATCGGTGAAAGACCCACGATCTTTTTTATGATAAGAGGTGCGAAGAGGAATACTTCAAATTGGTGGACGATGAGGTAAGATATAGCCACCATAAATGAAGAGGAAGCACCACTAGAGAAATAAGAAAACGCTATCGCTGGTATAAGAGCGATAAATGTACCGTAAGGCACCATCTCCATCAATCCAGCGATCAAGGCTAAAAGAAGTGCATAAGGTATACCGAGGAGAGATAGCATGAGGTATATAAGCACAGCTACCACAAGACCGAGCAGCATCTGTCCCTTCACCCAAAAAGCAATCTTGCGGGAAGATCTATTCCAAAGATCCACAGCATAGTCCTCATATTTTAGTGGAAAGATAAGACGCAAAAATGTCTCGATGCCACGCTCTTGAATAGAAAGATAAAAAGAAATAAGAACAATAGAAAATACATTGAAGATACTACCGAAGGCAGCAGACAAAGTTTGAAACAAACCTCCAGAGAGATTATCCACGAAAGCTTTAGACACAGTCATGAGGGATTTGATAGAAAGATTATTAGAAAGACCCACTACCACGTCTTTAGCCCCAGAAAACGCCTCATTTTGGAAATAATTCAAGAAAGATACTCCTGGCACATAAGCTGAAAGTGCATTGGAGAAATTATAAATTTCTGTGATGAGGAGAGGTGCGAAAAGGTAAAATAAGAGAGCACAAATAGCCAAAGAGATAAAATATACTACTGCGATACCGAAAACCCTACCAAAACCAATGCGCGCCATATGAGGCACAGAAGATTCCACAAAAGAAGCGATCACAATAGAAGTGATAAGAATAAGAGCCATATCCCTCAAAATCCAGAGCGCGATGGTCGCGATAAGTACGAGCATAGCCCGCACCAAAGTACCAGTACTTATAGAGATAGTAGTGTGATTTTGCTGAGCCATAAGGTTATGATAACACTAGGGTATAAATTTTGCCAATAGACTAAAATTTTAGCTTGGCCAAGAATTTTTTGCCATCTTTAAATGGACCAATCA
>CAZFKY010000002.1:0-29903 GCA_964519485.1 uncultured Candidatus Saccharibacteria bacterium | reverse complement strand
TAAATGGACCAATCAGAGCTAAATTCAACTTTTTATCTACGAAAATTTCTCGCGCTATCTTTTGTATATCTTTAGCAGTGACTTTTCGGATTTCACGAGCCTTATCTTCCACACTCTTCATCTCACCTTTGAGTAACTCTTGGCCACCATAAAAATTTGCTATATCATCGCTAGATTCTAATCCTAGCTTGGTATTGCCTATTAGGCATTCTTTTACTTTATTCAATTCATCCAAAGATACGAGCTCGTTTTTCAGCCTATTGCACTCAAAAATAACAGCGTCTAAAACTTCGTCTATTCTTTTATTGTCCACACCTGCTGAAATCTGGAAAAATCCGTGGTCAGTATATGCATCATTGTAGGCTCGCACATAATACCCCACCCCCATTTCCTCGCGAAGTTTTTGAAAAAGACGAGAGCTCATGCCACCACCCAAAATACCTCCGAGCACAGTGATGATAATACTCTTTTTAGAGAAAAAATCATACGAGCGAACTCCTAACACAAAATGAGTCTGATCAGTATCTTTGAATTTCACCAAGACTCCTGGTTTACTCTGCATTTCTCTTACTTTCAACTTTCCGGCCTTCTTACCAGATTTTGCAGAACCAAAAATTTTATTTACTTCTTTCAAGACTTGGGCTTCATTCACCTGCCCTGCGACCACTAGCACAGTACTGCCAGGTAAATAATGCTCACCTTTGTATTTCACAAAATCGGAGCGCTTCATTTTTAAAATATTCTCTTTATCACCTGCTATGTTCCAGCCAGCTGGAGTGTCACCATAAAGTAGCTTCATGATCAAATCTTGCACATGCCTATTTGGCATGTCTTCATACATGTTTATCTCTTCGATGATGACACCTTTTTCTTTTTCCATCTCAGCTTCTGGAAAAGTGGAATTAAGATAAATATCAGAAACCACATCTAAAATCTTATTGAAATGCTTCGCATCACTTTTCGCATAGTAGCCTGTGTACTCCTGAGCAGTAAAAGCATTGTATTGGCTACCGATAGCATCAAGCTCGCGAGATATATCTATAGCTTTTGGTCTTTTTTCTGTACCCTTAAAGCACATATGCTCTAAAAAGTGTGAGATACCGTTCACTTCTTTCTTTTCATATTTAGAACCAGTCGCAACCAATACCAAGACGGTAGCCGTAGGATTATCTTTCATTGGTATAGTAATAACCCTTAGCCCATTCTTTAAAACTTTTTTAGAAAATTTCATTAATTTATTCTTTCTTTTATATATTTCTCAAGATCGGAAACTTTTATTCTTGTTTGCTCTCCTGTATCTCGATCACGCACAGTCACACTATCATCAGTCAAAGTATCAAAATCTACTACGATGCACCATGGTGTACCGATCTCATCTTGTCTTCTGTATCTCTTACCGATATTACCATTGTCATCCCAAATCACTCGGCCAAATTCTGCCTTAAGTGGAGCAAAAACCTTTGTATTTGCATATTCTACGAGCTCTGGCTTGTTCTTGAGGAGTGGAGATACAGCACAGATTACAGGTGCCATACAAGGCTTAAATTTGAGGTAAGGGCGCACTTCACCCTCTTTCTCGTCTTCTTTATAAGCTGAGACCAAAAGTGCGAGTAGTGCCCGATCTACACCCATAGAAGGCTCGATGACATGAGGCACGGTCTTACCTCCCATCTCTTCATCCACATACTCTAATTTATGGTTTCCCAAGTCATAGTCAGTCCTATAAGCTAGACCGAAGAGCTCCTTTTGGCCAAAAGGAAAATCAAACTCAAAATCTATAGTACGGGCAGAATAATGAGCGCGATCACCATCAGCTATCTCGATCTCGTGAACTTTGGACATATCGAGGCCGATTTCATCCATCCAGTCCATCATCTCCCCTCTCCAATATTCAAAATACTTTTGCCAATCTTCTTTACGGATAAAATATTCCACTTCCATTTGTTCAAACTCACGTTGACGGAAAATAAAATCACGTGGAGCTATTTCATTCCTAAAAGCCTTACCGATCTGGGCAATACCAAAAGGCAACTTTGGATGAAAAGCATCTACAATATTTTTAAAATTTACGAATATACCTTGTGCGGTCTCAGGTCTCAAATAAGATAGTGAATCCTCACTCTCTGTAGGGCCGACATGAGTGCGAAACATCATATTGAATTGTTTCTCCGCACCCAAAGACCCCCCGCAATCTGGGCATTTACTCTTGTCTTCTAGGTGGTCAGTGCGAAATCTTCTTTTGCATTTTGTGCACTCTACAAGTGGATCAGAAAAACCAGCCACATGACCTGAAGCCTCCCAAACTTTTGGGTTCATGATGATAGCTGCATCGATACCGTACACATCTTTGCGAGAGTCTACAAATTTCTTCCACCAATTTTGCTTTATATTATTTTTCAGAGCCACACCAAAATGACCATAATCAAAAGATCCAGCGAGACCACCATAAATCTCAGAACCATGGAAAATAAAACCACGGCGCTTACATAGGGAGACTATCTTCTCCATCAATTCATCGTGTTCTTTTTTATTTTCTGTTTTCATTCTTTATAACTTTATACTTTATAAACTTTAAAACTACTCAGTTACTCGCTCTCCCCCAGCTGGGAAACCTGCATCATTGGCTGGATTAGTGTTTAAGGATGATTTATTTACCCTCACATCCACATTAGCAAAATCATCGTGTCCGGTCAAAATTGCATCGTTGATGAGGACAGGGCTAAATCCTACCTGAGACAGAGATGGAGAGAATGAAATACGGAAAGAAACCTCTTTATTTGCAGAGCTTATACCTGTACCTTTTGGTATATTGCCCACATTCCAAGTGAGCTCCTTGGTAGCAGAATTATAAGACAAATCTTCATTCGCAGGAGAAATAGGCCCGATAAAACGAACCCAGGCAGGTAGTGAAGAGCGGACTACAGCTTTAGAAATATTATTGGCAGAATTAGACAAAGACCATGTCACAGTATAGGTAGTATTCTTTTCTACCTTTGGTGGTATCGGTCCAGTATTAGTAAAAGGACCAGTGTAATAAGAAATCTTATTTGCAAAACCTACATCTGAAATAACTTTGATTTTTATAGTATCAGAATTGGTCAAATCTCTAGATTCATAGCCAGTAAGCTCTTGTTTGCCAGAAATCGATACACTAATACTAGCAGAAGGATTGCTGACCACACCTCCTAAATTTGAAAATAAAGATGATGGATAGAAATAAAATTGCACCACACCTTTATCTCCAGGGTTGATCTCTGCAAAATCATTTATAAAGTTTTTATTCCAAATAATGGTGTCGGTGGCTGAATCATAAAAGCCATTGTCTGAATCTACAGTCTTTCTATTGATAGCAGCTCCGTTTAACTTTGCTCTAATTTCAAGATCATTTATCTTGGTATCCAAATTATTCACCCATTTAATCTGACCAGATACTTGGGAATTACTATTGATAGCATACTCCGCTTGCCTTACTCCACCGATAGAAAATAATGCTTCGATAAAAGGCTTTTTGATTGCAAAAATGTGCATAGTGGAATTAAATACCACATCGATGGCGGTCTTGTCTGTGGCGGATTGAGAGCCACTCCAAATCTTAAAAGTCTTTTCTTCCCCATCAAACACATCGATCATTTTACCGACTATAGAAATATTTCGCTCTGCACCGGGAGCTAAATCCCCTAAACTCCAAACATTATTGCCGTAGGTTGGAGCTGGGTCAGCTGAAGTAAAAGCAAAACCCACAGGATAATCCACCTTGAGGAGCATCTTAGATACAGCTCTAGTAGAATTCAAGGTAGACTTGATATTGAGTGCAATATCTTGATTTGGGCTCACTTCATTTGGAGCATTTACCTCTATGTTTATAGGGGTAGAATTTATATTCACCTGATACATCTTTTCTTTTACGAAAATTGCATTAGAATTTTCTACTCTGTACTCGATAGAGATTTTTACAGGGCGAATACTACCCTGCTCACCATATAAAACAACCTTTACATTCTCATTGCGTATACTGCCAGATGGAATAGTACCCAGACTCTCACGAATACGCTCTACATCCCCAGCTAGATCACTAGAAGAACTCTTTGGATACTCCACCACCAAATCCACTAAATCCAAAGCCAAAGTATTTTTATTGGTAATACTGATCTGAAGCGGGAGCTCTTCCCCTCCAGCGGTAAAGGTATTGCCCAAGACTGAGATATCTATATTGTTATTGGAAACTGTATTGCCTCCGGCAAAAAATACATAGGAGCCGTACATGAGAGCCATGATGAAAAAAACTACAGAAAAAATAAAAAACTTTTTAAATAAAGAAGTTTTCATTAAAAATTTTTGAGTAATGCCATTATCAGCAGTGTCTACCTTCCAAGAATCTAAAACACCTTCGTCTCTAGAATGCGAAAAGTTATCACGATGCTCTATCTGCACGTGAAAATTCTTTGAAAAGAGTTTGCTCTTCAAATCTTCTATTTTGCTGAGCTTGTCCCTATCTTCCGGATGCATATAAGAATTGTACCATATTTTAGAGATGAGTCTCCTTCAAAGCTTTATTTATATGACTCAATATCTCTTTTCTGTTTTTTGACACATTTAAAACCAATTCATGCTCAAATGGAGATTTGATAATATCCTCTAGGTTTTTAGTGTCACCGATGTAACCCAAATTACTCAAAATACGAAGTACTAAGATGGCTTCCATATTTCTGTGATCTTCTTCTTGTTTTATGTTTTCTAAAATAAGTAGGCCCTGCACCACATCATTAAAAAGCAGAGGGTTAGGATCCTCGCCGGCGAGTAGGCGCTTGAGCAGGCGTGCAATGTTAGAAAAAATCTCAAAAGTATTGGAGTTTTTTACTATTTGCTCTAAATTATTGGTCTTACTGGCACTAGTCACCCGCCAAAAATCTTTGCCTTTGACTAAATCTATTTTGATATAAGAAAAATCTTGCAAGATATAACGCAACTTCGAAGACATCTTACGCACACCCTGCGCTGAAGCATAGATCATACCCAAATCTCGAGTAAAAATAGCGTAGTATTTACCAGCCTCACCATAATTCTTACTACTCAGTATTAAACCCTCTGTGTGATAAATATGATGCATATTATAATTTTTTGCCGATTGGATTTTGTATAACCTTGGTTAAATTTTTCAAATCAGCACTATCAGTCATAAAAATACCACCCTTACCTGGAAGTGTATATAAAGTTACATGGGTTGGTGGGTATTCTAAACTTAAATTATATTTTTTATTTAAAATTTCAAAAAATTTATCTAGATTTGATACATTACACATCGCAACAACAGCTTTTTGGTCTCCTTCTAACATAAATCTAAATTCATCTTTATAACTCAGTAAACTAATATCATTTATAGCTACAAAATCACAATAGTCTTTTACTACTAAATCCTTAAAATTAGTATCTATAATATTATTCTTCCTTATAATCTCATTTATACAAACAAGACTAATATGAAAAGTGGATTTTAAAACTAATTTAGTATCTTCAACTACAATCTCTAGAGGTAGACCATCAACCTGAACTGGTAATGCAATAGTATTTGTTGGTGAAATTGTATACTTATTTCCACAAATAAATTTCTTTTCCATCTCTCTATTTTACCACGAAGTCACGGAGCTTAGAAATTATAGGTGCTACGGTTTCATCATTGATGTCTTCAGGCTTTATTTTGCATTTTGCAAAAACTTGCGGCTCTATGGCGCGCAAGCCAGCTTCAAAGGCACGCCTTTCTGGTGTATCCCCGCCTTTATGTGCATAGCGAGATCTCAAGTCTGCGAGCCTATCTTCCAAACTCACAATACCAAAAGGATTGACCCTATCATCACAATACGCAGTTATTTTTTTATCATAATCATCCCCTTTTGCTGTCTCGCCGGCATTAAAAAACCCAATCGCATTGATCAGTTCTATGGTTTTATCTGATACCCCGATCTCTTTAGCTATCATATTAGTAGCCACATGTTCATCCTCACCATATTTTTCAAAATATTCTTGTTGAACTTTCTGCCAATATTCCAAACCTTCTGGTTGTAGAAATTCTGGGAATTTTGTAAGATTGAATTTTATAATATTACCCATGTCGTGGAGCAAGCATGCAGACACTATCTCATCTTTCTTCACAGGTAGATCAAAATTATCACATATGAGATATGCCACTCCAGCCACACGTAGCATATGCTCTGCCAAGTTTGGCATTATTTTATAATCTTTATAGATTTCTGAAATAGTCTTCATCGATCTTTGTTATTTGAGTATTTGAACTTTAAAAGACAGATCATCTACCTTTATCACTTCGCCATCATTCTCCCTAAATTCTATTTTAGACACCAGCACAGTCTTTTTGATTTCAGCTTCAAATTCTTCTACCAATTTCTTGCCGACAGGAGTGGTGGAAATAAAAATAGATACCACTTCACTAGGAGTAAGGCCGAGCTTCTTGCGCATATCTTGCAATGCCCTCACAAACTCACGGTATTTTCCTTCTTGCTTCAACTCTGGAGTAATATTTATATCTAAACCAAAATTTCCACTACCTTTATAATCCCTGATATTGAGCTCATCTTTTACAATCTCAACATAAAGATCTGAAAGACTTGGACCAGTAGCACTAGCTAACGGCTGTCTTACAGGGATATTATTCTGTTGTCTTTCTTTGAGAAGCGCAGAAACTATATTTCTAACATTGGCCATGTCTTTTAAAGTCTTTCCGGTCTCTTTAAGGTTAAACCTTAAGAATCCAAAAAGGTTTAACCTTTTCCCAACCACTGGCCACTCACTCAAATGCACGGACTCCACATCACCCTCTGTCTTCAACTTCTGCCAGACGTCCTCGGCGGTAAATGGAGCAAATGGAGCCATTATTTTTGACAAAGTCTTCAATACAAAATACAAAGTCTGTTTTGCTTCGACATCACCTTCCTTTATCCTCTCACGACTGCGACGTAAATACCAAGTAGAAAGATCATCGATAAAAACATCTAGTGGTCTAGTAGCTTCAGCCATATCATAACTCTCCATTCCTAAAGTTACTTGAGAGACTACTTGATTAAGACGTTCAACAATCCATAAGTCCAAAATATTTTTTGAAGTAGGATTGATGTCGTTTTTTAAATTTTGATCTCGATATAACTCGTAAAAAGCCAAGACATTATAAAGGCGACCTACGACCTTACTAGCAATATCTTGAACGGCTTTTTCAGCAAAATTTGCATCTTCCCCCTTCATTAGAGTAGAAGACATGAGGTAAAAACGAAGTGCATCCACGCCATGCTTATCAATAAATACCCAAGGATCAGGGTAATTATTTTTTGATTTAGACATTTTTTCACCATCCTCAGCACGAAGTGTACCTGTAGTCACCACATTTTTAAATGCATAGTGTCCAAAGAGCATAGATGACACTGCATGAGTATAGTAAAACCATGTTCTAGTCTGAGCTATATACTCAGCAATAAACCCAGCTGGAAAATTATTATTCTTCCAATTCTTATTCTCAAATGGATAGTGGTCTTGCGCAAAAGGCATGGAGCCAGATTCAAACCAGCAATCGAGCACCTCAGTTATTCTATTCATTTCCTCACCACATTCACAGACAAGTTTTATTTCATCTATATATGGACGATGTAAATCTAGTTCGAAATTTTTATTATGTGGTAAAGGACAAAAAGAAAGTTCTACTACTTCGGCAGTATGGAGCATTTCTCTCTCGGTAAAATTTTTATCCGGAATACCATCTACTAAATTTTGCAAAACCCAAATAGGACTACCATGGGAAACTATTACTATATTTTTATTTTTATACTTTTCTTCAATATCATAAATAAACTCCCCCATCCTCAATACGACATAGCTCATATCTGATTCGTTAAATTCATGAAGTCGTTCGTCCACAATAATTTGATCTTTAGAAAGACCTAGCTCTCGGCCTAAAATCTTTGCTGTCTCTGTGGTTCTGATAAAAGGAGAATGAATAATGAGATCTATGTTCTGCTTTATCAGCTGACCAGATGTTTGAATAATTTCTTTTTCTCCTGTGGGTGTCAGATGGTTATTTGGATCTCCTTTTGGATCATTTATGTGTTTAGCATTGTCTATAGCCTCACCGTGACGCATGACAAAATAATTGTTACCAGATTTCCTAGTATTTTTTCGTAAATCTTCAACAGAGCTAATAAACTTTTGCTTTTTACATGTAGTACACTTCCAAATAGGTAGTGGACTCGCCCAATAACGATTGCGAGAGATATTCCAATCTGGAGCGTTTTCTACTATATTCTTAAATCTTCCTTCCTTGAGATGTGAAGGTACCCAATTAATATGATCAGCTTGCCTAACAATATTTGCCTTTTCTTTAGAAATAGAAATAAACCAGGAAGGTAAAGCATAATAAATAATAGGCGTATCACAACGCATACAATGCGGATAAGAGTGAATTATTTTTTCTTTATTAAAGTAAGAGCCACTAGCTTGTAAGTATTTTATTATTTCAATATCGGTACGCAAGTGTGCATCTTTATCTTCTACAGTATCTTTTGGTTTTACTTTTAAACCTTTAAAATCAGCCACTTCATCTTTGAATTTGCCTTGTATATCTACATGAGTAATCCAAGGAATATTATTGGCTTTCGCTAAAATCATGTCATCTTCACCAAAGGCTGGAGCTTCGTGAGCTATGCCTGTACCCTTTTCAGTGGTTACGAAATCTGCATGCCAAACCTTCCAAATATTCTCTTTATTTGGCATTTCTACTTTTTCATAATATGGAAAGACGGGCTTGTATTTCTTACCTACAAGCTCTACACCCAAAAACTCACCTACTATTTCATGTACTTTATCTTTAAAGACATTTGCAAGTGTATCTTTTGCAAGAATGTAAAATTCCTCTCCTGATTTTACTTTTACATATTTGATATTTTTATTTATTGCTATCGCTGTATTGCCTGGTAATGTCCATGGGGTTGTAGTCCACGCGAGCAAATATGTCCCAGGTTCATCTTCAAACTCGAATTTTACATACACAGAAATATCAGCAAGGTCTTTATAGCTATTATCCATAGCTATTTCAGAGTTTGCTATCGGTGTCTCACAACGAGCACAATATGCTAGCACACGCACACCTTCATAAATTAAATTCTTTTTATTTAATTCAGAAAGAGCCCACCAAACAGACTCGATAAAGGTATTATCCATTGTCTTGTATGAGCCCTTGAAATCTACCCAACGTCCAATACGCTCTACACCCTTTTCCCAATCTTTATCGAATTGCAAAACTTTACTTCGTGCATACTCTACGAATTTATCAATACCTAATTTCTCAATCTCTTTGTGCCCTGCCACACCCAGCTCTTTCTCTACTATATTTTCAATAGGCAAACCGTGACAATCCCAACCCCACTTTCGAGGCACGTAAAAACCTTGCATGGTTTTATATCTCCCAACCACATCTTTCGCAGTAGAACCCAAAATATGACCATAGTGCATTTGCCCTGTGGCAAAAGGTGGACCATCATAAAATACATAATGACCCTTTGGTGCTTTTTTCTCTAAAGATTTTTCAAAGGTTTTATTCTCGCGCCAAAATTCTAAGATTTTTTCTTCTCGTAAAGCAGCTTCACTTTTTCTTGTCCCGTTAGAAGTAGGTTCACTTTGTGAACCGTTAGTTCTAATGGGATTTTTTGTTTCTTCTGTCATAAATTTAAAATTAAAAAACTCGTCCCCGAACTACAACGTTAAGTTATAATTCAAGGACGAGCTTTTGTTATCTTGCCCGTGGTACCACCTTGTTTTTTATCCGCCTATGGCGGAGTTTCTCATTACAGCTTTTACGGGCTTACCCGCTAGGGTCTACTTGATTCTTCCTAGAGCTTGGATTTGATTTATCCTGTAGCGCTTGTATTTAAACTATATCACAAAAAATAAAATAGTGGCAAATTACATCTTCTCTGGGGTTTTTATGCCAAGAAGATAAATACCATTTTTCATAATTACAGAAAATGCCTGAGTGAGGGCTACCAGATATGGTGAATCTGTGTTTTCTTTATTTACTATTTGATTGTTGCCATAAAAGCTATTGAAGCTTCGGGCGAGCTCGATCAAATAATTCGCAATATAGTGCGGACCGTATTCCTCCCCTGCACGGAGGACGACTTCAGGGAAACGGTAAAGTAACTTTTCTACTTCCACAATCTCACTCGGAACATTTTCTACAGATGCTTCTACATTTTCTTTTCTAGCTTTTTCTAGGATAGAGTGGGCGCGGGCATAAGAATATTGTAGATATGGACCAGAATCCCCTTCAAAAGAAATCGATTTATCAAAATCATAAATAATATCTCCACCGGTAGATTGTTTTAGTATTGAGTATTTGAGTGCAGCAATAGCTACAGCAGAGGCTACTTCCTCCATCTCGCTCTCAGACATTGCCCTATCTGCAACTTTTTCTAATATAGATAGGCGCGCATCATTGATGAGGGATTCCCCAGTGATGACATTACCTTTTCTAGAGCTCATCTTACCACTAGCAAAACGCATCATACCGTGGGTAATGTGCTTCATCTTGTTTGCATATTCAGGTGTGATGAGTGAGATAGCCTTTGCTACCACACGCATATAATCCATCTGTTCGTTGGCAGTGACCACGATAGACAAATCCATATCAGGGCGAGTCTTAAATTTTTCTACAGTCAGGCCGAGCTCTTTGGTCTCATATGTCGGCAAATTTTGTGAAGTTATAAATACTCTGGTGTGAAGCTTTGGATCGTGATCCTCTGCTTTGAAAACCACTGCACCATCGCTCTCGGTAAAAATCTTACCCATATTTTCCTCTACTATTCCTCTACCAATATCTGCCATAGCACTCTCGAGGAAATAATAATCGAACTTTGTGCCGAGCATTTTATACAAATCCTCAAAAGCCTCCATGGTGACATCAAAACCCCAATCATAGATCTTATTTATGGTTTCATCACTCCTGTCATATACCTTTTTATTGATTGCATCTATCTCTGTCTTATCTATCTCATATTGTGCAGAACCGAGGGCATAAGCTTCACCGATGTTTGCAGCTTGGAGTTTTACTGAAATGTTATCGCTCTTTTGTAAGTGAACATTGTGCATAAGGCCCCAGATAGCCTTGGCCACATGCAGGCCTACATCACCTTGGTAATTTGCTCTAAATACCTCCGCCCCAGAATACTCCACAATACGAGAGAGGGATTCACCGATGGCATTGGTCATGAGGTGCCCGATATGGATAGGCTTGAAAGGATTTGGATCTGTGTACTCGATCATGATCTTCTTACCTTTCCATAAAGTATTCTTTCCAAACTCTGGATTTTCTAAAATTTTCTCTATCTCACTAGCGAAAAAATTCCTAGATAAATAAAAATTTATAAAACCATTCTTAGCTTCTACTTTTTCAATCTCAGGAATTTTATTTTTATTTATCTCTTCGGCGATTTTCTCTGCGAGTTCTTTTGGGTTTACTTTAGCAATTTTTCCATACATCATCGCTGCATTACTAGAATAATCCCCCATTTTTAAATCTACTGGGTGCTCCAAAGAAATCTTGCCTGAAGCAATACCTATATCAGTAAGAGCTGTTTTTATTAAATTTTTTATTTTGTGTTCCATTTTTTAATACTGCCCAGTGCTACCCTCGCGTCCATGACCACGCACAGTCTCTGAGAGCTCGGCCACCTCTACCACATCACAATGCTCGAACTTTTGGATGAGCATCTGAGCCACCTTGTGACCTTTAGGTATTATAACCTCTTTATCTGTAACATTTAATAGATTCATAATAAATTCCCCTCTATAGCTATGGTCGATAACTCCACCCATGACCTTGAGACCAAAATTAAAAGAAATACTAGATTTATCCCAAACTAGGCCCACATGCCCTTCTGGTATTTCTATGGCTATACCTGTCAGCACTCGCATTTGCTTGTGAGGAGGAAAGACTACTTCTTCAATAGCATAAAAATCCATCCCTGCATCCCCTGGGTGGCCATGAGTCGGCAACTTTGCATCTTCTCTTAATTTTTTTACTTTCAATTGCATTTTATTTAAATAATTCAAAATAACGATCAAAACCAGACAAAAACATTTCCGGTTTTTCTTCTACTAATTTTTTCAAATCATCTTTTGAAAACCACTTTACCAATTCTACCTCCTCGTCTTGTTTTGTAAAAGGATAATTATGATCTACGACAACAGTAAACCATTGTCCAAAATACTCATGAGAAGTAGATCTTCTTATTTTTGGTCCAATTTTAGGTTTAATATCTTTTAAACCAATCTCCTCTTCTGCCTCTTTGATTATATTTGATTCATAGGTCTCACCCTCTTCGACAGATCCAGCAGCAGCTGGACCCCAAAGACCCGGATCATTCTTTTTTGAGAAAGAACGTTGCGCAAGTAAAATATTTCCATCTTTATCTGTGACCCAAAGTGCAGCTACACGAGTTATTTCTTTAGGATCTCGATCTTTTCGATCTTTATACCCAATTATTTCATCTTGTTCATTAACTATAGGTATTCTCATTTTATTTTAGAATTTTCTTTACCTTACTATAAATATCAGCGTGAATATTTTGTGGAGTTTCGAGGAAATTGTTTTTAATGCACTCAATCTTGATCCAATTCTTTTCTATCTTAGAAAGCCATAGGGCGGTCTTTACTGAATTTGCTAAAAACATTTTATCTTTCTCATGCACATCTTTTTTATTACCCAAATATTTTCTCTCAGCTGTCTTGTTTCTATTGTGCATCAATTTCAGTGCAATATTTAATGGCACACTCAAGTAAAAAACAGCGTCTGGTTTTGGTATTTTGAAAACTTCATACTCCATAGTAGCGAGCCACTCCAAAAAAGCTTCTCTTTTTTTATTATTTGCAATCTTGCCACCTTGGTGGATCTGGTTTGCACTAGCATACCTATTGGCAATGACTATGTTCCCCTCTTTCAGCCAAGTTTTTATCTTTTCACTTGATTCAAATCTATCTGCAGCATAAAGCACAGACACTATTTTAGGGTGAACTTTTATAAAATTGTAATACTGTTCAGATAGGCAGTGCCCTATAAATTTACCAAAGAAATTCTCGTAATATTCAGGGAAATCCACCACTTTTACCTTTTTACCATCAGCCTTGAGGTGTTCAGCCAGGAGCTTGGTCTGGGTAGCCTTGCCGGATCCATCTGTGCCATCTATCACTATGAGTTTGCCTTTTTTAGCCATACAGAAAATATAACAGAAAAAGGACCAAATTGAAAACTAACATTCTAACCGAATATTTTTTTATACAAATCTGGTGTTTTTATTTTTAAACATTCCATTACCTTTCCAGGCATTGGCTTTACCTCAAAACCAAAAGGTTTTACTAAATCCAATATTCTTTCTGCTGCCCTTGCTGTGTCTGCTTGCGAATCAACCTCAAGCTCAACTTCACACATCTTAAAGCCATAATCTGTCTCATCTAAATCAATATGAAAATCGTCAATCTTGTATTTTCTTCTTTTTGTTTTAATTTCACACAATAAAACCATTTCATTTTTTACCATATCTGCGACATTATCATATTTCGCAAAATTTAATCTATCTAAAATTTCTCTTTCTTTTGTTATTTCTTCAGTCAAAGCAACCCTACTACCTTCAAGATTTGGTAAACGAGATTTAAACTCCCATTCTCCATTTCGACTTCTCAATCTTTTATCTTCTTTAATTAAAGAATAGTCAGAAAAATCATAGTAAATATCAATATTCTCTTCTTCTTTTAAGAAAGTGGCCAGAGCAAGCAATTTAGCCAATTGCTCCTCCGTCGGTTGAAACTTTTTTTCTACTTCAATCATAACTATTTTTGTAAACAAACCTCTATCCAATCTTGATTTCTAATATTAACAACTTCTAATTTGGTAATTAAAAAACTTCCAGCTAAATCCTTTATATCTTTTTCTGAATAGTGATAATAAGTTCGAACACCAAATTCATCTTCTAAAGTTACCTCTTTATATACTCTAGAATACTTTAGAGACATTCGTACGATTCCACCCTTATTAAGGGATTTATATATCTTCCTTAGAATCAACTCTAACTCGTGTTTTTGCACATGAATCAAAGAGGCGGAAGCATAAACAATGTCTAGATTATCTGGAAAATTAAAATTAGTTACATCCACCACCTGGAAATCTGCTTGAGGGACTTTTTCTCTAGCCAATTTAACCAACTCTTCAGAAATATCAATACCTAAATATTTAGTAGTTCGTTCAACTATTTTTTTTGCGTCACGCCCATTACCACATCCTATCTCAAGAAAAAAAGGATTAGTTTTAGTCATAATGGAAAACATCTCGTCAATAACCGGAATACGAGGTCCAAGATTGTCATATTTTTTTGCTAACTTCTGTGCACTTTTATTATAAGTATTTATAGTCTGAAGCTTTTTTTGCATCTTTAGACAAATTTTTTAGGAATAGGAAACTTTTTGGCAAGTTTTTTTACTTCATTATGCACAAAAGTTTTTACTTTTTTATCATCTTTGTTTTTTAGAGTCATGATCATGAGCTCCGCTACTTTTTTGCACTCTTTCTCTTTAAAGCCACGTGTAGTGATAGCTGGTGTGCCAAATCTAATACCAGATGGGTCCATAGGTTTCCTAGTGTCCCCTGCAATTGAGTTCATATTTAAGGTCATACCTACTTCATCGAGCACAGTCTGAGCCTCTTTACCAGTCACACCGAGAGAGCCGTATACATCAGCAAGGATTAAGTGGTTGTCTGTCCCCCCTCCGATCATGCGGACTTTATTTTTCTTAAAGACTTCTTCCATAGCTTTTGCATTTTTTAGGATTTGTTTTGCATAAGCTTTGTATTTAGGAGTGAGAGCTTCGCCAAAAGCCACAGCCTTGGCTGCAATGATGTGCATATGTGGGCCACCTTGGATCCCTGGGAATATAGATTTATCTATTTTCTTTGCGATTTCTTCATTTTCGCGAGTTAAGATCATGCCTCCACGTGGTCCACGGAGAGTCTTGTGAGTAGTGGTAGTGATAATATCAAAACCATCATCAAATGGGTTGCGGAGTACGCCTGCGCCGATAAGGCCTGCGATGTGTGCCATGTCTGCCATAGTGATTGCGCCCACCTCACGTGCAATCTCTACGAATTTTTTATAGTTGAGAGTGCGAGGATAAGCAGAAAAACCAGCAATAATTAATTTTGGTTTTTCACGGAGAGCCACTTGCCTCATATCCTCATAATCAATCTCTCCTGTATCAGGATTTTTCATCTTGTAAGTAACGAATTTGTAAATCTTTGCAGGTAATGTCATCGGGTGGCCGTGTGTGAGGTGTCCTCCATGAGAGAGATCCATACCCAACACTGTATCTCCTGGGTTAAGTAATGCTGCGTACACTGCGAGGTTCGCAGGTGCACCAGAGTGTGGCTGCACATTTGCAAATTTACATTTAAAAAGTTTACAAGCACGCTCAATAGCAAGAGTCTCTACTTGATCGGTCCACTCTTGGCCACCATAATATCTCTTACCTGGGTAACCTTCAGAATATTTATTTGTAAAAATAGAACCATTAGCTTCTAATACATCCGCGGAAACATAGTTTTCGGAAGGTATGAGTTCTAGGCCTTCCTTTTGTCTCTTGGCTTCACCTTTGATCAATTTATCTATTTTTTTATCTCGCATGAGTCCATTCTATCACAAGAAAAAACAATAGTCCCCAAAAGGTCGGTACGCATTATCTTTACACCATATTTAGCCAAGGTTTCCAGTGTCTCCCTGTGGGGATGCCCATATTTATTGTCTTTTCCGTCTGAAATAAAAGCATAAATTGGTGATATGGTCTTTATTAGAGAATCCGAAGTAGAGGTCCGCGAGCCATGATGCCCCACTTTTAGTATTGTACTCTTGAGCAAAAGAGGGTCGTTTTCTTTCAAAATTATTTGCTCAGTTTTTATAGTAGCATCACCAGTGAGCAAGATCGAATCATTCCCATAAGAAAGCCGGCTGACAATAGAGCCATCATTGGTAGACCAAGCACTCACATCCCTATCTGGAAATAAAATATTTATTACTGCTCCCCCGCCAAGGTCGAGCACCATACCTCGCCGAGCCAAAATTTCAGGAATATCTTGTTTTTTTATTTCATCTTGTAAATTTTGAAAAATCTTAGAATCATTCAAGGTGCCTGGCTCAAACACACGATCTACTTTATAATTTTTTAAAATATCTAAAAAGCCAGAGATATGGTCCGCATCTGGATTGGTGATGATAATAGCGTCTATCTCTCTACTCAAAGGAGATAAAACTTTTGAAAGTGCGGGTATTATTTTCTTTGGTGGACCAGCATCTACTAAAACCTTAGTGCCTGTAGGAGACTCTATAAATAGTGCATCCCCTTGGCCGACATCGAGCATGGCAAAAATAAATTTTTGATGAGAACTTTGCCAATCTATATAAAAAATACAAATATTCGAGAATAAAAGGATTAAAAAAGTAAAAAATAAACCGTATTTTTTAAAACCTTCACCCATGCTACAATGTTACCATATTAATAACGATAAATAATATGAAAAAATTTGAAGAAAAGAAATTTAATATAGGAGAATTGAAAGGTATATCTGCTAAGAATATAGAAGAACATCTCAAGCTTTATGCTGGCTATGTAAAAAACGCGAACTTTATAGGAGAAAAACTTGGAGAATTATGGGTAGATGGCGCAGAGAAAAACCAATATACAGCAAGTGAATTAGTTCGCCGATTTAGCTTTGAATACAATGGCATGAGAAACCATGAAATTTATTTCGAATCTTTGAGTGGTGGTGCAAAAGAACTTAATGAATCTAGCCCTCTTCGCAAAAAGATTACAGAAAATCAAGGATCATTTGAAATTTGGCTATCGATTTTCAAAATGCTAGCTATGACTCGTGGTATTGGTTGGGCTATTATGTGGTATGACAAAAAAGAAGACAGATTGCTCAATAGCTGGGTAGATGAGCAACACTTGGGCCAACTACAAGGATGCACACCGATACTTGCCCTCGATATGTGGGAGCATGCTTTTGTCGCAGACTATCAACCAAGTGGTAAAAAACAATACGTGGAAGATTTTTTCGCTAACTTAAACTGGGAAGTAATTGAAGAAAACTTTAAAAAAGCTTTGTAATTTTTAAAAAACATCTTTTGCAGGGGTTTTCGATCTGACGAGATCGAAACTTTCAGGATTTTTTAAGCTTCAAAAAATCCGTACCGTAAAAAGATGTGTTTTTAAAAATTACGCCTACGAGAAATCAGTAAAAAACTTTTTTATAACTCCTCCGAAAAGTCTGTATACGAAATACAGGTATATTAGTATTGTCAGCCAAAGTGGAAAATCTGGAAAAGTAAAAGAAGCAAAAGGTATATTTGAAAAGAAGGAAATTATAGAAAGCTCGTAATGTAAAAATAAATAAGAAACATAGCCCACAGGTATAGCAAATACATAATAAATCATAGCCAAAAAACCAGTAATAAAACCCAAAATCATAGTAAATGGAATAAACGGCAAGATTAGTATATTTGCAGGCAAAGCTACCAGAGATAAATTGCCCATCTTGTATAAAATAAATGGTAATACGAAAATATAAGCCGAAAAAGTGACCGTGATTATATCCCGCAAGCCAAACTTTTTTGTAATCCACATAAAATACTTTTCCAATCTAGGAGATAAAAATATCACTGCTATGGTAGCTATAAAGGACAACTGAAAAGAAACATCATAAACCAAAATAAATGGATTAAATAAAATCATACCCACACCAGCCAGCATGAGCGCCCTAGACACATCATAATTCCTGCCTGAAGACCTCGCATATAGAGCAAGCGTGGCCATAATGCCGGCTCGGATAGCAGTGGTGCTAGCTCCAGTCATCAAAATAAACAGCAGAATAGAAAATACACCCACACCAGTAGCAAAAGCTCGAGGTAAAAATGAAAATATTTTCATGAAATACTCGGCTACGATGGTGACATTGTAGCCAGAGAGAGCTACGATATGGATCGTACCCGTATTCACAAAACTTTCCCTCAAACTCTGATTAAAGCTAGACTTCTCCCCTAAAATCAAACCGCCCATAAGTAAGTTTTCTGGATTAGGAATAACCAGATTCATGCCTTTTAAAAATTTATCTTTAAATTTAAACAACCAGCTCTGCAAGAAAAAGCCATTATCTTTAGAAATTACCTCAATCTCTGGAAAAGATATGGTGTATAAGATGTTATCTTTCCGTAAATAATTTACGTAATCAAAGGTTTTGCCTTGATCAGTGGTGAAATTTTCAGGTTTTTCTAGTTTACCTTCTACCCTAACCTCATCACCGTATTCATAATCTTGATCTATGTTTACTGTTAGTAAAATATTTGCTTCTTCCCTACCCACACTAGTATGAAGTAATAATTTCTGATTATTTTCTTTAATCTCAGGCTCATCCACTATCTCACCTTTTAAAATAACCTTGTCTCCTACATGAGATTCAAGGATTTGCGGAAGTGCTACATCCACCATATTAAACCTAAAAATACCAACGGAAAATGCTAGCAACAAACAACTAGCTACGATACCCCACTTGTTTTTAAAGAGAAATAAAAAAATGCCCATCAGGGCAAAAAATATTATTAAAATTAAATTAAATGAAACAAAAGAGCGGAGCAAAACTCCCAATAAAAAACCAAAACCAAGTGAATAGAATACTCTATCCTGCATTTTTTATTTTATTTCTTAAGTTCTATTTCTTCACCTCCGGCGAAGCTTGTAGCGATCACATCCGCACGTTCATTATATTTATTATCATTATGCCCTTTCACATAAGTCCACTTTGGTTTAAATTCTGAAGTGAGAGTATAGAGTTCTTCCCAGAGCTCTTGGTTTAGTACTGGCTTCTTGGCTGCATTACGCCAATTGTTTTTCATCCAACCAAAGATCCACTCTGTGATACCCAAAATCACATATTTTGAATCAGAGAAAAATTCTATCGGTCCTTCGATTTTATGCTTTTTTATATATTTGAGTGCTTCGATAGGCGCGGTGAGCTCCATCTGGTTATTGGTAGCATGGTCCGCCCCTCCACCAATCTCAATTTCTTTTTTATCAACTAAAATAATCACTCCCCAACCCGCAGGTCCTGGATTGCCCTTTGCTGCACCATCTGTATATATGTGTATTTCCTGTTTCATGGCTATATTATATCAACTACCCTTAATCTTAGCTCTTCACGGCCACGAAAGCGAGAAAGATCAAAAGTAGCCAGTAAATTCACCTTTTTGCCCTGCTCCAAGGTCTCCCCAAAAGAATCCGGCCCAGAAAAGAAAGATATAGCTGTAGCCTTGTGGTTGTTTGTATCTGAAAAAATTATTTCGAGGTGCTCCCCCGAGCCATTCTTGCCAAATTTTTTCAAATTCTCTATTTTAAGATTCGGGAAATAGAAAACTGGCTTATTATTTCCAAAACCAAACGGCCCCATCTTCTCTATTTCTTTCCAATTCTTTTTATTTACTATACTTAGGTCAGCCTCCATATCATAATCCAAAACTTTTTCCCCACCTAGGCGAGCAGGTTTTTTTAATTTTACAAAAGATATAGATAGTGCTTCTTCAAGATGGTGGATTTTTTCATTTTCTACCGTAAAACCACCAGCCAATTCATGCCCACCAAAATCTAGGAAATATTCTTTGGAATGAGTCATGAGCTCTACCACAGATACAGAGCCATCACTACGGCAAGAACCTTTTATAAGATCATTCTCATCTTTACCCCACACAAAAACCGGTTTCTGGTATTCATCACAAATTTTTCCCGCTACGAGGCCTAAAATACCCACCCGCCATTCTGGATTACCTATCACTATCACATCACTCTCTACTCTGTTTTCAAATTTTTTATTTATCTCTCGCATTATACCGGTCACGATGCTCTTCCTCTCATCATTTATTTTTGATAAATAATTTGCGAGCTCTCCTGCCTCTACTTCATCATCGGTAGCTAGCAATTCAAATGCCCTCATAGGGTCATCCATACGTGAAGCTGCATTGAGGCGTGGGGTCAGCATAAAGCCAATATCATCTTCGGTCAGGTATTGTTGATCTATATTCATTTTAGCTAATATTTTTTGGAGTCCTGCGCGTGGAGATTTCTTTAGCACCACCATACCAAAATAAGCTATGGCTCTATTTTCACCTAGTAGTGGCACCATATCTGAAAGTGTGGCCAATCCTGCCATGTCGAGCATCCATTTCTCTGCACCATCTTTTACATGAAAATATTCCCCGTACTTTTTTAAAAAACCCTGCGCCAGTTTAAAAGCCACCCCTGCCCCACAAAGCATCTTCTCTGGATAATCATCTACTTTTGGATTTAGTATTGCATAAGCTCGGGGCAAGACTGCGTGTGGTATGTGGTGATCAGTAATTATCACATCGATATCATCCACCTCTGCTTGCGCCACCTCTTCTACAGCAGTAATACCCAGGTCTACAGTGATTATCAGCTTCACTCCTTTTTCAGCAAAAATTTTTATAGCATCCAGATTGAGACCATAGCCTTCACTATTCCTCTGTGGTATATAAACTTCAAAATTCTTATAATTTATCTTCTTAAATAGATCCTGTAACACTACTGCCCCTGGAATACCATCACAATCATAATCTGCATAAATTATTATTTTTTCATTACTTTCAATGGCCTCAAAAATACGGACGCAGACTTTTTCCATATCTCGCATTAAAAAAGGGTCATATAAATCTCGTTTATAATCAGGATTTAAGAAAATTTCAGCATCCTCTTCTGTATTAATTCCCCTCTTTATAAGGAGCATCCTAAGTAGCTCACTGTATCTTTGCATGAATTAGATTTTAACATATAATTAAGTCATGAACGATTGTATCTTTTGCAAGATAGTAGAAAGAGAGATTCCTACAAATTTTACTTATGAAAATGAATTTGTGGTCGCTTTTTTAGATATTCATCCAGTTACACCTGGTCACACCTTGGTTATACCAAAAGAACACCATCAGTGGTTTTATGAAGTGCCAGGACAAATAGCCACTGAGTGGTTTAGTGCTGCCCAGATGCTTGGTTTAAAAATAAAAGAAGAACAAAAAGCTGATTATGTTGAAATGAAAATAGTAGGCATAGATGTGCCTCACGCTCACATCCACCTAATACCGAGAAAAAAGTAATTACTGCAAAGCTTTAATACCTGGCAATGTTCCATTAGCCAAGAAATCTAAAGTAGCCCCGCCACCCGTAGAAACAAAAGAAAACTTTTTCTCCATTTTTAACTTAGAAATCAATGCTACTGTATCTCCGCCACCGATTATACTCTCGGCTTTAGATTTAGCTACAAGATGCAAGATATCTTTAGTTGAGACTGAACCTCCACTTTCATATTTACCGAGCGGACCATTCCAAAGAATCATTTTGGACTTTTTTATAATCGGAGCAAGAGTGTCCCTACAATCTACCCCAATATCAATAATAACGTCATCTTTGGCAACATCTTTCACATTTTTATCTACAACCTTATTTCCTTTTTGAACACCGACATAATCTGGCAAAATTAACTTTTTATTTTTTAACAACTTTTGTATACCATAGCTTTCATCACTCACAAGAGATTGTCCCACTTCATAACCTTTTGCTTTTAAAAAATCATTCGCCAAGGCTCCTCCTATAAACACATAATCTGCAACTTTTAAATATTTCTCTATGAGAGGCATTTTGGTAGAGAATTTTGCTCCACCCAAAATAAATAGAAATGGATGCTTGGTTTTCTTAAATGCATGAGATAAATTATCAACCTCTTCTTCTAACTGTAAACCCATATAAGCCGGTAGAAGTTTGGGTAAAAGCACAATAGAAGCATCCTCTCTGTGTGATACAGGAAAAGCCTCATTTACATATATATCGGCCAACTTTGCTAAATTCATAGCAAAAACCTTGTCTTCGTCCTGCTCCCCCTTATCATTACGTAAATTTTCCAAAAGTAATACCTGTCCGTTTTTCATTTTTGAAACCATTTCTGTGACCTCAGGACCGATAATCTCAGACATAAAAGTAACTGCCACAAACTTATGCAGTATTTTTGATACCGGAGCTAAACTATCACCCCCCTTACCCAAATGCGTAATAAGTATTACTTTTGCTCCTTTATTCTGTAAGAATTTTATTGTAGGAATAGCTTTCTCTATCCTAAAAGTATCCAAAACTTTGCCATCCTTCATCGGCACATTAAAATCCACCCGCACCAAAACCTTTTTACCTTTCAAATTATTTATATTTCTTACTGATTTCATATTATAATTTTTCTGCAATTTCAATAATTTTTGTAAATTTTTCTACTGAAAGTGAAGCCTTGCCCGGCAAAACACCGTCTACTCCTCCATCTCGTAAAAAGTCTTCCGCATCACGCTCATTGACTGAACCTCCATAAATAATTCTTACCTTACTCGCAATTTCTGGATTAGAAAGATCTGTCAAAATTTTTCTGATATAAATAGCCATCTCATTGGCATCATGTGGGGTAGCATCTTTTCTGTCTACTGTAGTAGAGATAGCCCAGACTGGCTCATAAGCAATAATTATTTTAGAAAAAGAATTTTTATTGATACCTCTTAGGCATTCAGTTATTTGCATCTTCACAATATTAAAATATTCATGATTTTCATCTCGGTGAGATTCACCCACACACAAAATTGGTTTTAGTCCCAAAGACACAGCGGATTTTAATTTCTTATTTATTAAAACATCATCTTCACCGAGCGCCCGCCTCTCAGAATGACCTAAAATAACATATTTTACCCCCATATTTTCAAGCATTTCAGGTGAAACTTCACCGGTAAAAGCTCCAACATCACCCCAAAAAGCATCTTGGGCTCCGAGGTTTATCTTCTTTGATAGTTTTTTTAATTTCTCTAGATAGATAAAAGGTGGGCAGATCACGATATCTGTCTTTTTTATTTTAGAAATATTTTTAGCCACACCAGAAAAAAGCTTCTCAGCCTCGATAAAAGAGCTAGGGTTCATCTTCCAATTACCTACAACTATTTTCTTTACCATTCTTATATTCTAACACCTATAACCTAGAACCTCCAACCTGGAATTATTGCCCCTCTCCCCAGCCTGATACATTCCAAGAACCTGACGGGCCGCCTATAAAGTTTTGATTTATTAAGCCACTATCATATATAAGCTCAGAATCATTACCGAGATCTATACCATAAGCGGTCAATTGGCGAGCCTTTGCCCTACTGCGAACATCGATAATACCATTTGCAGCATATAAAATTACCGCCTCTACTCTACTACTCAACTCTATGGCATCATATCCATCACACGAAGGAGAAAATGGGCAATTGCTTGTAGTTAAAGCTAAAATATAGCTATTTGAACTATTAGAATTAAACTCCGCTCTATTACTAATAGTTATTCTCCCGTCTACTATTATGGCCACGCTAGAACCTCCGTAAAGTTCAGAGGGTTGCACTATAGCCCTTTTGTCTATTCGTAAATTACCGGTAACCCAAATAGTGCCAGTAAGAGTCAACACATCTCGATCATCTAAATGAAAATCACCATTAATCTTCTTTGGTCCCAGGCTAATACCATAGCCTCCGGGTGTATAATTACCATTTATTGTTCCTCCTGTTGTAGCATCATCTTTCCAATCTTGAATATTTTGATCAGAAATAGGCATAGGTTGTGGTGATGGATCAGGTAAAGAGGTGTTGCAACTTTTATTATTATTAGTGCCGGTCTGGCAATAGTTAATTCCTGCTATAGAAGAATTTTTAACTGTATTAGCATAAGCATTACCAACACCTGCATTACCTATATCTACATTATCTATAGAGCCAACCAAACCATCTAAATAAACTTTAAAAAACAAATCAGCATTGGAGGGCGAATTATTATTCCAATCTTGATCCCAATAATTACCTATCTTTGAAGCTCCATTACTAAATGTTGTATTAGCTCCAATCGTGTAATATTTTGAATTATTATCACTAGCACTTATGACAAGCCAGTATTTGGTACCGCTAACAATATTAGGATTAGTATTAAAAGTAACAGTAACCCAACCGTAAGATGTCGATACTAAAGAGGCAGATAAGGTACCACTAGCCAAATCATTGTTTTTGTCTGGCTCATTATCATCATCATAAGTCAAATACACAGTCGCATTAGAAGGTGTGCTAACTTTTTTAATATAAAACTCAACTTTATTTAAGGGGCCAGTAGAACTAGCCACAAAACTCTGAGCAATATCCTCAGAAGAGTCCGTCTTGGCAAAAATTAAATTATAATCAGGCACACCAGACCCATTTGACTGATCTGCGACCGAAGCCGGGGTATTCGCAACAGTAACACTGCCAGTAACCTCAGCATTACTACTACCCACAACATCACCGTTAGAATAAATACTGCCATCGATGTAACCATTAGTGCCTATATTAAAACCCCCTGCTCCAGCTTGTATACCATAACTAAAAGACAGACCGTCCCCTTCACTTAAGGATAGTGCTATTTTTCTCTGATAAGAAGAAACATCCCCCGTAGAGCTAATACTCTTAGAACCAAAACCATTATCGGTAATGGTTGTGGTGGCAGTATTAGAACCTAAAGTTATTGTCTCACTAGAACCGATAGTCATATTGTTACGAGTACGATACACAGCGTCTTCTATGCCAGATTCAGACAAAACATAAGCCTGTTTTGAATTTAGAGTAATAGCAGCATTTCTAAATTGCCTAAGAGAAGGAGAAACCAACCCTGCAATAATCGCCAAAGATATAAAAAGAAAAGAAACCACAGATAGCATCATAGCTGCACCTCTATTCCTCTTTATTTTTTTTAAATCTTTAAAATAATTCATGTTAATAATCCCCTCTCAATACGACTGTATTGTAAAAATCCACCGTACGATTTTGCGAGTCCCCTATAGCCGACACACTAAGCGAAATTTTTACTGCGGTACCTTTAGTAGTTGTTATTTGAGTAAAAGATAAATTAGATACAGTAATATTTGCTCCATTTAAATTACCAGTAGATACTCCATCTTGAAGAAAATTAATATTTGAACCCGACAAAACAAACTCCACATTTTCTGCATTTCCAGATTGATCAAAAGTAGACAAAACTAAATCAGTAGCAGATAGTGATGTAATAGATGATGCCTGTTTTATCTCCCTAGCCATCCTCTCCATAATTGAGCTACTGCTCTCTAAGGTAGCCTGGATAGTAGTCTCTTTAAAGGATTTCGTCATCATAATGAGAGCATTCACCACAGCTAAAAATAAAATAGCTAAAATAGAAATATAAAAAATAAGTTCTATGACAGTATAGCCTTTCTGATTATTTATTCTATTTTTCAAATATATTTTTTTCATTATGAGAAAATATCTGATATATAAAATGCTAAAGTCTTGGTAACTGTAGTCGTACCCTCCACCCAAGACACAGTAACTGTGACTAATTTAGTACCAGCATCATTAGTACCAACACTCGCAATATCTTTAGTGCTATTATCTCTATTTACTGCAGTGATAACGACAGTGCGAGTAAAAATACCCACAGTATTAGAGCTAGCAGATAAAGTCCAAGTACCTCCAGTAAAGGTAGGGTAATAATTTGTCCCTGCTGTCAGAGAAGATATACCGCTCCAGCCATTATCTCTCACGATGCGAGTGGCCTCTGCTCCTTCTTCAAGCAAAAAATTAGCTTGAGAAAAGTGTAGGGCTTGCCTAGATACTGATATCGCCTTCTGGGCTACTGCAGTCGCAGCCAATACTGACACTGTGATGATAGAAACTGCCACCAAAACCTCTACAGTCATAAAACCTAGAGAACTATTCTTTTTATTTTTTAAAAAATTAAACATTTTAATTAATTTTTACTTGTATTACCGGTAGTAGAAATAGTGATTATCTTCGAAGAAGATCCATTGGTCACAGTCACTGTACCGCTCTTACTAGGCACACCGTAAATCCTCTGAAAATACACATCGCCACTTACACCACTCACTCCACCCAAAGTAACATTTGAAATCGTAGCTGGACTCAAAATATCTATACTTTCGTTATTAGCATCGTTGCTCACATAAGATGTACCTTTAAAAATTATAACTTTGTCAGATTGAAAATGCACACCATAAGAAGATGAATTATAAGACGCGATAGATTTTGCACGCGCTTTCTCAACAGTAGACAAGACATCTTCTACTGCTGATTTTAGAGTTTGATTTTGTCTCATACTCACAAGCTGTGGAATAACTATGGCGACTATTAAAGCAAGTACAGCAAAAACTATTAGTAACTCAATCGCACCTAGACCTTTTGTATAAGTATTTTTCATAATATATTAACCAATACTGCCCAATATTGAGTAAAATAAAAAAATCATAGAAATAGCGAAAAATCCGACTCCAGCACCGATAAATACCATGAGTATAGGCTCGATAATAGTGGAAAGGTTTTTGGTCTTATTGTCAATCTCTTCCTCATAAAAAGTGGCGACATTGGCGAGCATCTCTGAGAGTTTACCAGTCTCCTCTCCTACTTGGATCATCTCTGCCATCATAATAGGGAAAAGTTTTGGATTGGCTTTAAAAGCTATAGAGAAAGAGGCACCTTTTTCTATAGCCACCTTGGTTTCTTCTAAAACTTTTCGATAATAAACATTCTGAACCACATTTTCCGTAATCTCTACTGCGCGAGTTATAGACACTCCAGAATTTAAAAGTGAAGACATGGTTCTAGCTGTACGAGCAGTGTTTAACTCTTTGGCCAGAGTACCGATCATAGGCAAACGCACTACTAAAAAATCCGCATATCGTGCTATAAATTTTGCTCGCAACAACAAAAATACACACAAAGCAAAAACAAATAAAATCACAAATGTCCAAAACAAATGGGCTGAGAAAAAATTACCCACGAAAATTATCACCTGAGTCGAAGTCGGCAGTTTTACACCCAGCTCCTTAAAAGTACTAGCCAGTGTAGGCACAACAAAAGCAAACATCAGTATACCTATCACCACCATCGCAGACAAAATAACCCCTGGGTATATGAGTGCACCTGTAATTTTTTTATTGAGAGAATGGCTCTTTTCCAAATTGAGTCCAATATCATTCAGTGCATTGGATAAATTTCCAGATTCTTCTCCGGCTCGCACCATAGACACAAAAAGGCTAGAAAAAACTTTAGGAAATTTTGCTAAACCTGAAGAGAGTGTGTCTCCTGCATTTATGCCATTGGAAACTGAAGTTAAGATATTATTTAGAGTTGGATTTTTAGTCTGCTTTTGCAATACAGACAAAGCTCTCGATAATGAAAGACCTGCCTTGAGCATACCACTCAAATTTTTAGTAAGTATTATAAGCTCCGCAGTTTTAACCCCAGAAAAAAGACTATTTATATAAGTCATGATATCCCCACCATCTTTTTTTTCTTTTACAGAAAGAGGTATATAACCCTTGGCATGCAATTCTCGAGAAAGAGAAAAACGGTCACGGCTCTCCATAACCCCGTCAAACACTTCTCCATTTTTGGTTTTTGCTTTATATAAAAAAAACATTCCTTTTATTCAGACACCACTCTAAATATCTCTTCGAGAGTAGTCATACCTAGCACAGCTTGATATACGCCGTCCTCTATCATGGTGATCATGCCTTCCTTTTTTGCTTGTTGTTCGATTTCATCCTGAGAAGAACCTTTGATTATCATCTCACGAATAGTAGGTGAAACTTTCAAAACTTCATGTATACCTGTACGACC
Organism: uncultured Candidatus Saccharibacteria bacterium; assembly: GCA_964519485.1. Classification (GTDB taxonomy): domain Bacteria; phylum Patescibacteriota; class Minisyncoccia; order Phycocordibacterales; family UBA9973; genus UBA9973. The sequence continues at coordinate 2,061 of CAZFKY010000002.1, read as the reverse complement.
AGAATAACCATTAGCAGACTCCGCGCCACTCTTTGGTCTATAAAATGGAATCTTTTCCCAGGTGTCTTCTGGTTTTACCAGATTTTCAGCTTTTAAAATAGAAAGCATGCGATCCAAATCGATAACCTTACCTAAATTTTTTAATTCTGGACCTGATAAAAAGTACTGCTCTTTATTAGAATTCAACTTACGGATCAATCTCTGGGCAATAATAGTCTTCAACGTAGAAACAAGCAAAAAAGATTCCACACCCATATCGATCATACGAGGGATAGCTCCAGCGGCAGAGTTCGTGTGGATAGTAGATAGCACGAGGTGCCCAGTGAGGGCAGCATTGATAGCCAAAGATGCAGTCTCCCCATCACGGATCTCCCCCACCATCACTATATCTGGGTCCTGACGTAGAAGTGAGCGGAGGCCATTTGCAAAAGTCATCCCTATCTCTGGCTTTACTTGAGTCTGATTTACTCTAGGCATCTGATACTCGATCGGGTCTTCTACAGTAGAAATATTTACCTCGGGCTTATTTAAAATATCTAGCATTGTGTACAATGTCGTAGTCTTACCGGAGCCTGTCGGACCAGTAGCTAGCACCATACCTGTCTTCAACTTAAGAGATGTATAAATCCTCTCCAAACCTTCACCATGAAAACCTAATGTTTCTAGTGAAAAACCATGTGCATTTTCTTTCAATATACGGATGACTGTCTTTTCACCATAAAAAGTAGGCAAGGTAGAGACACGAAAAGAAATCTTTTCACCATTTTGTTCTATTTTAAATCTACCGTCTTGGGGCAATCTCTTTTCGTCTAGCTTCAAATTTGAAAGCACTTTAATACGCGCGGTAATACCAGACCCTGCATTTTTATCAAGAGCCATTGCATCATGCAAAATTCCATCAATACGATAACGCACGATCAGGTCTTTCTCTCCGGGCTCAATATGGATATCTGAAGCTCCTTGTAAGATAGCGTGGAAAATAAGAGAATCTACGATCTTTACCACAGGTAAATCTTCTGCTAAATCTTTTAATTCCTTCTCGGATTTCTCACTATCAGGAGTACCGGAATTTTTTATCGCCCCAGATTCTTTTTGGATGATATTATCGAATTCTGCTTGCAAGCTCTTGCGGTATTGCACCAGCATAGCGCGGATAGACTCTGTATCAGTAAGACGTGGAAGTATTCTCAAACCTGATTTCTTTTTTATGAAATCAATCACCGGCAAATCATCTACGTCAAGCATGGCCACTTCGAGTGCATTGTCATCTTTTTTATAAGCAATGATATTGTAATTGCGAGCGATAGTCTCCGGTATGAGAGAAAGTACAGAGAAATCTACTTTTTCTTTTACCAAAGATATATAGGGTATACCGAGAGCAAAAGCTTCCATCCTTTTTAAATCTGAATCAGAAATCTTACCCTCTGAAAGTAAAACATCCCCTACTTTTTGTTTTTTTTCAGTAGCTTTGCTAGAAGCTTCGTCAAAATCTGAACGTGTCACCAGCCCAGAATCTAAAATAAGTTTCTTTAGCTGTTCTTCATTGATTTGCATTACCTATATTATACACAAAAATCCCCACGAATGTTTATTTGGTGGGGATTTTTGTGTATATTTATTAAATTTTTATTGCTCGATGACTTTTGGCTTCTTCTTTACTGTCACCGTAGTGTTATTTGTAGCTGTAGAAGGACCAGAAACTCCATCACAAGTAATAGTGTAAGTAGTAGTATTGTTTGGTTTTGCGGTGACACTGCCAGAAGGAGGAATATTACTACTGCCATTATAAGTAAAGTTTGTAGCTTTACAATTACTACCAGTAGAAGACCATGAAATAGTGACAGTATCACCTGTAGTGATAATAGGTGGCACCACATTTATAGTAGATACAGTACAAGCTACAGAAGAACAAGGTTGGGTCTCTACCGCTGGCCCAGAACAACTTTTACCATTACCTAAAGGTAGTGGATTATTACAAGTACGAGTACGATTCTTGGTACCTTGCTGGCCACATTGGGTGACACTACATGCACTCCATGGACTCCAATCACTCCAGCCACC
>CAZFKY010000001.1:0-34477 GCA_964519485.1 uncultured Candidatus Saccharibacteria bacterium | reverse complement strand
CGGAAGCCAAACATTTACCACAAACAACATTGCAGACTCTGGAGCTTTGACTATTGCAACAGGTGCTGGCACAGACCTTACCCTTAACTCTGGCACAACTGGTCAGATTATCATAGGTTCTGATACTTCGAATGAAAATATTAAAATAGGTAATACTGCTTCTGGAGATAAGTCTATAACCATCGGAGGTTCAGCTACAAACACCGGCGTCACTCTTGCAAAGGGTACGTCAGGGTTCTTTACCCTCCAGAGTGGTGGATCAGCTGTGGACTGTTCAGGATTTACAAATGGTGGAAAATTGACTGCTGATGCTTCAGGTCACGTAGCTTGTGCAAACGATGTCTCAGGTGGAGGTAGTGGTATAACAATTGGCTCAACATCTATCACTAGTGGTAGTGGTGGAAATATTCTTTATAACAACGCGGGTGTAGTAGGAGAAATGACCACCACAGGATCTGGCACAGTAGTTGCTCTTGCTACATCACCTGTATTTACTACACCTAATATTGGTGTGGCTACTGGATCTTCAGGCACAGTCATCGGAAGCCAAACATTTACCACAAACAACATTGCAGACAGTGGTGCCCTCACTATTGCCTCTGGAGCAAACGGAGCTATTACTCTTTCTCCAAATGGCTCTGGAGATTTGGTATTTAATCCTGATTCAAATACAAATCTACAAATCACAGCTACAGGAGTGCCAGCGGTAGATATGGTGGCTATTACAAACTCTGGCCAAGCAGTTACTACAGCTAACGTAAATGGTATTTCATTGAATTACACCGGAGGCGCTGCAGCAGTAGAAGCAGCAGCTCAGAGGATTGACCTTACTCCGGGTTCTACTGCTGCTGGAGTTTGGAGTGGTATGAGAATCGCCCTAAATGCTACTGGCCCTACTGCTCAGATAACAGAAAACGCTATCAAACTTGAAGGCCCAACAAGTGCAACGGCAGGAGGAATAGCAAACGGTATAGATATTGTTAATGGTAAATTTACAACAGCGATAAATGTGAATGAAGCTTCTTCAGGCACTGTACTCAATTCTCCATTTGGAGGTATTGGTAGATATGAAAACTATGTATCACGTTCTGAGGAGTTTGACAGTGCTTCTTGGACAAAGACAAACGTTACTTCTCCTACAGCAGATACTCAAACAGCACCAGATGGCACCACTACAGCTGAATCTTTGGCTACAAGCTCAAGTGGTGGATCTGTTACCTTTGATACATCTACCGCAGTTGCGTCTGTAAACTACACATTCTCTGTTTGGGTAAAGGCATCTTCTGGAACTCAGAGTTTTAGTTTGAGAATTGATGGCACTACAACAGGCACTGGTACAGAGCGTACATATTTAGCTGACACAAATTGGAGAAGATACTCTGTGACTCAAGCAGTAGGAGGCTTTACAGGAAATGTGAGAGCAAGAATTTATCCAGGTACTTCAGGGGGAACAGGAACCATATATGGTTGGGGTGCTCAACTCGAAAAGCAAGATTCACCAGGTATTTATGTTAAAACATTAGCTTCAGCTTTGGCTTTCCAAGGCAGTAATGGTATGACCCTAGATACAAACTTAAACAATGCTACCTCTTCAGGTTTTGTTTACGGATCAAGATTTATTGGAAGAGTTGTGTCAGGTACTGCTGGTGCTCACGATGGTACATTTATGAGACTTCAGGATGATACATCACTCACTGGTAGCACTCATGTTGTCCGTGGTCTTAATGTGCAGGCTTGGAATGGTAGTAACGTAAACGGAACAAATATAGGTGTGGACGCTTATGGTAAGACTTTCGGTATTTCAGGTACAACAGATGCTCTTGCTGGTTCACAGTCTACCCCAGCCGCAGTGTTTGCATACTTGCAAAATACTTCAGCTACTTCTACTGGTAACGCTATCCGTGCTTATTCTGATAAGGCTACAGGTGCTACTATGGTATCTATATACACAGACACAGCAGCCTTCACTGGTACTGGTCTTATGATAGATCTTGGAAATGGTTCTGGTTCATTTGCATCTGGAAATTTCTTGTCTTTGAAAAATGCTGGAACACAAAAGGCCCATATAGATTCAGCTGGTAATATCTATGGCACACTGGCTGCTGCTACAGGAACTTGGGGTATTTGTCACGCAAATAATGGCGCGGAGACAGATGTGAAGTTCACAGATTGTAACGGAGCCCCTGGAGACATGGCCGAATGGTATGCCGCAAAATCACAAGTTATACCTGGTGACATAGTAGCTATGACTACTGATCAATTCCAATACAGAGCACAAGGTACTGATCCTGTGAGTGGCGCACCTACGGAGCTAGGTATAAAGACAATCGGCATCCTAGATAAGGCTACTTATGAGAATCACTTGATAGGTATAGTGTCTACAGGACCTTGGCAGACATACGGAGAAGACATACAAACCTCTGTAAATGCTTCTGGTAGGACTGATATCAAGCCTGTGCCTATAGCATTGAACGGTCGTGTGCCAGTAAACTTCTCAGATGAGAATGGCGCAGTCGTGCCTGGAGATTATGTGACTGCATCAAAGACTATCCCTGGAAAGGCTATGAAGGCTACAGAAGCTGGCTGGGTAGTGGGTCAGGTTTTGACTACATTCGATGAGTTGGGTCAAGTAGTAGTATTAGTAAAAAATTTCTATTTCAACCCAGAATTGAATGTAGGTGGCCTCACTTTTTCACAAGAGACAGTGTCTTTTGAAGGAGATGTGACTTTTAATAAAGGTGTAGAATTTACTCTTCCACCACTCTTTAATAAAGACACAGGAGGTTTTGCTGTGATCAAGCAAGGAGATAAGAGAGTGAGTGTAACCTTCGAGCATCCATATGTTGCACAACCTGTGGTAAATGTTACTATGGCATTTGAAACTGGAGACAATCTTGCAGAGGTTGACACAGAGGCTCTTTTTGCTAGCGCAATACAATATTTGGTTGTAAATAAGAGCCAAGAAGGGTTTACAATACTTATAAATAAGAATGCTCCTAGGGATATTAGGTTTTCTTGGACAGCATTGGCTATAAAAGACGCTCATGTATATGAAAGTGTAGTAGAAGGATTGATATTTAATCCACCTCCATCACCAGAGCCAACCCCAGAGGTAGTGCCACCAGGAGATGCTGGCAATCCTAGTGAAGGCGGAGGAGAGGAGGTGACACCACCAGAAGGTAGTAATAGTGAAGGGGAGGTTGCACCACCTAATGAACCCACACCAGAAGTAGCTCCACAGGGAGATAATGGTACTCCTAGTGAAGGCGGTGAAGGCGAGGTTGCCCCACCAGAAGGTAGTAATAATGAAGGCGAGGTTGCACCACCTAATGAACCCACACCAGAAGTAGCTCCACCAGGGGACGGCGAAATTTCTGAAAGTAATTAATAATTAAAATATTTATGGTAAAAGATTATTTCGATAGATTGTTATTAAAACAAATAAAGACTTACAAAATATTAGTCGCTGTTCTCGTATTTTTAGTTTTATTGCTTGCTTGGTGGATTTTTTTTGGTATGGGTCGTGTTCATATATTGTTGGGAAATTATCCTTTATTAGATCCAGCTAGAGAATATATAGCCCCAGAGAACTATATAATTAACCTTCAAGATTTAAGAGTATATTTACACGGTCTTGAATTAAAATATCCAGATTCAATTTCTATATATTACGAGCAAGTAAATTCTGGATCTAATATCTCAGTAAATAAAAACTTGAGGCTTTTTCCTGCCTCGCTTAGTAAGCTGGTCCAGGCTATTTTGATAACAAAAAAAGTTGAGAATGGCTTTTTGTCTTGGGGTCAGAAAATATCAATTTTACCAAAAGACATATCTTTTGAATCTGGTGATTTATATAAGAGGGTAGGACAGAATCAATTTTCTCTAGAAAAATTGTTAGAAGAACTCATTATTAATTCAGATAATACAGCTCAGAATACTTTCAAGCATTATTTAAATTTTGAAGACTATGTCGCGTTTCAGCAAGCTACAGGGTTGGAGGACTTGTATAATGAGCAAGGTTTTGTCTCAGCGAAAGAATATACTAGAATATTAAGGGTTTTATATACTTCAAATTTTTTGAAATCAGAAAATTCAGAAAAGATATTGGAATATATGGCTAGGGCAAATTTTACCGATTATTTATCTCAAGGTATACCAAAAAATATAAAGTTTGCACATAAATATGGAGAAAATAAAGAACATTATCTTTTTGCAGATTCTGGGGTTGTGTATGTACCAAATAGACCATACATGCTCACAGTAATGATTAAAGGATCCGACTGGTCTTCGGAGACTAGGCAATGGGCGACTAGTTTAATGAAGGAGATATCAGAGCGTGCTTATAATGTTAGTAAATAATTATTTAATATGAAAGATTTAATTAATAAATATAAATTATTAGTAATAGGCTTTGTTTTTGGGGGAGTTATTGTGTTTTTGTTTTCTTACGCAGGGTTTTTTACTGATATCTATAAAAATAGTCCAATCAATGCAGACAGCCGTTTAGATAATGGTAAATATAAATTTATTAAACCAATATTAAATTCTGGTTATGGTAACGAAGAGGAGACCTTAAAGTGGTTTCCCGCAGAAAGAAAGTTAAAAATTCTCGTGCAAGATGTGATGGCAGAAAGGAGTGATATAAAAACAGGAGTATTTTTTTTAAATTTGAAGAATTCAGGCTGGTTTAGTGTTAATGCTTCAGATACCTTTATTCCTGCAAGTTTATTAAAGCTACCAATGCTTATCTCATATTATAAACTCCACGAGACAGAAAAAGATTTATTTGAGCAAAAGATTATATACCAAGGAAAAGACTTCAATACTGTTCAAAATCTAGGCAACGGCACTATTACCCCTGGTAGAACTTATACAGTCAAAGAATTGATGATTGAAATGATTATCAATTCTGATAATAATGCACTTCAATTACTTTATAAATACAGAAAGGATTCTCTTCGGTCTATTTTCGATGACATGAAAATCCCATTACCATCAACTGATGGAGAAATTGCTGAGAAAGATTTTGTTACCACTAGAGACATAGCTCGATTTTTATTGGTTCTATATAACGCTTCTTATCTGAGTCCTGAAAACTCAGAAGAGGCTCTGCAAATATTATCAAAAGCTGTGTTTAAAGATGGTATTGTTGGTGGAGTGCCAAATGATGTTGTGGTTAGTCATAAGTATGGAGAACGAGAATTATTTCAAGGAGACAAAAGTCTTAAGATAGAGCTCCATGATTGTGGAATTGTGTATCATACAAAGACACCTTATATACTTTGTATTATGACTAAAGGTGGAAATTTAAACTCTGAAAAATTGCAAATTCAGAAAATTTCAAAGAAAATTTACGATGCAGTAAATGAATTTTCTGATAGCCTGAAATAGAAGATTACATTATTTTTATTTTCCTGGAGTAAGATTTATCTATTGTTTTCATTTTAACAGTTAGGAGACCTCGGTTATCGAATGCTTCGATTCTATTTATATCTATTTCGAAAGGTAGTTTGATTTTACGATAAAATATACCCCAAGATATTTCTTGGTTATGATAGTCTTGGATATTTATTTTATTTCTGAACTCTCTTTTACCTCGTATGGTCAGGTTGTCACAAGTGGCTATGATTTCTAAATCAGCTAGGTATACTCCAGCTATGAAGGCTTCTAAGATTAAAAAATTTTCTTTACGATATAGATCGATCGAAATTAAAAAATCAGCTCCCGTGTCTTCTGTCTGTGGATAACTCAAGGCAGCATATTCTTTTTGGTTTTTAGATTTTATTATTGGCTCAAGTTTGATTTTGTTCAAAGAGATCACATTCTCGCTTTTTGGGGAAGACAAAGAGTCAAAATATGCCTCAAAAGAGGGTATATGATTACTGGAAACCAGCCTAAGCAATTCTATTATCGTACTTCTATCTCCGGTATCGGTAAGGTAGAATTTACCATCAGAGGACTCCATTTTAAGCTGGTTACAGCTTGTAACCAACTGGTTTTGAGTTTTATTCAAACGATTTTTTAAAACCTTCCAATAATTTCTGGCATCAGAGGTTTTGCCTGTAACTTCTATAACATCAACAATAGAAAAGTACCATTTACCTGACTTTTCATTAAAAGTACGACGAATTTTCGTATCGTATTTTTTTATTAGGTTTTCCTGCTCTTCGTCCATACTCACATTAATTATATAACAAAATTTGCTTTTTATGTATTTGAATTTAATATATTGACACTAATATATATTTTATTGTGCTCTTTTAATTTTATTAGCGCAATTGAAAATTAATTGTTGTATAATAAATATATCTTGAGAAATGTTGTAGATAAATTTCACAAAACTAATTTTACAAAGTCGTTTTTTAGGCTTGGATTTTTTATTTCTATTTTAATAGTATTATTTTCTTTTAACACTCCAAAAGTAGAAGCAGCCACTAGGACTTGGACAGGAGCATCTAGCAATCTCTGGTCTAATCCTGGCAACTGGGGAGGTACTGCACCTGTCACTGGTGATGATCTTGTGTTCCCGGGTGGAGCTTCTAATCTTTCAAACTCAAACGATCTCACAGAAAACACAATCATAAACTCTATTACTTTATCTGGCAGTGGTTATACATTATCTGGTAATAGAATAATATTAGGGCAAGGTCTTGCTGGTATTACAGATAGTGTGGCTTCTGGTGGAAACACTATTGCTCTTGATATTCGTATAGATGTTGTTCGTGATATTTATGTAAACAATACATCTGAATCTTTAACAATAAGTGGCAGAATATCTGGTGCGGGTGGTTTTAACAAAGAAGGAACTGGAACGTTGATACTAACTGGAGCCAATACATATGGTGGTATTACTAAAATAAATGTTGGAGTAATTAATGCCCGTCATTCTACAGCACTGGGTACAATTCTAGCTGGTACAGAAGTTGTGGGTGGTGCTGCGTTGGAGCTTCAAGGCGATATTAATGTCAGTTATGAAGCTCTAACACTGAGAGGATATGGAGTGTCTAATGGTGGCGCATTGAGAAATATTAGTGGTACAAATACTTTCGGTGGTCTAATTACTTTAACTTCAACTGGTGGTACAGAAATAGCTTCAGACGCCGGTACTCTTAATATGACAGGGGGTATTACTGGAAATTTTGCATTGGTTTTTGATGGATCTGGTAATATGGCTTTTTCTAAAGCACCCATATCGGGTAGTGGCTCTATTACTAAAAATGGTTCTGGGACAATAACTTTTAATTTCCCAAATACCAATTCGGGTGTATTTACCATTAATGCAGGAACTGTGTTGTATGGAGTAGACAATGCGCTTCTTTCTAGTGCTGTTACGATAACAGGCGGAACTCTAGATATTTCAACTTTTTCTGATATGGTGGGAACCGTCACTTTGGGAACACTGGATTTAGCCAATGGTACAATTACTGGGTCAACAGGCGTGCTTTCTAGTGCTACTTGGACAGTCTATAATGGTACTATTAGTGCGATTATTTCTGGTGCAGCTGGTACATTAACAAAAAGTACAACAGGAACTGTGACTCTAACAAGAGCCAATAAATATACTGGTGCTACCACTGTGAGCCTCGGCGTACTAAAAATTCAAGACAGCTTGGCCTTGGGTACTATAGATGGTATTACTACTGTTACTGCAGGAGCCACTTTGCAGATAGACGGCACGGGTTTATCAATACCAGAGTATATTACATTTTCAGGAACAGGTCATTTATATAGTGGCGCAATAAGAAACACTACTGGTAATAACACTATCACTGGATTACTCACCCTAGGTGCGGCAGCGATGATTGAATCCGACATAAGCACTACTCTTACTATAGATAGCAAGGGTCTCTCAGCTACGACCTTGGGCTTGACTATCGGTGGTGAGGGAAATACTACTTTTACCTCCACTGCTCCTATATATGGTACGACTGCAACACTGACAAAAACCAATGGTGGTGTTTTGACTCTGCAAGCCTTCAATAACTTTACTGGAGCTACAAATATAAATGGTGGTTCTTTGGTTTTGAATAGTTCTGGTGCTATGCCACTTTCTACTACTATGACCATAAGTGCTGGATCTACACTTACACTCGACAATAGCACTACTGATGTGGTTGATCGTATTGCCGATACCCTAGCCCTCACTATGAATGGTGGTAATTTTAATTTTATTGGTTCAAGTTCTGAAGCTTCAGATGAGACCGCCGGAGCTCTCACTATAGGTATAGCAACGCAATCGGGTGACAATGTCGTTACTATCACGCCCGGGTCGGGAGGGTCTACTACAATGCAATTTGCATCTCTGACACGCACGGCCGGAGCCTCTGTTTTATTTAGAGGTACTTCTTTGGGTGCTAGTCCGGGGGCTGGAGTATCTACACTTTTGTTTAAGACTGCTCCCACACTGACCGGTGGTGCAGGTGCTCCAAATTCTACAACTCTCAGTATTATCCAAGGAGCTTTCGGAGATGATTCTTTGAGTGGGGACGGTACAGATATGGTGACTTATGGTAGAGGAAATTCCAATGGTTTACGCTTGCTCAACGGTGCAGGTTTTAGTGGAGAGTATGCAAGTGATTTTGCAACAACAAATGCCAATGTAAAACTCACAGCCAGCACAGCGGCGGTTACTTCTACTATAAATTCTCTTATATTGAGTGGGAGTGGATCTATATCCAACCCTGGCAGTGCCCAAGTCGTGACACTTACTTCTGGTAATGTTTTAAATACAGCTTCTAGTGCTACTATTGATGGTGCAAATACGACCATAGCAGGAGGTTCAGTTGAGCTTACTATAAATGCTTCTAGTAATATAACCATTTCTTCACTTATCACCACTACTGGTGGTTTGACTAAAGATGGGGCTGGCACTCTTACTTTTTCTACCGCAAAGACTTATACAGGACTTACCTCTGTAAATGAAGGCACACTTCTTTATGGCATAAATAATGCTATTTCAACAGGTAATGTCACTGTGAATGGAGGTATTTTAGATATTGCTACCTTTACTGATTCAGTGGGTGCAGTTATTCTTCAAAACGGAACCATCACTGGTTCAACAGGTGTGCTCACTGGTACCTCATATAACTTTAGAGAGGGAACAGTGAGCGCTATTATTGGAGGTACTGGAGTTGTTGTGACTCGTATAGCTACAAATACTTCTGCAGACAGTGTGGTCCTTATGACTCGCAACAACACATATACAGGAGCAACCACTATCACTAGTGGTATCTTGAAGATTGGTGGTGCCGGAGATGGTGTAAATTCTCCACTCGGTGATGCTGTCGGAGCAACTACCGTTGCCAATATCGCTGCTCTTGATTTGAATGGATATACGCTATCAACTACAGAGCCACTCTCTTTGGCTGGATTGGGTTACGGTCCTGGTACTTCGGTGGCAGCCGGAAATAGCAACATGGGTGCACTCATGAATAGTGTCAACACACCCGTGAGCTATAGCGGAACGATCACTCTCACAGCAGCAGCTAGAATAAATGCTGACTACGGAGCTCTTACTATAAGTAGCGCTATCAATAGTGCAGCTATAGGTCTAACAGTCGGAGGTTTTAGTGATATCACTATTTCAGGAGTGATAGCTCTGACTACAGGTGCTTTGACTAAAGATGGTATAGGAAATTTTATTGCTTCGGGTAACAACACTTATACAGGAGCGACCACCATCAGTATGGGTACATTAAAACTTGGTGGCGCAGGAAGTGGAGCAAATACTCCACTTGGAACTACCGGAGGCATAACCACAGTAGCTTTAGGTGCTCGTCTAGATTTGAATGGTTTTAATTTAGTTACAGCTGAGCCTTTGACATTAAACGGAGTTGGGTATGGATTGGGAGATTTTGCTTCAGGTTCTTTAATAAATAGTTCGGGGTCAGCTGTTACTTACAGTGGTTTAATTACATTAGGTTCTACTGGTGTTTTAATAAAAGCTGATTCGGGTGATATTAGTTTGACTAATGCTGGGACAATATCTGGAGCGACATTCGCGCTTACTTTAGGTGGATCTGGTGTCGGAACCTTGGCAAGTATTATAGGAACAGGATCAGCAACAGTGACAAAAATTGGTATCGGTACTTGGACTTTATCTGGACAAAATACTTTTACTGGAGCTTTAAGTGTAAACCTTGGCATACTAAAACTTGGTGCTAGTGGAGGCGCCACCAACACACCTGTCGGAACTAACGCTGGGGGTGTCTTTGTTTACAGTGGCGCTGTATTTGATTTTAATGGTTTTACATTACCAACAACTGAAACGTTGACTATCAATGGACGTGGAATTGGTAATGGCGGATCCATTGTCGGTAGCAGTGGTACTTTTGGTGGTTCTATTACTCAAGCTAGTGATTCCCGTATTACAAACAATTCTGGGACGATGACTATAACAGGAGCTGTGGGTGGAGCTTTTTCTTTGTATGTAGGTGGTTCAGGTAATATCACCTTTAGTGCGGTAATACCCGCAGTGGCTTTATCTATCATCAAGCAGGGTTCGGGAACTTTTACAGTGACAGGAGCCAATCTTTATACTGGTATCACCCGTGTTGATGCGGGAACTTTTGCTTATGCTGCAACCACAACTCTGGTGGCTACTAACCTGATAATGAATGGAGGTACTTTTAATAATGGTGCCAATGCTGACACTATAGGTACGGTAACACTCGTGGGTGGTACTATTGCAAACTCGGCAGCACTTACTGGTACCGCGTATACTCTTGAGAGTGGAACTGTGAGCGGTATTTTGGCTGGAGCAGTGGCTGTCACAAAAAACACAAACAACACAGTTACTCTAACTGGAGTAAATACTATTAGTAGTACTATGACTATAAATGCTGGAACGGTGGTTATCAGTGGCTCTGGGTCTGCTGTGTCTGTATCTGCTATTACCATAAATCCTACTGCTACTCTAACACTGGACAATAGCACCACTGCTGTAGCTAGTCGTATATTAGATTCTTTGGTCTTAACCATGAACGACGGTAATTTGAATTTTATTGGTAACGCAGCTGGTACATCTTCAGAGACAATGGGGCAATTATTATTGTCTTCTGGTCATAATATTGTGACCGTGATTCCGGGAGCTGGTGGATCCACCACGCTTACATTTGGAGCTGCTACTAGTTTCAGTAGAACAGCTGGAGCTACGGTATTATTTCGTGGGACAAGTTTTGGCTCTACTCCAGCGGCCAATGTATCAACACTCATGTTTACTACAGCACCGACCCTCACTGGTGCGGCAGGTGCTGCCAACTCTACTACTATAAGCGTGATTAAAGGTGCATTTGGAGATAGCTCTCTATCTGGTACAGGTAGCGATATGGTGACCTACAATGTGGGTAATACCAATGGACTACGTTTATTGAATGGTGCTGGATTTTCTGGTGAATATTCTGCTACCTTGGCTGCAAATGCAAACGTGAAATTGACAGGTAATGTGGCGGCAAGCACTGTGAGTATCAACTCACTGACATTAAACGGATTTGGTATTACTAATGCTGCTGCTACTATCACTATGGCCTCAGCTTCACTTTCAGGAAACATATTAATGAACTCAGCCACAAGCATAGCCGGAGCAAATACCACTATCGGTATTACTACTTTTGAACTCGATGTCTTAGCAACAGCTAACGCCACAATCTCTGCAGTTATCGGCACAGCCACAACAGGGCTTTTAACATTAAGTGGATCTGGAAATACTATTACGCTCAGTGCGGCCAATCTTTATACAGGTATAACTTATGTAAACGACATCACTCTTACTTGGGGTGTTAGTAATGCTCTCTCGAGTGGAGGTTTGACTATTGTAGATGGAACTGCAAATCTAAATGGTAACTCTGATACCATAGGTGCCCTCTCTCTTCGTGTGGGTACTGTGACTACTGGTGCAGGCACACTTACTCTGGGAGGCACCTTCACAACTATTGCAGATGCAAATAAAACTTCTTTAGTTACAGGTAACCTAGGACTAGGTGCAGCTAGAACATTTGATATTGCAGATGGACTTATGGATAATGATGCTGTAATTACTGCTGTCATTAGTGGTGCTTTTGCTCCAACAAAGAGCACAGGAACAGGAGTGTTGGTTTTTGCTGGGGATAATAGTTATACTGGCCTAACGACTGTGAGCGCAGGAACACTCCGCCTCGGGGCTAGTGGTGGGGTAACAAATACTCCACTCGGAACAACAGGAGCGGGGACTACAATTTCCGGAGCAAATTCGGCTTTGGATTTAAATGGTTACACATTAGGAACATCCGAAGCTCTGACCTTGAGTGGTGCTTTGGGTGCCGGAGCATTACAAAATCAGTCTAGTGCAGCTGTTTCTTACAGTGGATTAATTACATTAGGTGCAGCAAGTACAATTATTTCTAACTACGGAGATATAAATATTACTAATACTGGAAATATTACAGGAAATACTTTTGCTTTAACTATTGGTGGAGCGGGAAATGGAACACTTTCAAGTAATTTAAATACAACAACAGGCACACTTACAAAAAATGGTCTTGGTGTCTGGACTATATCAGGAGCTACGAGTACTTTTACAGGAGCTGTCACAGTGAGTGCTGGTACTTTGAAACTAGGTGCAGCTGGTGGTGCCTCTAACACACCACTCGGAACAAGTGCTGGTGGTGTGTCAGTTACAAGCGGTGCAATTTTTGATTTGAATGGTTTTACCCTGGGCACTGCAGAGACTGCTACTATAAATGGTACTGGTATCGCAAGTACCGGAGCATTTATAAATAGCTCTAATAATACTATATCTTATACTGGAAATATTGTTATGGGTGCGGCTTCTCGTGTCGCCAATCATGGCACAGGAGTTTGGACTGTATCTGGTGCAATTTCAGGTAATTTTGCGCTTACAGTAGTTGCTGTAGGTAATTTTACTCAAGCCACAAATAGTGTATGGTCGGGTACAGGTACTTTAGTGAAAGAGGGTTCAGGTACTCTTATATTGGGAGGTCAAAACACAATGACAGGTGCTATGACAGTAAGCACAGGTAAACTTCAATTGGGTGCTAGTGGTGGAGCAACAAACACTCCTCTCGGTACAAATGCAGGAGGTGTCACTGTGTCTGATGGTGCGGTATTAGATCTTAGTACTTTTTCTTTGGGTGGGGCTTCTACTTACGAAACCCTAAACCTAAGTGGTACAGGCATAGGTAATGGTGGTGCTCTTACGAGCTCAGCAACAGGGAACAGTAATTTTGGTGCCATGACAGTAAGCTCTAATACCAGAATTACAAATAATGGTGCTGGTATACTTACTTTTGGTGGAACTATTACTGCTGCAAACTTAAGAAATTTAGCAATTGATGGCTCAGGTCCGGTGACGATATCAGGTGTCTACGGTGCTTCAGCAACAACAGCAACAATAACTAAATATGGTTCAGGTACTCTTACAATTAGTGCGGTAAGTGTAACCACAGGTCTTGTGCGTATAAATGGAGGAACACTTAAATACGGCATTGCAGATGCTCTTGCTACACCAGCGGTGACTGTGGCTGGTGGTACATGGGACCTTGGTGGCTTCTCTGAAGGAGGCACCACTCTTATTGGTGCGGTGACTTTGATCGATGGTTCTATAGTGAACACTGGTGGTGCGGCAACTATAGCATCATCAGCAGCATATACTGTAGAAAATGGAACAATCAGTGCAGTGCTAGCCGGTGGTGCTATTGCCTTAAATAAAAACACCGGAGGCACGGTGACACTTTCTGCTGCAAATACTTTTACAGGTTTGACCACTATCAATGCGGGAACTTTGGCGTGGGGGATCAACGATGCTCTGTCTTCTGGTAACCTTACTGTAATCGGTGGCTTTGCCAACCTCGCAACTTTTACTGACACAGTAGGTACTGTGACACTCACCAATGGTGGAATTACAAGTAGTTCGGGAGTGTTGACCGGTACCTCATATGCATTTTCAAGTGGAACAGTAAGTGCAATATTGGCTGGTGCTATAGGTATGACGAAAACTACTGCAGGTACAGTGACCCTTTCTGGTAGTAATACTTATACAGGTACAACTACAATAACTCTAGGTACATTGAGAGCCAACAGTACTACTGCTATTGGTAATGGAAGTGTTACCAACACTCTTATATTTAACGGAGGTACACTCCAAGCAGGAGGGAATATTTCTTCACCATCCACTAGAGCAGTCACCCTTACTTCTGTCGGTGTTATCGATACTAATGGATACACTGTAACCTTGGCGGGTACTGTGGGCTCAGCGTCTGGACTTACAAAAAATGGTATTGGAACTTTGTCTATAACTGGAGCAGTGACCTTGGGAGCTGCTCTCAATGTTAATAATGGAACTTTTGATCAAGCAAGCACTTTGGTTGCAAACAGTACTATCACTGTGGCTTCAGCTGGTGTATGGCAAAATATAGGAACAGGGCAGATAACTCTAGCTAGTACTGTCACCAACTCTGGTATCATAACTATTAACTCAAATAATGGGACACAATGCGTGGATGGAGCAGATAGTATTTTGATTAGATCAAGTGTAAACAACACTACCAGAGCGTGGTCAGGTACGGGAACATTTAATATCTATAACGTAGATGTGGATGATATGACTGGTTCTGTCACTATTTACACTTCTACTAAATCAGGGGACACCACTTGGACAGTCGGTGGTTGCGGTACTACAGTGTCAGGAACTTCAAATACTACAGGAACAGTAAAGTTTGCAATCAATGGAGTGCTCTCAGGTCAGAGTGCTGTAATTGGTGGAGGCACTTGGAGTGCTAGTAATGTTGCTATATCTTCTGGCCAAGTCCTCGTGGCATGGATAGATGCTGTGGCTGATGCTGCTGAATCTACGGCAATAGCTAAATATGATGGTACTGGAAATATGACTGGAATAGTACTAAATACCAATGTCTTATCTATAGGTTCTGTCGATGACCAATCCATGACTCTAACAAATCTTGATCCTACAAGCATTGGTTATGATTGTACAGATGATGAAGACGTAATGTATTCTGTCAGTTCAAGTACTTTAAATGTGCAAGGTACTGGGTGTGCCGGTGGCGCAAATTCATATACAGGGGAGACATTACAAATAGAATCTGGTGATACCTTAGTCTTGTCCGGTTCTGAAAATATAAATACTGAAAATCTGACAGTAACAGGAACATTAACTGCTGCTACTACCGGTACTATTACTCTCGCTGGGTCTGGCACCCCTCTTGTTGTTTCAGGCACACTGACAAATACAGGCAATACCATAGCTTATACAGGTTCATCGCCAGCTATTACTGCTCTTACTACTTATAATAATCTTACTGTGAATGGTTCTGGTACTGCTACTATAGGTGGCACCACTACAGTAGCAGGTACTCTCACTGCGACAACCGCAGTTGCAAACAACAGCACCCTCACTGTAAGTGGTGGTTTGGCTGGAGCTACTTTAACCAACGGTGCTACAGGAGTTTTGAATATCGGCTTTGCTTCGGCTCCTAGCATCACAACTCTAGATGCCACAGCCACAGGTAATGTGGTGAATTATACCGCTGCAGCCCCAAATTGTAAGGTCACCACATATGATGATTTAAATTTTACTGGTAGTGGCACTGTGACTTGCGCGGTGACTACAGTGACAGGGGATTTAGCAACTTCAGGCACAGTATCTTGGACCACAGGTGCTAGTCTCGCTGTAACAGGTAATATTACCGTAGGCAACGGCACCACTCTAACTCAAGGCACAGGATTTACCTTGGGAGCAGTAAATTTGACTATAGGTGCTGGGGCATCTGGAATTTTTGCTGGAGGAAACTCTGCTATCAATTTGACTGGCAACCTCCTTGTGAATACTGGAGGAGCATTTACCTCTACTTCTGGCACTCTCACGATAGGTGGCAATTTTACTAATACTCCTGCTACTACTACTGGCTTTGCTCACAATAATGGTACAGTAAAGTTTAATACTACATCTACGGCGACTATCGCTGGAGCGACTACATTTTATGGGTTTGATGTCTCTGGTATTGGTGCTGCCAAGACAGTGAGGTTTACTGCTGGTACCACCTTTAATTTCAATGGTCCGGCAAATTCTTTTGTAGTTACTGGTACATCTGGAAACTTGATAACAATTACATCTACATCCACGGCTGTATGGCTTGCAGATTTTTTGAATACTCAAAATACAGTTACATATGTAAATCTACAACACTCTGGATGTTCTTCCTCTGCTGTAGTTAGCTTGGATTCTACTTCTGTGGATGATCCTACTGCTACTATAAATGATTCTACTTGTTGGTCATTCCCAGTCGTGGGGGTTGTGGTTTCTGGAACTATATATACTAATGAAGGGGTTACACCTCTTACAGGAGTATCTCTCACTGTGCGTGTGGCTAAGAACGGAGTGCTTGCCCAATCGGCTTCATCAGTATCAGGAACTGGTGCATATACTTTGCCGGCTGTGGGTAGTGCTGTGGCAGGGGATGTGTTTACTATTTTTGTAGATAGCGCAACCCCATCTCAACAAGCATCCGCGGTGACAAAAGTAGCCGATGGAACCAACCCAGTCACAATAGATTTATATGCCCAAAGAGTAATAGTGCGTAATGAAAATGGAGTGGCTACAACTAATACAAATATGGGGGCTTATGACAGTGCGAATAATGCAAATATTAAGTTTACTGAAAGTGCTGGAAATTTGACTGTGGCTTCTGGCAACAAGCTCCTAGTCTGGACAGGTAATACATTTACTCCAGGAGGAACAGTGACAACAACCGCAGCATCAACTTCTGGCAACCCAGATGGTGATGTGTTGATCCAATCTGGTGCAACTCTTGCAATGGGTACAAATGCTCTCTCTGTGGGAGGAGATTTCACCAATGGCGGAACATTTACTTATGGTGGTGGACAAACAACAACATTCACCGCGACAGGAACAGGTTTTACCATTGAAGACGGATCTAGTAATTTCGACACTTTAGTATTTAATGGTAGCGGAGGGGGATGGACATTTTCTTCTGGTCTTACTACTGTCGGCGGTGTTACCATTACAGCTGGTACTTTGACCACTAGCGCTAATACGTTAACTATACCAGGAGATCTTACAGTAAATGGTACATTGTCTGGTTCTGGCGCAGGAAGTATTACAGTAAATGGCGCAGTTGTAGGTACAGGCACTATAAATATTTCAGGGAATACTTTTGAACAAAGAGTATCAGCTGCAAAAAACTTTGGCACAACTAGTGGCACCAACAATTGGACTTTTAATAATTTAACTTTTTCAAATTCTCATGCATCTTCTCCTTTTACTATAACAACTCAATCTGGTACAGGTGGCATAACAGTAACTGGAAGTTTGCTCGTGGGTAAGGCAGGGGATGCTGTAGGTGCTGTGACTACATTAAACGCAGGAGGAAAGACATGGACGCTTTCTTCTGCTTCGACACCACTCGTAATACTATCTTCACCTCAAGGTGTATTTACTGGAGCAACTTCCACTCTTGATTTTACTGGTAACGGAGTTACTATTCCTGCGCAACCAGCCGGTACAACTTTCAACAATGTAGGATTTAAACCTTCTAGTTCTTCTCAGCAGATCTTGAGTGCTGGTACTTATACTATAGGAGGGGCACTTACTGTTGGAGATGGAACAAATGCAGGAGTCAGTGCTGTTCTTAATGACCCAGCCTTTACAGTCAATGGTACTACCACAATTGCTGCGAACGCTATCTTTACAGATGGTGATGGTGTGTTTAACTTTGTCGGTGATTTAACAGTCGACGGTACTTTGTCTGGTGGAGCAGTTCACAATGTTTTTGCAAATGGAAATGTAGTAGGTGTGGGTAGAATAAATTTATTTAATGCAACTTTTGAGCAAAGAGTAGCAAGTAGTAAAAATTTTGGTACTACATCTGGGTCTAATAATTGGGATTTTGCTACATTGAAGTTTTCAAATTCTTCTGGTTCACCTGTCACTATTACAGCTTCTTCTGGGGGTTCTGGTGGTATATATGGATTTTTTAGTGTTAATGTTGGTTTAGGTGCTGATTCTGCTAGCACGACTCTCGATGCTGGTTCTAGGACTTGGGTTACTGGTCAAGCTTCGACAGGTGGTTCAACTAACGGATCTTTGGTGGTAAATGCCTCACGCGGTGTATTTACTCCTAATGCTTCTACTTTTGGCTTTGAAGGTTTTTCTACTGGAAATTCTGTAGCTAGTGCTACTTATTATAATTTAAACATCGGTTCAATATCTGATACAGTGGCAGGCGGGACATTTACTGCTTCAGGTAATATCACAGTACAAAATGTTCTTACTGTGGGCAATGCTTCTTCTACAAATGCAGATACTTTTGTTTTAAGTTCTACCACTTTGACTTTATCAGGCACAGGTACGCCTCTAGTATTTGCAGGTAGTAGTAAGGGTCTACTCTCTCCTGGTACTTCCACTGTGAAATATACAGGTAATGGTGCTACTAGTACGGCGGCTTCATACAACAATTTAGAATTGAGTCCTGCTGGTGCCACTCAAAATATAATGGGTGCTGGTACTTACAATATCGGTGGCACACTCACCGTGGGGAATGGCACAAACAATGGAGCAACAGCTGCTACTAATAACCCAATAATAAATGTCACTGGAGCTACCACTATCGCAGCCAATGCTACATTTACTACTGGAGGTGGAGCAGTGTCACTGGCTGATCTTACTGTAAATGGCACTATGTCTGGCTCTGGTGCGGGGAATATTTCTGCGACTGGTAATGTCGCAGGTACAGGCACTATAAATATTTCTGGAAATACTTTCACTCATAATTTTGCTGGAATAAATAAAAATTTCGGTACGACTAGTGGCACCAATAATTGGACTTTTGGCAGTCTTACATTTACGGGTTCTTCTACTACTTCTACTATTCAATCTGGCTCAGGGTCTATCACTGTGTCTGGTGTAATGACTATTTCTAGTAGTACTAGCTTAGATTCAGGATCCAAGACTATTATATTGTCTGGTACAGGTACTCCTCTTGTAATATCTGGTACATTTATACCAAACACAGGAACAGTGCAGTATACAGGAGCTACTTCCAATGTTGCCCCTACTACATACAATAATATTACCCTAGGTGGAGCTGGGACTTATACCTTACCAGCATCTGATATAACCATAAGAGGCAACTGGATTTCAAACGGGGGTACAGTCACTAAGAGTGCAAGTAATAAAATAATATTTGCAAAAGGTGGTGGAGGTACTCAGAACCTAAATGGCGGTAGTAGTGATTTAGGTGATATTCAAATATCAGCAAATTCTGGAGCTACGACTCTGGCTCTGACTGGTAATACAAAGGTCACGACAATTTTAGTCGATGCTAGTCAAACACTATCTACTGTGGCCTCTACTTTTACTGTGACTGGTTCTGGGTCAGGTGCTCTTAGGCCATTTATAAACAATGGTACTACGATAACTAACATTAATATGGATTATGAAGGCACATCAGCTACAGATATAGAGACCACAAATGTTGGTTACAATACTTTGTCTTTGGGTACGACTATGGACCTTGCTTCCGGTGTTACCTATACTATGAATGGCAATGTTATTGTTGCAGGTATTCTAGCTGTGGGTAATAATTCATCTTTTAATGCAGATATTTTAGATTTAGGTTCCACTACGTTGACACTTTCATCTGGTATAGGGACACCTCTGTCTTTATCGGGTTCAAACAAAGGCACAATTGTTTATGGAACATCGACTGTAAGATATACTGGAAGTGTTCTCGGTGTTGTTACTTCAGCAGCAGCTAGTTATTATAATTTAGAGTTCCTTTCGTCGTCTTCGACTGGTATTACCATAGCTTCTGGCACTACAAATGTTGCGAATAACTTGGTTATAGGTGATGGCTCTCATGCAGGTGTGATAACAACAAACAATCCGGTGATAAATGTCACAGGGTCTACCACCATCGCAGCTGGGGCTGTGTATGGAGTTGCTTCTGGAGTATCATCAATTACTACAAATGATCTTATTGTTAATGGAACTATAAATAAATCTGGATCAGGTACAGGCACCATAAACGTATCGGGCAATCTTACTGGTTCGGGCGTTATTGATTTTTCAACTTGTTTTGGTACTACTTGTATTGTGAATATTGATGTGGCTAGTAATAAGAATTTTGGAGGTTCAGGATCTATTCCTGCTGGTGATTGGAAATTCCAGGTTTTGAATATAAATTCTAGTCCTTCTTCGACTGTCACTTTAAATTCTGCTGGTACCTCTAATATATATGTTGGATACTCTTTGACAGTAGGTGCAGGCACTACCCTTGATCTAGGTTCAGGTAATAGAAATCTTTATTTCACATCTACAGCATTTTCTAGTCCTTTTGTAATAACTGGTAGCTTTGTGCCAAATACAGGAACTGTAGCTTATACTGGAACATTGCAAAATGTCACTGCTACTACTTACAATAATCTTACACTAGGTGGCAGTAGTACATACACATTACCAGCTTCAGATATTACTATCAGAGGTAATCTGGTTGTGAATGCTAGTGCTACAGTCACCAAGAGTGCAAGCAATAAAATAATATTTGCTAAAGGTGGTGGAGGTACTCAGAACCTAAATGGTGGTAGTAGTGATTTAGGTAATATACAAATATCAGCAAATTCTGGAGCTACGACTTTGGCTTTGAGTGGTGATACCAAAGTGACGACTTTGCTCGTAGATGCGTCTCAGACTTTTGCCCCATCTTTTTACACAACAACAATTACAGGCACTGGAACTGGATCATCAAGACCATTTATAAACAACGGTATATTTAGTGGCACTAGTAGTACAATTGATTACGAAGGACAAACAGGAACAACTGATGTAGAGACTACGACTTACGGTAATCTGACACTCGGAGGTACTTCTGACGCATTGACAGGGGTTACATATAATATGTCGGGCAGCAATGTTGTGTCTGGAACTCTTACTGTAGGAAATGCTGGCTCTACTAACACAGATACATTATCACTAGGTTCTTCAAGCTTAACCACTAGCACTTTGTCTTTTGCTAACAGTAAGTCTACACTTTCTGCGGGAAGTTCTACTGTGATTTATACTGGACCAGGTGGGACAAATCTTCCTGCTCTTACTTATAATAATTTGCAAATTAGTCCAAGCGCAGGTGCTTCTGCTAGTAAATTCCTTTCGGGAACTACTATTGTGAACGGATATTTTACAGTGGGTAACGGCTCTAATCCAGCAGCATTTTCTTTTGCTGTGAACAACCCTACTGTGACTATAAACGGCACTACCACTATATCGAATAATGCCACCCTGTCTTTGGGAAGTAGTGCGAATACTACCTTGGTTGGTGATGTTGTGGTAGATGGTACTTTGAACGGTAGTACTGGCGGAGGAAGCTTGATAGTAAACGGAAATATGACTGGCGCAGGAACTGTAAATACCGATGTCCCTGTGACTATGCAAGTAGCTTCTACTAAAAACCTTGGTCAAACATCTGGAAACAATAATTGGACTTTTAATACTTTGACTTTGTCTTCTTCATCTGGGTCACAGGCCGTAGCTGTCTCTACTGGTGGTACTGGAAATATTATTGTTGGTGTTGTTACTGTATCTTTAAATACTACCCTTAACATGGGCTCAGATAATAGAGTTTTAGAGCTTACAGGGGCCACACCTCTCGTGATTAACGGTACATTTGCTTCAGGCAATAGTACTGTGGTTTATTCTGGATCAACTCAAAATGTGGTTGCTAGTATTTATAATAACCTCACACTTACAGGTTCAGGCACATTTACATTACCATCTTCTGATATTACTGTTCGTGGTAATACTGTAGTTTCTTCTGGACCTACTGTAAATAAAAGTGCAAGCAACAAGGTAATATTTGCAAAAGGTTTGGCTGGTACTCAGACTTTAAATACAAATGGTAATAATTCTGATTTGGGTATTATTCAAATTTCTGCAAATACAGGAAATACAACACTTTCTATATTATCTGATGTTGTTGCAACAAGCGCTATTATCGATGCTAATCAAACTCTTTCAGTGGGTGCGCATACGCTAGAATTTTCTTTGAACAATGGTACACCAATTACATTAAATGGAACCCTCTCTGCTTCTACTACCGGTAGTAATATAATCTTTAATTCAGGTTCCGGTAATACTACAAATATTCCAGGTAATATTACTTATTATGATTTGACTATGAAAGGTCCGGGAACTTTTGTGCCTTCTTCTGGCACTATGATTGTTCATCGCTTAGATGGAACCAATGCTGGTAATCCAAATATAAATCTAAATACCAATGACCCAAATCTTACTGTAAATGCTGATTTTGATACTCATGGTAATGTAATTGCTTCAAATACAGGTATCCTTACATTGCGAGGAAATTTTGCAGTGCAAGGCACATTTACTCATAATAATGGCACAGTGGTTTTAGATCCAATACCAGATGTGGTGTTAATAAAATCTGCTACTTATTATAATTTAAATAATGAAACACCAGGACACAGAATAAATTTTGCGGTCGCCGGGAATCTTATTATTGCAAATCAGATGAATTTCCACGGTACCCCTACAGAGCCTATTTGGATCGGTTCTCCTGATAATGGCTCTATTTGGTATATCACTTTTTCTACAACTCCAAATGGAATATTAGATTTCGTAGTTTTGTCTGATGTGGGATGTAACGCTAGTCAAAATTACTCTGGTCCGAAAGATCATATATTTAAAGTGGGTGTAAATAATGGTTCTTGTTGGGGCTTTGTGGCTGTTGGTGGTGGTACAGCTGTCGGTGGTGGAGGTGGTGGAGGAGATTCTGGTGGTGGTACAGCTGTCGGTGGTGGAGGTTTTGGCCACGGAGGATTTAATGGTGGCGGTGGAGAAGGTAATTCTGGTGGCGGTGGTGGTGAATTGCCTCAAGCCTTTACAGGGTCTAATGGTGTGCCTTTGGTGGGTTATGATTCGAGCTGGAATGTTTTGAATGGAGCTTTTGCCTTAAATAGTAATGCAGTTATGAGTAATGCTGCTGGAGTAGATACTATGGCAAGATGGAACGTGGGAGCATTTAATGATAATCAATTTGCTGAGCTTGTATTACCGGCTTTATCTTCCGGAAATTACATGGGTGTCGGAGTTAGATTGCAGTCTGGCGCACAGAGTGGCTATGGTGCTTATTCTGATAGTACAAATGTAAAAATTATAAAATGGTCTTCCGGTGCTCCTACTACATTGTACACTGGTACAGCATTTAATCCCGGTGAGAGAATCAGACTTGAAATCACAGGCACCACACTTACTCTAAAACAAGATGGTGTGGTCGTAACCACGACTACTGATTCTACGTATTCTACAGGTAGACCAGGATTGGTAGGAAAGGGTAATTCTAGTGATACCCGTGGAGATGATTTCTATGCAGACAGCCTAGCTTCTCAAGGAGGTGGCGGTGGAGGTGGCGGCGGGGATGCACCCTAAAATATACTATTGCTTACCAAATAAGCTTGCTGTATAATTATTTGGTTGGTAAGTATATTCTTATCTATAAATTATTAGTTATTAACAAATAATATGGAAAATATGTCACAAAAGAATTTAATGCGTGTTGAGGTGCCATTTATAGCTATCATAGCTGTGGTTTTGGCTGGTTATTTTTACTCTCAATTGAGAGTGTTGAAGCAAAATCCTCAAGCTATAGCTCAAAAAGAGGTAGCTGATTTAGTAGCTAAGGTTTCAAAGTTGGCAATCTTGCCTGTAGGTGAGAGTCCAACAGTAGCTACCGTATCTGACCCTGAAGCTTTAAAAGATCAATCTTTCTTTGCAAATGCTCAAAAAGGAGACAAGGTGCTTATATATGCTCAAGCCAAAAAGGCTGTATTGTACAGTGTTACCCTAAACAAGATTATCGATGTAGCACCTTTAAATATTGGTAATCAAAAAGGGGTTACTCCACCAAGTAGTACATCTACCACAACTCCAAAGAAGCCTTAATATTTGAATTAAGTCTACAAAAAACAAAAGGCACCAGAAATGGTGTTTTTTGTTTGTAGGTAGGTATTTTTATTTGATATAATTAAAACAATGAAAGTTTTTCAGAAAAACCTTTTAATTATTTTAGTTTTTAGTTTTTTATTTTATTCTTCAGCTAGAGCAGATGTATCTAGTCCTAGTTTTAAAGTAGAAAATCCTATAAATACTATCGGTGGCGGTCAGTCCAGTTCTTCTAGTTTCCAATATATTAGCAGTACTGGTGAGCTCGATATTGGGCAGAGTTCTAGTATTAGTTTTCTTCATAATATAGGATTGCTTTATTTTCCAATAGCTACATCACCAGTAGTATCAGCTACAGCCGGTGATTCACAAGCAATAATTT
This sequence comes from uncultured Candidatus Saccharibacteria bacterium, assembly GCA_964519485.1. Classification (GTDB taxonomy): domain Bacteria; phylum Patescibacteriota; class Minisyncoccia; order Phycocordibacterales; family UBA9973; genus UBA9973. The sequence continues at coordinate 10,109 of CAZFKY010000001.1, read as the reverse complement.
CTTGGACAGCTTCTGTGGGGGTTCTGGCAAATATTACTAGTTATGAGTTAGGTGTAAGTACAACTTCAGGCAGTGGTCATGTTTATACTTCTGTTGGAGATGTTTTGACTACTACTAAAACTGGTCTTACGAATGGCACGCATTATTATTTTAAGATCCGATCTTATGCTTCTGGGATACTCTTAAGTGAATCCGATGAAGTCTCTGCTACACCAGTAGCTTCTAGTAATAACAATAATAATGGCGGCGGAGGCGGAGGCGGCGGAGGCGGCGGAATTTTCATAGTTTCTTCTGATGCATCCGCTGTATTTTCGGGAAGGGCTTATCCGAGTAGTAATGTGACTCTACTCAAAGATGCACAAATATTATCTTCTACTGTGGCTGGTAGTGATGCGAATTTCACTATAACTGTAAATAATTTAAATGCTGGTAATTATATTTTCTCTGTTTACTCCGAAGACTACCAAGGTAATAGATCATCCCTCCTTACTTTCCCAGTATCTTTGACTTCTGGTTCAACCACAAATATCGGAGGCATCTTTTTAGCGCCGACTCTTGGAGTAGATAAAAGTCAGGTTAAAAAAGGAGATAATATAACTTTCTTTGGTCAATCTATACCTTCTAGTGAAATTACTATTTCTATCCACTCAGAAGAAGAAATCTTCAAAAAAGTAAATGCAGATGCTCAGGGTGTGTATCTCCAAGTGGTAGATTCTTCACCTCTTGAGCTAGGAGATCACAATGCTAAATCAAAATCAGCTAAAGATGGTCAAATTAGTTCTTATAGTAAGGTAGTGGCTTTTACGGTAGGTAATAAAAACACTGAAGTAGATAAGACCAAGAAATGTCCAGCTAAAGGAGATTTGAATGGAGATTGTCGGGTGAACCTAGTAGACTTTTCTATTGCTGCTTTTTGGTATAAGAAAAATTTAAATAATGCTTCAACTTCTTTTGATGCTAGTAAATTAAATGGCGATGGCAAGATTAATTTAATCGACTTTAGTATTATGGCTTATTATTGGACTGGATAATATGAAAAAATTTAAATTTATATTTGTTATAGTTTTGTTATTTGTGGCAGATAAATCTTTTGCTGCTAGTTTGAGTTTGGAATCTGACAGCAAGATTAAACCTGAAAGTACAACTTTTACTAGCACTGTCTATTTAAATACCGAAGGAGAGCAGATAAACACCCTAGAAGGTGATTTATCTTATGATAAAAGTCTACTCCAAATAGAGGTCATAAATACAGGATCTTCTTTTGTCAGTTTTTGGGTAGAAAAACCAGAAAACAAAATACCAGGATTGATTCATTTTTCTGGCATAACCCCCGGAGGTGTTTTAGTTAATAAGGGGGAAGTATTTCAAGTGGTGTTTAGGGCAAAGGCTATAGGTTTGGCAAAGTTATCTTTAAATAATGTAAGTACTTTTTTAAATGATGGTAAGGGTACTGTCGTAAAAAATACTGTATTTAATGATTCTATTAAAATTACCCCTAATTTAGATGGTAAGGCTGATCCTAATTTTGTGTTGGATGACAAAATTGCACCAGAGAGTTTTTCTGTGGTGCGTTCTAGAGATCCAGCCATTTTTGATGGCAAATATTTTATTGTTTTTAGTACCAATGACAAAGGTTCAGGTATTGGCCAATATCAAGTCTGTGAATTTTTCTCTTGTGTAAATACGGATAGTCCTTATTTATTAAAAAATCAGACACCATTTTATTATTTTAAAGTGAAAGCGTATGATCTAAATGGTAATTTTTCTTCCTCTACTGTGGTCTCGCCTTATATGTATCTATTATTGTTGTTATCAACACTATTTATTTACTTTTTGTATAGATATTTAAAGAGAGTTAGGGTATAATTTAAGTATGATAAAAGTTTCTAAAGTACTTTTCTCTATTTTATTTTTATTTATATTATTTTTTTCTGCACAAAATGTTTTTGCAGCTGATTTAAACTTATCTCCTTCATCTGGAACCTATAAAGTAGGAGATACTATTACCGTAAAAATACTACTATCTACAGGTGGTGAATCAGCCAATGCTGTCTCTGGCTCACTAAAGTTTTCTCAGGATATACTTTCTTTAAATTCGGTATCAAAGTCTGGTTCTCTTATTACTCTTTGGGCACAGGAGCCGACTTATTCAAATTCTCTGGGCACCATAGATATGGAAGGCGTTATCTTGTCTGGATATACTGGATCTAGTGGTACTGTAGCCACTTTGTCCTTCAAGGCAAAATCTACTGGTTCTGCTAATATAAAATTTAACTCCTCTTCTGTCTTGGCAAACGATGGTCAGGGCACAAATATAATATCTAAATCTGGTCAGGCGAATTTTACTATAAATACTGCGCCAGTAAAAGAGACTCCTCCAGTGACAGCCCCAGCTCCAGTGGTAGAGAAAGATAAACCAGCACCTAGTATTCAAATAGAAGAGTTGAAAAAGAAGGATAGTGTAGATTCTGTCACCAAGTTCTTGATCTCTAGTACAGGAAAAAAGAAAAATTCTAATTATAGGATTAGTATTGATGATGTGTCATATCCTTGGGAGAGTCAATCTTCAGGTATATACGAAGCACCAGCTTTGCCTAAGGGTAGCCACACCCTCAAGGTATCTATGGATACTATAAATAACGATGTGGTTTCTAATACGGACTCTTTCAATATCAGTGGGCTCATCACACCATCTTTTACTGAATACTCTGAAAATATAAAAGAAAAAGAATATATAGTAGTGAAAGGTTTGGCTGATCCAAGTATCGATGTATATATGGATGTGTCTGCTGTACTTAATAATTCTACATCTTCTTTGGGTGAGGTAGATAATGTTTTAAACAATACTTATAAAATTAAGGCTGATGACAAGGGTGTATTTACTTATGTTTCTGACAAAGCAAATAGCGGTGTATATGAGATTACTGCTTATAGTAAGACCAAAGGCGGCACTGAGAGCTCTAAATCTGAATCTATCAAGGTCAATGTATTAAAATCTGATACTATCGTGAATAATGTAGTAAATACTTTCTCTCTACTTATACCGATGGTAGCCGTGATAATAATGCTCATCTTTATTTCTACCTGGGGTTGGTATAAAGTACTTCATTATAGAGAAGATATGCGCAAGAGATTGGCTCATGCAAAATCTATGGTAAATAAGAGCTTTTCTATCTTGGAAGAAGACGCAGAAGAACAAATGAAAATTCTAAAGAAAATAAAAGCTTTGCAACCTCTTGCCCCAGATGAGCGTGCTTTTATCACTCAATTTAAAAAAGACATTGAAGCAGCAGAAGAAGTCATTAGTAACGAAATTAAGGAAGTCTAAAAATATATGAATATGTTTCGTGACTCTATTGTGCATAGTGAAGCACAGTCTTCGACTTCAAATAAAAAATTGAATTGGCTTCGAGCGGCTGTATTAGGAGCGAATGACGGTATTGTGTCTGTGGCTTCATTGGTGGTGGGTGTGGCGGGCGCAGAGCACTCTTTGTCTGTAGTTTTGACAGCAGGTGTGGCGGGCTTGGTGGCAGGAGCTTTGTCTATGGGGGTGGGAGAGTATGTGTCCGTCAGTACTCAGAGAGATACAGAGAGAGCCCTCATCGAGCAAGAACGCCAAGAATTAATCGAGCATCCAGAAAAAGAATTACAAGAGCTTGTAGATATTTATGAGCGCAAAGGTCTTTCTAGAAAGACAGCGCAAATAGTAGCGGAAGAGTTTACCAAGGGTGATGCTTTTGCTGCTCATCTAGACGCAGAACTCGGTATTGATCCGGATGACCTTACTGATCCTTGGCACGCAGCTTATGCTTCAGCTTTATCTTTTGTGTGTGGGGCCATCATTCCAATTATTATGATTTCCTTATCACCTGCAACTTGGCGCATTTACGCCACCTTCTTAGGTGTTTTAGTAGCTCTTGTTATCACTGGCGCACTTAGTGCCCACGCTGGTGGGGCTAGTAAAAGAAAAGCTACCTTGAGAGTAGTTTTAGGTGGCTTACTCGCTATGCTTATAACTTTTGGTATAGGAAAACTTTTCGGTGTAGCTGGGATATAAGAAATGACAATATTTTCTAATTTTGCTACATTATAGCTATGTCATTAAGTATTGGAATCGTAGGTTTGCCAAACGTGGGTAAATCCACGCTTTTTAATGCACTTACTAAAAAGAGTGTCCCAGCAGAGAATTACCCTTTTTGTACTATTGATCCCTCTGTAGGTATTGTGCCTGTGCCAGATGAGAGACTCTATAAACTTTCTGAATTTTCTAAATCAGCTAAGACAGTGCCAGCAGTGATAGAATTCGTAGATATTGCCGGTCTAGTGGCTGGAGCATCCAAAGGAGAAGGTTTGGGTAATAAATTTCTCACAAATATTCGCGAAGTGGATGCTATTGCGCACGTAGTGCGAGTATTCGAAGATCCATCTGTAATCCATGTGGCGAATAAGATCGACCCAATGCAAGATATAGGGGTGATTAATCTCGAGCTTGTGCTCTCTGACATGGAAATAGTTTCCAAGAGAATAAAATCTTTAGCTGGAGATTTAAAAAAGGGTAGCAAGGATGCAATTACCGAGGAAGCTATTTTGAAAAGAATTGAAAAAGTGCTTGAAGAGGGCAAGATGGCCACTACTGCAAACTTGACTGATGATGAAAAGTTTAAAATAAAATCACTAAATTTGCTTACCTTAAAGCCCATGCTTTTTGTTCTCAATACTTCAGAAGCAAATCAAAACGTGGAATTTGATGTACCAGGGGCTTTTGTAAAAATAGATTCTGTGTTTGAAAAAGGTTTTGATGATCTTATCGTTGCTAGCTACAAGCTCCTCGGTCTTGAGACTTTTTTTACTACGGGTGAGGATGAGAGCCGGGCTTGGACCATAAAAATAGGCTCAACAGCTCCTATTGCTGGTACAGCTATCCATACAGATTTTAAAGACAAATTTATCCGTGCTGAGGTTATAAATTGGCAGGATTTACTTAACGCTGGTTCTTATGGCAATGCGCGTGGTAAGGGCCTAGTACGCACAGAAGGCAAGGAATACATAGTGAAAGACGGAGATGTAATAGAATTTAAAATATAATATGGAAAATAAATTAAAAATATTTTATACCAAAGATTGGCCCGCCACAGGAACAGGTAAACCAGATTATGAGCTTCTTGATACAGGAGAAGGTGAAAAGCTGGAGCGTTTTGGTCAGCATGTTTTTGTGCGTCCATACGAAGATGCAGTTTGGCCTAAAACTCTACCCAAAAAAGATTGGGCTAGTATTGATGGTAAATTTTGGTCTTCCAAGACAGGTGCTAAAGCTGGTTGGAAAATGGAGAAAAAGTTTGCAGAACGTTGGCCAATGGAATATAAAGGTATAAAATTCATGGCTTCTCCTACACCTTTTCGCCACTTGAGCTTTTTTCCTGAGCAGGCTACCCATTGGGATTTTATTGAGCAAAAGATTAATGAGGCCCTTGCGCACGAGAAAAATTTTGCCGCTTTACCCGCAAGCGGGCGAGCCCCAGGTCAAAATTTATCTCGTGCTTCAGGGCTTAAGTTTTTAAACTTGTTTGGTTACACCGGGGTGGCTAGCCTTTTTGCTCTTCGGGCAGGTGCAGAGGTCACCCATCTCGATGCATCTTCTCAATCTTTAAAAATAGCAAAAGAAAATCAAGAGTTGTCTGGACTTGAAAATCTACCGATGCGTATCATAGAAGATGATGTAATAAAATTTCTAGAAAGGGAAGTAAAAAGAGGCAATAAATATGATGCAGTGATTATGGATCCACCAAAGTTTGGACGTGGTCCTAAGGGTGAAGTTTGGAAATTGGAGGAAAATTTGCCGAAACTTTTGGATTTAGTAAAAAAGGTTTTATCAGATGACCCTCTGTTTGTAATCCTCACTTCTTATGCTATCGATGCGTCTGCTCTCTCACTCGGTTATGCTTTGTCTGAAAAAATGAAGGATTTTAAAGGTGGTGTAGAAGCAGGAGAGATGTGTGTACTAGAAAAGTCCAACAATAGGGTTATACCACTAGCCAATACAGCAGTCTGGAGCAAGTCTCTTTAATTTGTGGTATAATAAAGAAATGAAAGACTTTATAAAAAGAAATTTTGCAGTTTTATTGGCTTTTTTGTTGCCAGTTTTATTGATTATTATTGTTGTCCTTACCACATACCTTCCTTCGATTTTTTTAAAAACGAAATATAATTTTATTTATACTGTTTGTGTAGAAAATAATAATTATTATCCCTATAACTGCAATGACTTTTTACAGAAAAAATATTTTGTAGAGAATGGTAAGTTGGTGATTCGTGCGATAGATCCCGAACAGGATTTAAATAATAATAAAATTCCAGATATTAAAGAAAATTACACAGCAAGAATTTTTCTACATGATACAGAAAAGAATGAAAGTAGAGAGATTAGCCTAGAAGAAGCACAGGCGCTTAATTTGAGTGGCTTATTGACCTCTCAGGATGGTGTCAGTGTATCCTGGGATTCTGTTTACCATGGGGGATGTGATTTCTTTATTTTTGGTGGTTGTGGGGGATCATCTTACGGCTACTCACTAGTGAAGGGTAAGAGTCATAGTAAATTAAATCTTATTAATAATAATGATCGATATTATTATCAAAATAACTTTCAATTTCTTGGATGGGTTCTTCCAGGGAGGAATTAAATTTTATGACTAAAGACGAGCTATTACAAGAACTTTCTAATAAAATTACAACAGGAGAAATAAGTAAAAGTGAGGTTTCCAATATGCTGGGTTTGTCTTCGGTATCTACTGCGTCGACTTTGAGCAAGATTAAAACACCTTCCTTTTCTGTAACAAAGCTACTTTATGTCTTGGGATCTATTATTGCTATTGTGGGTTTAGTATTATTTGCGTCACAGATTTGGAATGATATAGGTTCTTTTGGGAGAATTTTCATCACCTTAGGACTTGGTCTCATTATTACCGGGCTCGGTTCGTTTCTTTCAAAAAATAATCCTGAACATACCGTGGGAACAGTTTTCCACTTTATTGGTGGAATGTTGATACCTGGTGGTTCTATGGTTGCTTTATATGAAATGACAGGCAGTATTCCTTCTTCTGGTCCGACAGCTTTTATTTTTAGTTTAATCTTCTTATTTTATTTATTGCTAACGTATATACATAGAAATGCAATGCTTACTTTTTTTGCTATTCTAAACGGAACCATTTTTATTTATTCTACTTTATATGCGATAACAGAAGGCATGTTCACTGACTATACTAATCTATATGCATATTTAACTATAACTATAGGATTTTGTTATGTACTGTTGGCATATTCATTCCGTGGCGGGTGGAATAGTAAACTTTCTCAGACGCTTTACTTTCTTGGTTTTGGTGGAGTAGAGCTCGCAACTTTCGTGCAGTATTCTAGTGTTTCTTTTTACAACAATGAAACTTTATGGCCAGTTACTTTTTCATTATTATTGGTTTTCTTGTTTTGTTTATTTTTTAATTTTTTTGTTAAAAAAACTCTTCTTACTCTATTAACCATAATAAATGGTACAGCCTTCATGTATGTTTTAATCGGAGCATTGGTTGGGGGATATTTTTATCAAAATGGAGAAATATATTCTTATCTAACTATGGTTATAGGTATAGTATATTTATTGTTGTCGCATACATTTCGAAATGGTTGGAACAACAAGCTGGTTTTGTTTCTAGATTTTTTCGGCATCCTTGGATTATTAGGAGCTGCCTTTTCTAGAATTTATGGTTCACCAGTTTGGCAATTGTTTTATGTTGCCTTGGTTTTTAGTGGATTTATGTACTCCATCTATTCCAGGAGTCGCAGTGTTCTTATTGTAAGTACTTTGTTTTTATTAGGTTATATTTCATACATTACTGGCGAGTATTTTGCGGATTCAATTGGTTGGCCTATGGCTTTGGTCATATTAGGATTTTTGTTTATTGGTCTTGGTTATGTATCGATAAATATTAATAAGAAATACATCTCTTCTAATTAAATAAATAAAAAAAATTACTTTTGCAAAAAGGTGGTTTTTTAGGTATTATCACTATATATGAAGGACTACGATCACAAGAAAATCGAAAAGAAATGGCAGAATTACTGGGATAAAAAAGGTATCTATAATGCCAAAGACAAGAGTAAGGCTAAAAAGTTTTATTCTTTGATAGAGTTTCCATATCCATCTGGTGATGGTCTACATGTAGGGCATCCTAGGCCATATATAGGTATGGATCTTATTTCCAGAAAGAAGAGGATGGAGGGCTATAATGTGCTTTATCCTATAGGTTGGGATGCTTTTGGTTTACCTACAGAAAACTATGCTATCAAGACAGGCAAAGATCCTAGAGTGGTTACCAAAACGAATACAGATAATTTTCGTAAACAAATAAAATCTATCGGTATTTCTTTTGATTGGAAGAGGGAAATAAATACTACTGATCCGAAATATTACAAATGGACCCAGTGGATCTTTTTGCAATTCTTAAAGAAAGGTTTGGCCTATAAAGCTAAAATAAATATAAATTGGTGTCCAAATGACAAGACTGGTCTTGCGAATGAAGAGGTGATCAATGGTTGTTGCGAGCGTTGTGGGGCTCCAGTAGAAAAAAGAGAAAAAGAGCAATGGATGCTCGCTATTACCAAATATGCAGATAGGCTCTATGAAGATCTGGACACAGTGGATTATTTACCTCATGTGAAGCTCTCTCAGAGGAATTGGATAGGAAAGTCCGAGGGCTCTCAGATTAGCTTTCAGCTCGTAGCCAATAGTTTAAAACTAGATGTAGTAGATATTTTCACCACTCGTGCAGACACCATCTTTGGAGCTACTTATTTGGTTTTAGCCCCAGAACACAAAGTGGTGTTAGATTTGAAGAATAAAATATCAAATTGGGGAGAGGTAGAAAAATATATCAATGAAGTAAAGAAGAAAGATGAAGCAGTCCGCCTCGCTACTGATAAAGAAAAGACCGGAGTAGAATTGAAAGGCATAAAAGCCATCAATCCTGCGAATGGTGCGGAAATACCTGTGTGGGTGGCGGATTATGTGCTCGCAAATTATGGTACAGGGGCTGTGATGGCTGTACCTGCGCACGATGAACGAGACTGGGAATTTGCAAAGAAGCATGGTCTTGAGATCAAGTATGTAGTTGCAGAACATGAAGTAGAAAAACTTCATCCTCCTAAAGTGGGTTTGCCTTTTGTATTTAGAAAGTGTGTAGAATGTTATGTTAGAAATCCAAAGACAGATGAGTTTTTATTGTTGGATTGGAAAAAAGATGCTAAATGGAAGAGTCCAATCACTGGGGGTGTTGAAGAAGGTGAAGATATGATAGAAGCAGCAAAAAGGGAGATTTATGAAGAAACAGGTTATAAAAATTTAAAATTTATACAATACTTAGGTAACCCCATGAGGGCTTCGTTTTGGCATCCTCAAAAAAATGAAAACAGAAACGCAGACTTTTATGGTCTTTATTTTGAATTAGAAAATGAAGAAAGAAAGGAAATTACGGAAGAAGAAAAACAGAAACATGATATTGTTTGGGTGAAGAGAGAAAAAGTTGTTTCTTTTATCACCACCAATCCTACACCATTCAACAGAATTGGTAGATCAGATTTATTTTATTCTCCATACGGTATTTTGGTAAATTCTGGAAAGTTCAATGATCTTACTTCCGAAGAAGCGAAAAAGAAAATCACCGAGTTTGTGGGTGGTAGATTGAAGACCACCTTCAAGCTTCGAGATTGGGTTTTTTCTCGTCAGAGATATTGGGGTGAGCCTATACCAGTAGTGCATTGCGAGTATTGCGGTATTGTGCCACTTCCGGAAAAAGACCTACCGCTAGAGCTTCCAAAGGTAAAAAATTACCAGCCTACTGACAATGGCGAGAGTCCACTAGCAAATATTACAAAATGGGTAAATACCAAATGCCCAAAATGTAAGGGCAAGGCTAAAAGGGAGACAGACACCATGCCAAACTGGGCAGGTTCTTCTTGGTATTTCTTACGCTACGCAGATGTGAAAAATAATAAAGCTTTTGCAGATAAGAAAAAATTGAAATATTGGATGCCGGTGGATTGGTACAATGGTGGCAATGAACACA